>CAYFGI010000072.1:0-3850 GCA_964342785.1 uncultured Thermoproteaceae archaeon
GAGTTGAAACCGCGAACGTTAAAAAAGCTACCTGCCGTAGAGGCGGGCCAACCGCCTTATCCTCCTCGCCAAGTCGCGGCCCGGGAGCTCCGCCAGACGCCAGACCCAGTTGCCGCCTCTAGTCCCCGGCTTATTTATCCGCGCCTCCGGCCCCAGCCCCAGGAAGTCTTGAAGCGGCACCACGGCCGCGTCGGCCACCGAGGAGTACGCCAGGCGTATGAAGGCCCAGTTTATGTCCTTGGCGGACCGCTTGCCCATGTACTCCAACGCCTCCCTCCTGGCTCTCGGCGTCGCCTCGTGGAAGAACCACCCCACTATTGTGTTGTTGTCGTGCGTGCCCGTATACACCACGGAGTTCTTGACGTGGTTGTGGGGCTTGTGCTCATTTGCGGGATTGCCGTCCCAAGCGAACTGGAGGACGCGCATGCCGGGCAACCCGAAGCGATCCCTCAGCTCGATCACGTCGGGGGTTATATAGCCGAGATCCTCGGCGATAAGCTTCAGCTCGCCCAGCTCGGATCTGGCCCTCTCGAGCAGCTCAGCTCCCGGCGCGGGGACCCAGCGCCCGTTTACGGCGGTCGTCTCGCCGGCGGGCACCTCCCAGTAGGCCGCGTATCCGCGGAAGTGGTCCAGCCTGACGTAGTCGAAGGCGGATAAGGCGTGTTTCAGCCTGTCCAGCCACCACTTGAACCCCTCGGCCCTCATGGCGTCCCAATCGTAGACGGGGTTGCCCCACAGCTGCCCAGTGGGGGAGAAGTAGTCGGGCGGCACCCCCGCCACGTATTTCGGCCTCCCCTCCTCGTCGAGTTTGAACAACTCCCTATGCGCCCAGACGTCGGCGCTGTCGAGGCTGGGATATATGGGGAGATCGCCTATGAGGAACACGCCCTGCGAGTTGGCGTATCTCTTCAGCTCATGCCACTGCTCCCAGAAAAAGTACTGGAGCTTGTATTCGAGCTCCACCCTCCTCCTCAGCTTCTCGCGCCACCTCCTCAACGCCGCTTGACCCCTATCTCTCAACTCCCTCGGCCATTCGACCCAAGGCCTCCCGAAGTGTTCCCTGAGCGCCACGTAGAGCGCGTAGTCTTCGAGCCACTCGTTCCTCCCCACGAAGTCGTCTAGATCACCAGGCTTCTCGACCTCGGCGAGCGCCTTCATCTTGTAGGCCCGCGCCGCCTCGTAGTCGGCTCGCCCCCTCGGGAGCTCGGCGAGGGGCCTCTTCACGAGCCCGCGCTCGGCCAAGAGCTCTAGGCTTATGTAGGCGGGCTCTCCGGCGAAGGAGGAGGTGGAGCTATACGGCGAGTTGTCGTACTCGGCGAGCACGGGGTGTAGCGGCAGCAATTGCCAATACGTCTGCCCGGCCTCCTTGAGGAAATCCACGAAGTGGTAGGCCGCCGGGCCCATGTCGCCCACGCCATGAGGCGCCGGCAACGAGAAGATAGGTAGGAGGATACCCGCGCCTCTCAGCATAGCCTTTAAGAACAAGCCTTTTTTAATCTGTGAGGACAGACTCCAATGCTGATCCCGTGAGGAGCGCCTCTGTGCCGATCTCCGTCGTTATCCCTACCTACAACGAGGCCGACAACATAGGGCCTCTCGTGGAGGCGTTAGATAGGGCGTTTCGAGGGATGCCCTACGAGGTGGTGGTGGTCGACGATAGCTCGCCCGACGGGACGGCCGAGGTCGTGGCGAGTCTCTCCGAGAGGTACCCGGTCAGAGTCCTCGTGAGGCCCCGCCGCCTCGGCCTATCCAGCGCGGTCGTGGAGGGCGCGCGGGCGGCTCGCGGCGACGTCGTGGTGGTCATGGACGCGGACTTCCAGCATCCGCCCGAGCTCGCGCCCGCCTTAGCCCAAGCGGTCCTCTCGGGGGCCGATCTCGCGGTCGGGACGCGGTACAAGAGGGGCGGCGGGGTGGAGGGGTGGTCGACGGCTAGGTTGTTGATGTCTAGAGGCGCGGCCCTCTTGGCCAAGCTCCTCCTGCCCGAGGCGAGGCCTCTCTCGGATCCCGAGTCCGGCTTCTTCGCCGCGGCTAGGAGGTGTCTGGCGTCGGTGGAGCCCACGGGGCTCTACAAGATACTGCTAGACGTGGCGGTCCAATGTAGACCCGCCAAGATAGTGGAGATACCCTACGTCTTCAGGCCCAGGAGGGCAGGGAGGTCCAAGCTGGGGGCGAGGCATATCGTAGACTACTTGGCGCAGCTCCTACGGCTGGCTGGCTGGAGGCCGTTCAAGTTCGCCGCGGTGGGGGCCTCCGGCATAGGCGTGGCCGAGGCGGTCCTCTACGCCCTGAGGGACATCGCGTACCCAGCGGCCGCCGCCCTGGCCATAGAGACCTCGCTTACGACGAACTACCTCCTCAACAAGACGTGGACCTTCAGGGATAGGGGAACGCCGTGGCTTAAAGGCTGGCTTAAATACCACGTGGCCAACCTAACCGGCGCCGCGGCGAACTACCTCCTCTCCAACGCCCTGGTCTACGCAGGCACGTCGCGGTATCTAGCCTACTTCATAGGCGTGCTGGCGGGCTTCGCCGCCAACTACCTCCTATCTGAGATATACGTCTTCAGACGCCGATAGTTTATAGACGCGCAATAGTAGGACGCCGCATTGGCCGCGCGGCGGGATCATGCGGATTGGAGGAGTTGACGGGTTAGCCCCATGGAGTTTCGCCTCACGCAAGCTGGAAGAACTCAAGAATCTCGTCGCGACGGAGAGGAGGCGCTAGGCGCATTCAAGCTTCTCCGTAAGCACGCAGGAGGGGCGCCTCGGCTTCCTGAAGGACTTTACGACTTGAACCGATATGTCCTCCCTCTCGCGTCTCAACGCGAGCACGTTGTCGACGAAGTTAGCCAAGCCGTAGGTCCTCGCCATGGTTCCCACGAAGGCTACGCCGGCCTCCTTCAACGCTGATAACATCCTCATGTTTAGCTCGAAGGCCTTCTTGCCGTATACCCTGAACTCCACATCGAAGCCGTCTGAGATCAAGAGATCTGGCTTGGCCTCGTTTATGAGCTTATAGAACTGGTAGATATGGGTGCCGTAGGTAGGCGGCTTGAGCCTTACGGCCATCACCTCGAAATCAACCCCGTATTCCTTAGCTCTTTCCTTTATCTGCCACGGCTCCTCGGAGAACGTCCTGTAGATCACCTTGTACCCTTTAGCGGCCGCCAGCGAGGCTATCTTGACGGCCAATATGGTCTTGCCGGAGCCCGCGGGCCCTACTATCAAGGTGCTGCCGATAAAGGAACCTCCGACGAGCTCATCAAGCGTGCTACCTGTGGCCACCTCCACGGGCTTTCCAGGCGCTGGCTTGAGCTCGTCGAAGAAAACCAAACCGACTGAGCTGATGATATCGAACTGCCTACAATAACCTCCAGGGAGGCCCCTAGCCTTATCGACGCACATCCTCCGCTCTGGGACTCCCTCCTCGGTGCGCTCAAGAAATAGCTTGATCACATTGTCGGCGATATACTCCACGAAGGAGGGACCATCCCTCTCGACGGTCATCAATACGTCTATGGATGCAGGCCTCAAGGCGCGATATAAAGCGTTTAACATCAACGACCTCCCCTCGGGCCCCTCCACCAGAGGCGTTATGGAGTCTATGACCACGAGGTCGGGCCTGTGCTCGGATAGGTAGCTTAAAAATCTACTCCAGAAGGCCTCTGGCTGAGCCAAGACCGCCTCCCAGAACTCTACGTCCTCCAGCCTATAGCCGAGGCTGGAGGATTCCTGCAGGAATAGATCCTTCCCCTCGTAAAGCGATACCCACAGCACCTTCCTGCCGGCCCTAAGGGCTTCGTGGGCGATCCTCATGGCCAAGGTGGTCTTCCCCGCGCCGGGCCTTCCAA
>CAYFGI010000072.1:3950-6193 GCA_964342785.1 uncultured Thermoproteaceae archaeon
GAATGCTAACAGTATTTAAGATCTTTCCAACTCCGCCTACTATGATATACGATCTACATGAGGATCTAGCGTATTACTTCTTCTCCGGCAAACAGCCCGATCTGGATCAAGACGTGGAGGGTAGGCAGAGCGATATCCCCAAGCTTAAAAGAGCCGGCGTAGAGCTTGTGTTCGCGTCCATATTCCCGATCGCCACGACCTACGGGGCCTCGGGGCCGGGCTCGGCGATACCTGCGGGCGCTAAGACGATAGCCATCGAGATGTTTAAAATGATGTATAGATTATCGAATAGGCACAATTTAGTGATCATAGAAAATAGACTTGATATATATCGCGATGGACTTAAGCTACTCCTCCTCATGGAGGGCGCCGATGCGTTGGACGATCCCGACGATCTGCTTATATACTATAGGCTGGGCTTAAGGGCTATCGGCATAACTTGGAACCTAGATAACAAGTTCGGGGCCTCGTGCCTCACGAAGAAGGACTACGGGCTGACGGCGTACGGCGAGGAGCTGGTGGCGCTAGCGAACAAGCTAGGGGTTGTCTTAGATCTGGCGCATGCCAGCAAGAGGACGGCTCTAGACGTGTTGTCGGCCAGCAGAAAGCCCGTGGTTATAAGCCACGCCAATATCGCCTCCGTCCATAAAGTCCCTAGGAATGTCGACGACGATGTGCTCGACGCGCTCAAGAAGAACGGCGGAGTTATCGGCTTGACGGCGATACCCTCGACCATAGGGGGCCGGGGCTCCCTCGCCGACCTGGTTCGACATGCGTTATACGTCAAGGAGCATTTCGGCGCTGATATCCTCGCGATAGGGACCGACGCGTTGGGCGTGGATCGGATGGCCGAGGGCCTCGAGACGGTCGAGAAGCTCCCCGCGTTTCTAGAGATGTTGAGGGAAGCCGGCTTCAACGAGGGGGAGGTGGAGGGCGTAGCGTATAGAAACGCTTTAAGGGTGCTCGAGGCCAACCTCACGTGATAGTCGACCCCAAGGCGTTCGCCGCCAGGAAGAAGGCGTTTCTAGAGAGGCTGGAGAGAGAGGCAGGCCAGGGCAGAGTCGACGGCGATATATACCCGTTCCTGAGAAGGTTGAACGACATACCTTGGCTCTACACCACGAGCAGTTGCTCTGGCCGCATCCTCCTGGCGTCGGTGAGGACTCCTAGCTACAGCAAGGGCAGAGGCTTCGTCCCGATAGCTAAATGGCATAGGGCTATCTCGGCCGACGAGGTGCGCGCAGCTATAGAGCCTCACGACGACGTGTGGATGCTCGTAAGAGGCGCGATACTCCACGTAGTTGTGAACTCTGCTAAGAGGGCATATGAGCTCATCTCTATAGCGCATAGGACCGGCCACAAACACAGCGGAATAATAGCGATGAATCGGGCCGGAATAGTCGTCGAGATACTCGGAGAGGAGAGGCTGGACATGCCGCTGAAGCTAGGCGGGAGGGAGGCCGCCGACCTGGAGGCCGCGACGGCCGCCGCCAATAACGTACTGCTGTTGGCCAAGGCGCGCCTGGCCTTCCTCGCCGGGATGATCGAGGCCAAGTATCTAGGAGGGCCCCCCGTCGACGAGGAGGGGGTCAGGAGGGCGCTTAGAGCGCTGTCGCGCTGCCTCTGGACATGACGGGGCTCGGCGATAGCTGGCGGAAGGTCTACCCCGTATACGACAAGCTGGCCGACGTCTACGAGCGGATGAACTTGGCCATGACTTGGGGAAACGTGGACAGGTGGCGGAGGCAGCTGGCCTCCCTAGTGCCGCCCAACGCCGTCCGCGTACTCGACGCCGGCTGCGGGCCCGGCAACATGACGAGGCATCTGATCAACGGCAGATACGTGGTCGGGCTGGACTACTCGGCCGATATGCTGAAGGCCAACAAGCTGGACGTGGATAAGGTGCAGGGAGTCTTCGAGGCCTTGCCGTTTAGAGACAACGCCTTCGATGCCGCCGTGCTCGCGTACTCCCTCCACGCGGCCAGGGATCTGGGCAGAGCCCTCGACGAGCTGACCAGAGTTGCGCGGAGCGTCGCGGCGGTGAGCATGGGTAAGCCGGACGGGCGGATGGCCAGGCTTCTGGTGCGGCTCTACGTATCGCGCTTCGTCCCCCTGCTCGCGCGGCTCCTCGCGCCGCGCCACGTGGAGGAGTACAAAGCTCTAAAGGAGATCTTCAAGGCGGCGTTACCCAACGAGGATCTAAGGCGCTACCTAGGCGAGTGGCTCGACCTCAAATACTTCGG
>CAYFGI010000073.1:0-3492 GCA_964342785.1 uncultured Thermoproteaceae archaeon
ACGCCCTCCCTCCTCTCGACCTTGAAGCTCCTCACCGGCCAGCCCAACATGGATTTAACCACCTCGGCCCTGCCTCCCCCTATCCTCCAGACCGTGTTGAACATGGCGTTGAGCCTCGGCGCGGGCTCGACGCCGGAAAAGACGGCGAGTATCGCTAGATCCGGCTTGATCGAGTTCAAGAAGTCCAGGAGGAGCTTGAGCCTCTCGACGCCGTATCTCCTCAGGACCAGCTCCAAGCCGTAGAGGAAGGCCACCTTGGCGTCTCTCACGGCGTCTCTAACCCTCTGGAGGCCTCTATCGTCAGACAGCTCCTCTATGGGCAGGAGGAGGCTCTCCACCTGGCATTTAACGAACCTCTCGACCGATGGATACATCTGGATCGAGACCGTCTTGGCGGACTCGGCGTAGTCGCAAAGCAGAGCGGCGGCGAGGGCCACGTCCTCGGGGCTCGTCCCGATGAAGTCCGCCACCCTCGAGCCCTCCAAGAGGCCGGGCCTGGCGTAGTCTTGTCTCGCAGTCGCCAAGGCCTTCACCACATCCTCCGCGAACACCACCCGCCTCATGGCGAGGCTCGCCGCCAGCGCCGAGGAGGCCCTCCCCTCGTCCCAAGGCTCCACGAAGACGGGGCCGCCCTCTATCACTGCGAAGTAAAGCTCTGAGGCGGGCGGCGGGCCCAGCCGGGACTTGAGGAACCTGGCGTATCTATAGCGCGCGCCTCTGTGGAACCTCTGCCCTACCTCCATCAAGAGGTCGGCTATATAGGCTAGGGGCTTCGCGCCGGCCGGCTCCTCGCCTATAGCTATCACAGGCGTGTCGAACATACGGTAGAGAGCCGAGGCGGTCTGTCTATCGTCCGGGAAGTAGTTCACCCCGTCTATTATGACCACGTCGGGAGCTTCCTTTACATATATATCGCCGATCATCTCTAATACCGCTTTATATTCCGAAATATTTATAAAATCATATATAATAAACTTATTTGTATTTAATTTTAAATATTTTAGTTTTAGTTCGACTCTTTCCTTATGTTCATACATGCCTATATAGAGGATCTTCTTGCCGAGCCTATCGGCTATATGTAGAGCAAGAGACGTCTTGCCCGTCCCCGGGGCGCCGTATATCAACGAGAAGCCTGAAAAGACGGATAAATCCATGGGGTTTAACCCCAGTATAAAAATTTCACCAAGGTGGTGCGGCCGCCGGGACTTGAACCCGGGACCGCCCGGTCTTCAGCCGGGCGCTCTCCCGCTGAGCTACGGCCGCCTTGAGATAAGTTGCCCCTGTTTTTAAAAATTTTCGGCACCGTGACTCGACGATCGGCTTGACGCGTCCACCGACCCCGTCGGGCTACAAGCATCGACTTGTTAGAAAATTATATCGGTGGAGAGATTGAGCTCGAGGTTTCGGAGAACTTCCGACGGCCGTCCTCATCTTGTCGTGATATACGGCAGTAACAGAAAGACGTGCTCACCAAGAGATCGAGGGGAGGAAGGCAGCCATCTTTGAGCCTTGCGGCAACCGATGCGGTTGTGGCTCGAGATGATCGCCCAGCTGTCGTCGAGATCCTATATGTTGCCCCGCGGGATTTCTTGGTCGAGGCCTTATTGCCAGCGGAGAGGTTCGTGCTAGCTATAGCGAATTATGTTCGAGGAGACGGGCGGCTCGACCCGCCTCCAGAGGCCTTGAGACGAGATGCCCATGTTCCCTTGTTGTCCTCGTGTTTCTGGCCGAGAGGGGCGCCTCTTGCGAGGGGTCTCTACGGCCGCCGCACTGCCCGGATAAGGCCGAGTCCCTGTCCCCACGTGACAAGAGCGTGTTGTCTACTGCGCCCAGGAGCTCGCCGAGGTTTACGTTGCGATCAGCGAAGACGTCTCGTTCTCGACCCCGGAGGGCCTCGGCGTTTGGCGGGGTTGATTCTTGACGGGGACCTCCCCATGGGCGGAGAACCTCTTGGTATAGAGCGGGGGCCTCGCGTCTATCTCAACGTCGTCGAAGCGATGGGGGATGACGCGATGTGTTCCGAGGTAGCAGAAAGGCCGGGATCCTCGGGGTTCCCCGTGAAGCATCTATGTCCTAGAACGACTCGTGGTCGGCAAGTGGGAGGCGCCCGCTGTAGGGCCTATATCGTATCGGGTCTATGCGTGGGTTCTGGATAAACGCAGTCTAAGACATAGGGAGGAGATAGAGCTGGGGCTCCGCCGAGTGGAGGGGCTGAGGGAGAGGGGCGGCCGTAGCGAGAGGCGCCGCCACGTAGCGGCCAGGCGCCCTTGGCGGGAGTAGCCAGCTCCTCGACGCGTCGGTATATTCGCGGCGCCGCTATGTATGTAGAATCCCGGCGACGCTATATATCGTCGAGCGTCCGCCTCAGCGACGGCGTGTTTTCACGGCGTGAATACCCCCAAGTGGGCGTTTTTCACGGCGCCTCGCCGTGTTTTCGCGACGGAGCGTGAAAATATTCCTTTTAGCCTCCGGCACGGACCCCGGCCATGCGGGAGCTCAAAACCCTAGGTCTATCACTGCTGGTGGCGGTGCTCGCGTTGATGCTGGCCGGACCCCACGGAGTGTTGGCGGCCAACGCCACTGCTACGGCCAACACGACGACCGTCAACGCCACTGCGGCGAACGCGACAGCAGTAGCCAACGTAAACGCCACGGGGGTGACCGCCGTAGCCAACGTAACGCAATTGCCCAACGCCACCGAGGTCTACGTGGTGACGCCTTCGGGCACTATCCATCTAGTGTACATATCCAACGGGACGCAGATAGTGATCAACTACAACAAGAAGGTGATAACCGCTAACATCAAGACGGTCATATACAACGCCACCACTGCCTACTACATCCACGTGGTCGGCCACGCGATCGGCGCCTTCAACAGCACCTATGTGTCTCAGATCTTGTCGCAGTTAGCTACTGCGCTTAAATCGGGCAACACGACCGCGGCCTTGTCGCTCTTGAAGCAGCTAGGCAACTACGTGGCCACCAGCAACGCCACGAAGAGGGCCGAGGTCAACATAATGGTAATGGCTAAATCCCTCAACGCCACGAAGCCCAACGCCACGTACTTCAAGGCCAAGGTCGAGTACGAGATCGAGAGGAAGCTGGCCGCGGTTAACGGCACCAGCAACGAGCTGGAGGTCGAGGCGTTTGTGCGCAACATGTCGCAGTTGACTAGCTTCCTAGCCTTGGTGTCTAAAGAGCTACAGCCCTACGACCCGACCGCCGCGGCGGAGCTCGCGAAGACGGCGGCCTATCTGGCCAACTTGACCGCTACCGTCAAGGAGTTCGAGATCAAGCTGGCCAACGGCACTAGCATAGAAATACACAAGACGGGCCATGGCTACAAGGTCGAGGTGCAGGTAGGCGGCGATCACGAGAGGCACGGCGACCACGAGGTAAAAGGGGCGGATCACGGAGAGCAAAATAAGGGCGTAGGCGCCGGCGGGAAGTCCGCCAACAACGATCACGGCAAGAACAAGGTCGGCCACGACG
>CAYFGI010000073.1:3592-6154 GCA_964342785.1 uncultured Thermoproteaceae archaeon
CGGTAGCTCAAGCGGTTCCTCGGAGCAAGAGGAGGACTAACGAAACCTAGATATATCCCTTTTTCCCTTCCCCCTTATGTTATGGGCCATCCTGCTTTTCGCAAACGGAACCGCGTTGTTGGTCTTCAACCAGACCTTGACAGGCACCGTGTATCCTCTGCCCCTCCCCGCGCCTCCGCTCTCGGCGCCGGTGGTCCTCAACAACGGAACGCCCGTGGCGGCCGTGCTCAACGGGACGACCCTTTTAGTGCCCGTGCTGGGCCAAGCCCTGATAACTGTGGAGTACGTGCCCAGAGTTAAGACGCTCGACGGGCTCATCTCCTTCAACGTCACGGAGGGCGTCTACGTGATATGGGCCCAGGGCGGGGTCCTGCTGACGCCGACGCTCACGATACTGAACTACACGAGGTCGGGCAACTCCCTCCTCGTGGTGGCCGAGGGCCCCGGCGTCGTTGCCTACACTATACAAGGCAAGACTCTGTCCAGCAACGCCACGGCGAGCGCGAGCAACGTCTCGGCTACTCAAGGCGTTGTTACGTCTCAAACGACCATTATGCAGACCACCAGCACACAGAGCACAGAAACGGCCACTGCCCCGAGCTCTACCAGCCAATTCCCTCTTATGTGGCTCGTAGTTGCTGTGATCGTTGTCGCCGTTGTGGCCTCGGTCGCCCTCTTGTTGCTCCGGAGGGGGCGAGGCGCGCTTGACCTAAACGATACAGATAAGCTCGTGCTCTCGTACATAAAGAAGATGGGGGGAGCCTACGAATCCGACATAGCGCGGAGCCTCGGCCTCCCTAGGACGACTGTCTTCAAGTCCGTGAGGCGGCTGGAGCGCGCCGGGCTGGTCTCCGTCGAGAAGAGGGACGGGAGGAACTTCGTCGCGCCGAAGTGAGAAGGTTTTTATACCCCCAATCCTAGGGGCTAATGGAAGGCGAAGGAAGAAGGCCGCGGCGAGGAGGCCGCGGCGGCCCGAGAGGGCCTAAACCGGTCAAGGAAGGCGACGTGATCGAGGTAGACATCGTGGAGAAGTCCAGGAGGGGAGACGGCGTCGCGAAGGTCGAGGGCTTCATAGTCTTCGTCCCAGGCGCCGAGCCCGGCCAGCACGTTAAGGTCCAGATAGAGAAGGTCGGCGGGACGTACGCGATTGCGAAGATCGTATCGTAGGAATAGACGAGAGGGTTTTTTACTTGAGCTTTACGCTCAACCTATATTGATCTACTTTGTCCTTAGCCTTCTCCCTAGCCTCCTTATGTTGCTTGAGGAAGCGGCTGATCTTCTCGTGCAACATAAGCTTGCACTCCCCGCATAGGAGGGCGCCCGATCTGCAGTCCTGCCTTATCTTCTCCACGGAGGCGTCGTCGGGGTCGAAGAGCATGTGGTAGTGGAAGACGGGGCATACGTCGGGGTTCCCTCCATATTTCCTCTGCTCCTCCGCCGTGGGCCTCCCGCCCGTGAAGGCGTTCATGATCTTGCGCTTGACGGTCTTCTCGTCGTCTATGGTGTAGATGGCCGAGTCGGGGTTCGACGCGGACATCTTGCTCTCCCCTGTCAGCGACATTATGAACTTGGAGTAGAGGGTCGCGGGCTTGGGGTAGCCCAGGGAGTCGGCGATATCTCTCGCGAGGCGGAAGTAGGGGTCTTGGTCGATGGCGCAGGGGATCAACACGGGCGTGGCCTCGCCCCTCAGCTCCGTGGGCAGGAATGCGACCGCTATCTGCAGAGACGGGTAGAATATAAGGCCTATGTTGGTGGAGTCTGTGAAGCCGAAGGTGGCCTTCACCGTGTTCCACGTGAGCTTCTTGGCCGTCTTCACCGCTATGGGGAACAAGGGCTTGATGTCGAGGGTGTCGACTATTAGGTGGAGCCTATCCGGCGCGAACCCCAGCGCTATCACGTCGAGCGCGTTCTCGTAGGCCCACCTCCTCGTGTCGTCGAGGGACAGCTCGGGGTCGTCGTAGAACTTCTCGTCGTCCGTCATCTGGAAGTACACCTCGAGGCCGAACTTATCGGAGAACCACTTGAGCAATATCCACGGCACCATATGGCCTATGTGCACCGGCCCGCTGGGCCCCCTCCCCGTGTAGAGAGCCCAAGGCCTCCCCTCGCCGTGCCACTTCATTATGAAGTCGAAATCCCTATGCGCGTAGAAGAAGCCCCTCCTAATCAGCGGGTGGACCTCGCCCGCATGTTTCTCCAAGAGCGCCACATCCTCGGCCGTGAGGGGCTTAGCGCCGAACTGCCTCAGCAACTTGTCGTAGTCGACCCTGCCTTTTACCTCCCACGGGGTTACGACGAATTCGTCCACCCCATGCGGTGGAGTGATCGGCCCCGTTTATAAGCAATCCGCCCGCGAACTCGCAACACGGCATCAAGGCGCTTGATCCGACTGCGAGCATCTCAACGGTATGAGAGGAAGCCAAAAAATTTCCGCGGCCAACGCCCGCGCGATTGGCGCACATCGATCCCGATAAGAGCGAACTCCACAATATATATTCCCAAGAGTAGGTGGGAGAAAATGAAGCGGATAAAGCTACCCCTCAATCACGGCCTAGAGGTGGA
>CAYFGI010000074.1:0-6088 GCA_964342785.1 uncultured Thermoproteaceae archaeon
CGAGGCGCTTGGATTTTTTCACGGCTATGTATTTAAATATGGTTTAAAAAGTGGATATGGAATCTTCTAAACGCCATGGCCCTTCTCATAAGATAGAGAACATCGTCGCGACCGTCAACCTCGGCGTCGAGCTGGACCTCGAGCAGCTAGCGGAGAAGCTGCCGGTGGCCGAGTACAACCCCGATCAATTCCCGGGCTTGATACTCCGGCTGACCAAGCCGAGGATATCGGCCCTTATCTTCAGGACCGGCAAGATGGTCTGCACGGGGGCTAAGAACGAGAACGACCTCAAGAACGCCGTCCACGCCCTAGTCAAGCTGCTGAACGACCACGGGGCCAACGTCCCCCTGAACCCGGAGGTCCAGGTCCAGAACATAGTGGCCTCGGGGAGCCTCAACGCGGAGGTCGACCTAGAGCAGGCGGCGCTCCTCCTGGAAAACGCCATGTACGAGCCCGAGCAGTTCCCCGGCTTGATCTACAGGATGACGAACCCGAGGGTGGTCGTCTTGATATTCGGCAGCGGCAAGATAGTATGCACCGGGGCTAAGTCCGAGAAAGACGTCGCCGTGGCCGTCCAGCAGCTTTACGACAAGCTGAAGGAGATAGGCGTTTTATACGTGGAGGAGGGAGGCGGCGAAGAGATCGAGGAAGTCGAGGAGGAAGAAGAGGAGGAAGAGTGATAGGCCTATATGCCGATAAGGTAATCGAGACGGACCTGCCCCTACTCGTCCCCATCTGCGAGTCGGTTAGGCCCAACGTCGTGCCCTATGTAGGCGAGGACTTGAGGTGCCTTATGAGCGCGTTAAGGACGGCTTATTCCTTCATCGCGTTGAGGACCCGAAACAAGGTCTTGGTGAAGTTGGCGCAGGAGATTAGGCCCGACCTCACGATCCTCGTCGACGGCGTGGCGGCGAGAGGCAGGAGGATAAAGCCTCTGTTGAGGCCCGGCGCGAAGCTGAGAGGATATTACCTAGTGGAGGACGAGACCCAGCTGGCCGGCCTAGACGGAAGGCTCGTCGAGGGCCTTTTCCTCAACGTAGATAGGTTCGACCCTAGATGGGTCGAGGAGGCCTTGAGGGGCCGCTTGAAATGCGATAGATGCACGAACTGCGGCCCCGTGGATCTGCTCCTCTGCGAACCCTATAGGGAGCTGGAGGTGCTCTAGAGCTTCAAGACCTCGCCGGGCTTCATGACGTAGACCTTGCTGTTGGACACGGCCTCGACCCTCGACTTGAAGTCCTCGGGGTCCTGCTTGATGACGGGGAAGGTGTTGTAGTGCATAGGCACCACCGACTTGGCCCTAAGGAGCTGCACGGCCCAAGCCGCCTCGCGGGGGCCCATGGTGTAGAAGCCGCCTATGGGGAGCAAGGCCACGTCTATATCGAACATCCTCCCTATCAGCTCCATATCCCCGAAGACCCCCGTGTCTCCAGCGTGATATATATTCCCCTCGGGGGTGGATATGACGAAGCCCGTGGGGGCGCCGCGGTTGGCCGTGTGCAACGCCGGCGTCATGTAGATCTCCACGCCTTCGCCGAGCTTGACCGTGCCCCCTATGTTCATGCCGATGGTCTGGGCCTCCGGCACCCCCTTCTCGGCCACCTCCAGCGACAGCTCGTAGGTGCCGACTATGGGGGCGCCCGTCCTCTTAGATATATCGACGGACTCGCCTAGATGATCTAGGTGGTCGTGTGTAACCAATATGTAGCTAGGCTTAAGCCCCACCACCTCGTCCACAGTCGTGGGGGAGAGCGGGTGGGTGGCCCAGGGATCTATCAATATCTTGAACGAGCCCGCCTCCACCAGGAAGAAGGAATGACCGAACCATTTGATCTGCATATAGAAGCAATACGTCGGTTTTATATCTCTACTTCCTTAAGTCCAGACGGATCGCCCGCGCGTGCGGCGCGTATATGCTCACCTGGTAGCCCCTGGCCTCGGCCGCCGAGGCTATCTCCTTGAGCGCCGAGAAGGGCATGGGCTTCAGCAAGACCAGCTTGAGCCTATAGGTCTTGGTCTTGGGGTCGTAGATGATCTTCGCGTACTTCAACGGCTCCCTCGCCTTGGCCTTGACCAGCTCCAGAAGCGCGTTTAGATCCTCGCCCACGGCCCTCTCCACGCACTATATTAATTGTTTATTGAAGATGGAGAGCAGCAGATGCTCCAGCTCAGGCGCCTTGTCGTACATCTCCCCATTTATCGAGAGCTCCCCGCGGTCGGAGACCTCGAAGATCTTCCAAGGCTCCCTCCCGAACTTCACCAAGACGTACGCCTTGCCCCCAGACCGCGCGGCGAACTCGAGGAGGCCCTCCACCTTCTCCCTCTCTATCCTCACCGATGTCCTCTTGGCTCTGTACTTAAGCTCCATCACCAACACCTTGCCCGCGCATATAGCCACCACGTCCGGCACGAACCTCTTCCTGACGCCTCCCCCCGAGGAACATCCGCGCAAGACGGCGCATCCCCTCTCCCACAACAAGTTGGCTATAGACCTCTCCTTGGAGGCGCCCTTGGCCTTGGGGCTCGTCACAATTTAGGCAGAGCAGGCGTTAATATCAGTAGCACCTCCGTGTTTGTATTGAGCCATCGGGAGAATGCTTTAAATAGGAGAGGCGGTGCTGGGGCATGTCCGAATACTTCGATGTCGTTGTCGTCGGCGCCGGGACGGCCGGCGCTTATACCGCCTACAACCTCGCCAAGAAGGGCTTCAAGGTCGCCTTCATGGACTCCAAGAGCGGCGATAAGGTCGGCGTCAAGACCTGCGGCGACGCGTTGGGCAAACACCACGTGGATAGGATGTCCCGCTTCCTCACGCCGAACCCCAAGATATTCGTCAACGACATCAAGGGCGTCGAGCTGTTCAGCCCCGACATGAGGACCCGATACCTCATAGCGGGGGAGGGCTACATGCTCGACCGCTTCAACTGGGGCAAGTGGCTCGTCAAGGAGGCCATCAACGCCGGCGCGACGTTCTTCGAGGGCCACACGGCCGTGGCGCCCGTGGTGGAGAACGGACACGTCGTGGGCGTCAAGGCCACCGACAACAGGCAGGGCGCCCACAAGGAGTTCAGAGCCAAAGTCGTCGTGGACGCCTCGGGGTCCGTCGGCGTCATAAGGACCAAGCTGCCCGACACGTGGCCCATCTCAGAGAGGCTACACCCCGAGGACGTGTCCCACGCCTATAGGGAGGTCTTCCATATAGACGGCGAGGTCGAGAACCCCCAGTACATCAAGATATACCTAGACCAGACGATATCCCCAGGAGGCTACTGGTGGGCCTTCCCCTACTCCTCCGACTTCCTCAACGTCGGCCTCGGGGTATGGGGCGTCTTGAAGATAAACCCCAACGCCAACTACAAGAAGTACCTAGAGCCTCGCTACAAGATAAGGGACAAGGTCCACATGGGCGGCGGCTTCATACCCACCAGACGCCCCCTGAAGTCCCTCGTGGGCAACGGGATCTTGGCCGTGGGCGACGCCGCGGCCGCCGTCAACCCGCTACACGGCGGAGGCATAGGGCAGGCCCTGCTGACCGGGGAGCTCGCCGCCAAGACCATAGAGAAGGCCTTCGCCGCCGGCAAATTCGACATGGGGACCCTCTGGAGCTACAACATCGACTACATGAACGAGTACGGCTACAAACAGGCCCAGCTGGACGTGGTCAGGTTGATGCTCCAGACCCTCGACAACGACGATCTGAACTTCGGCCTCTCCAGGAAGCTCTTGACCGAAGAGGACGTCTTGGATATCTCGTCGAGAGGCGTGACGTTATCCGTGGTGGACAAGATGAGGATAGCCCTCCAGTTCGCGGCGAGGCCCGGCCTCCTCATGAAGCTCTACAACGCCATGCAGTACGCCAAGAGGATAGGCGACCTCTACCTCGAGTACCCGAAGACGCCGGAGGGCCTCGACAGATGGCACGAGAGGGTCATGGAGGCATACGGCGAATACAGGAGGAAGATAGGCCTCGGCCCGATGCCGGCGTGATCGAGGAGGAGATAATCGAGTACTACAAGCTCCTCTACCTGAGGGGACACACGACGCTTCTAAGCGGCAATATAAGCGCTAGATCCGGCGGGTATATAGTGATCACGCCCACCTCGATACCGAAACCTCTGCTCAAGCCGTCGGACCTAGTGTATATAGACCTAGAGGGCCGCGTGGTGAAAGGCGAGAGGGCGCCCTCCTCCGAGTGGCGCATGCACGTAGCTATATACCGCAGAAGGCCCGACGTATCGGCAGTGGTGCACACCCACGCCGTGGCTCCGACGGTGCTGGCGGAGAGGATAGACGCGGGCCTCCTAGCCGAGAGCGAGTCCTATCTAGGCGGGGGGATCGCGGTGGTGCCCTACATAAAGCCGGGCACCTGGGAGCTGGCCGAGGCCGTGGCGGACGCCTTAAGCAAGGCGAACGTAGCCGTGTTGAGCAAACACGGCGTGGTGGCCGTCGGCGCGAGCCTAGCGGAGGCCGTCAACAGAGCCGAGGTGGTCAACGACCTGGCCTGGGCCACGTTGATGAAGCTATGGATAAGCAGAGGCCCATAGTCCTGGGCTACCTCCTGTCTCTAGCCAAGGTGGAGGGCTCCCCTCCCGCCGAGGCGGCCAAGGAGCTGGGCATATCCAGGCAGGGGCTCTACAAGGCCTTGAGGAAGTTGAAAGCCTTGGGGTACGTCGAGGAGGGGCCCTACATCAAGCTGAGCGAGAAGGGGCGGGAGGCCTTGAGGAACGCGCTGAGGGACCTCATGAGCTACTTCGGGATAGCCGCCATAAGGCTCGAGGGCTACGTGGCCAGAGGCTTGGGTGAGGGGGCCTACTACGTATCGCTGGAGGGATACAGGAAGCAGATAGAGGAGAAGCTGGGCTTCACGCCCTACCCAGGCACCTTAAACGTGGTGCTGGCCCCCGACAGCTTGATATATAGGCGCTACCTGGAGGCCCTGCCGGGCGTGACCATAAGAGGCTTCACCGACGGGGTCAGGACCTACGGCAACGTCAAGGCCTTCAGGTGCAGGATGCAGGGAATCGAATGCGCCCTCCTCGTCATAGAGAGGACCCACCACGGCCCCGAGGTCGTGGAGATAATAGCCCCCGTGAAGCTGAGAGACGCGCTCGGCCTCAAGGACGGGGACTACGTATCGGTGGAGGTCCAACTGCTCTAGACGATAGGCTAATTAATATAAGGCCCACATCCCTAGTGTCGTCGATAGAGATAGGGCTGGTGGCCAGCGGCTCTACCATATCCTCCATACCGGTCCAGATATATAGGCAGGCCGAGCGCTACGCCCAGGAGGAACAGATGGTCGTGGTCAAGGACGCGGCCGACCCCGACGTGGCCGTGCTCGGCTTCCTCAGGCGCGTCACCAAGCTGGAGCCCATCGTGCGCGACAAGGTCAGGACCCCCTACGTCGACAGACCCGACATGCTCGACTACGGAGTCCTCCTGCCGTACACCACAGCCATAGTCAAGCCCTACGCCGAGCTCGACCAGACCGGCGCCCTCAAGGAGGTAGAACACATACCGACGCCGGGATCCAGAGTCTACCTAGTCAAGGGAGGGCCGCCCGTGAGGATACCCCCCGAGAGGGCCGCCGCCGTGGGCGTGCACAAGTACTCGGGATGGGAGGTCCCCCTAGACCTCGCCTACATATCGCACCACGTCGGCGTCTTCGGCGCGACCGGCATGGGCAAATCCAGGCTGATAAGGGCCCTCCTAGGCGAGCTCTCCAGGAGAGACCTCAGGATCGTCGTCTTCGACCACACCGGCGTGGACTACGCGCCCTACTACGACAACGTGATAAAATCCTCCGAGATAAGGATACCCCCCAACGTGCTGGCCTCCGTGATAGCGAAGCTCGCCGAGCTCCCCTGGCAGACCTACGGAGAATACATAGAGATAGCCACCATGACCTTCGAGGGGCAGTGGAGCAAAGAGGCCTACCTCTCCCACGTAAGGAGGACCATGAAGAGGCTCAACGCCCGCGACACCACCACGGAGAGAGTAGAGCTCTTCATAAAGCAGCTGATAGAACCCGACTTCTTCATCGCCTTAAACAACAGGACGAAGACCCCCGCAGACGTGCTGAGCTCAA
>CAYFGI010000075.1:0-6055 GCA_964342785.1 uncultured Thermoproteaceae archaeon
GTGAATTGTTTCTCCCTCTTGTACCCGGCGGCTTCTAGCGTCGCCTCTACGTCCCTCCACCTGAAGACGTGCTTGGCGCCGAAGGACACCACTATCGCCAGCAGGCCCGGCGTGGACTCGACGACTTGTTGCCCCACGAGGAGCGCCGCGCCGGGCTTGAGGATCTTCTTGAGGCAAGCGAGCTCCTTTATGGGGTCGGCCATCCAATACAACGTGTGGAAGACGAGCGCGGCGTCGAACTGACCCGCGAAGGCCTTGGCTACCTCCGCCGAGGATTCATCGCATATGGTGGAGGTCTGGTACACGCAGATCTTGTCCGCGCAGACGCTCGGCGTCACGCCGAGTAGCGTGGCCGCGGCCTCCACGTCGTCGGGCTCGGGGTCGTAGGCGAAGTACTTATCGGGCTCGTGTCTTCTGAGCACCGCGTAGGCCATCTGCCCCTCCTTACAGTGGGGCTCCACTATCTTGGGGTATCGCTCTATCTTCATCAAGTCGAGGAAGGTCTCCCTCATTATGTCGTACCAGCCCTGCGCGAGCATCGAGGAGTAGAGGACCCTCAGCTTCTCCCTATCTACCCTCCCCCGCGCCACCTCGACGGCCCCGAGGGCGTCGAAGGCGTCGTGTAGCTCCACGAACTCGTTGGAGTAGGGGTTCGTGGGCCTCTCCGGTCTTTCCACCCTCTTCACGATCTTACCCTCGTCGTCTATCACGCCCCTAGCCCTCAAGGCCATGTAGAGAGCCTTGCCGAATATGTTCTTATCTGCGTCTACACCCAGCTCGTGCTTGAGCTCCGACCACCACTTCACGGCGTACCAAGTGCTCCAGCCCAACGCCTTCCTGACCTCCCCGATTCCTCCCCCCGCCTTTATGAAACGGCCGTAGTGCCTAAGGGCGTTGATATCGTCGAAGGAAAAACTCATGTGCAGACGAGGACCCCCGCCTCCTTAAGCCTCTTGAAAAGCGGCACGAGCTCGGGCGGGATGGAGCCGGCGCGTAGCGCGTCCAACACAGCGTTCTGCAAAGTGGGGGGCACCAACGTCGAGAACTCCTCGAAGTCCTTCACCTCGCAGTCGGCGAGGCGCTCCACGCGGCTCTCCTCGACCCTATGCCTCGTCACGCTCATGTCGATCTTCTTGTTATCTAGATAAAAATCTTACGTAGCGTCAAAACGTTTTTATATGGTTAAGATGCCGGCTTTATGAGCTGGGCGCTGGACGGCGTGGTTCTGGGCTTGGTGCAAGGCGTGAGCGAGTGGTTGCCTATCAGTAGCAAGACTCAGATAATGTTCGTCTCGACCTACCTCCTAGGCCTCGCCTTCGGCGCCGCCTATGCCTTCGGCCTATTCCTGGAGTTCGCCACCTTGGCGGCCGCCGTCGTGTACTTCAGGAGGGAGGTCTGGGGCGTCTTGAAGGCTCTGGCGCTCAAAGGGTCGGAGGAGGATAGGATGTTGCTCAAATATCTTGTGGTCGTCACGCTCGTCACGGCGGCCGTGGCCCTGCCCATATATCTCTACTTCAGCTCCATCTCGGGGCCTGTCGTGGGCGCGCCCATGATAGCGCTGGGCCTCATATTGATAATCGACGGCCTTTTGATAAAAACGGCGAGGGGGAGGTACGCGCCGCGCAAGGATCTCTCCTCGCTGGGGTGGAGGGACCTCGTTATAATAGGCGCCGCGCAGGGGCTCGCCGCCTTGCCCGGCGTCAGCAGATCCGGCATCACGGTGTCGGCTATGTTGTTGCTGGGGGTGAAGCCGAGGGACGCCTTTAGGTTGTCCTTCCTCGCCTTGATACCCGCGGCGCTGGGGGCGTCCGTGCTCCCGCTCCTGGTCTCGCGCCATAAGATAGAGGCGGCTCTATCGGCGGTCTCGGCGGGAGGCATCGCGGTCGCCTTCGTGGTGGCCACCGCAGTCAGCCTATTGCTAATAGACGTGTTGTTGCGTCTCGCGTCGAGCGACAAGATAGTGCCTCTAGTCGTCGGCCTCGGCGTCTTGGCGATCGCTGGGGGCGTCGTGGGCGTTCTGACGGGCTACGGCTGAGGAGACGCCGACGGGCAGCAAGCCCTCCTCGCCGCCGCGACGGCCCTTAGGTACTCGGCGTGGCTCCAGGCCAGCGGCTGGACGGACACGGGGCCTCCGTCGAAGGGGCTTATCTGCTCTGGGAGCAGATAGGACGGGCCGGCTCTAGCCTCCGCCCACTTTATGAGCTCCTCGGCCTTGGAGGCTTGGCCCAAGGAGGCGTAGTACTCGGCCAGCCACATGGTGGTGATGATCCAAGGGTTGCCGGGGACGCCGGAGTAGTCGCCGGGGACCCTCTGGTAGTAATCGCCCTCGTATCTGGCGAGGCCCCCCACGTTTTTAACCCACAGCCTCTCCTCGACAGCCCTCACGGTGGAGACAACGCGGGGATCGTCGGGCTCGAACAAGCCGAATAGAGGCAGGGCCAGGAGGCTTGCGTCTAAGGTCTTGTCGATATCGGCGATCCTCCCGTCGTCTATCCTCACGGTCCTCACGAAACGGCCTAGTCCTTTGTCGAACATATGCTCAGCCACGGCCTTCTTGACCTCCTGCGCCGCCGAGATCCAACGGTCAGAGTCCTCCTCCTCGCCGAGGGAGTCCGCGAACCGCGCGGCCGCCCTAAGCCCGGCGTAGACCGCGGCGACCGTGTACGCGTGTACTCCAAGCCTCTCCTCCCAGAGGTCGAAGCTCTCCAGGGGGAGCCCCAGCTTCTCGTCTCTATACGAGGCGAGGAAGTCGGCGGCTTTCCTGACGGCGGGGTACGCCTTCTTGAGGAGGTCGTAGTCCTTGGAGAGCTCCAAGTGGCGCCATAGGGCGTATATGAAGGTGGCGGTCTCGTCCTCCTGTATGTTGAGCGATTTCCTCCCCCTGGCGGTCCAGGGGTGCCACGTGGAGCCGAAGGTGCCGTCTGGGTTGTACTTCTGGAAGAAGTAGCCGTCGCCGAGCAGCTGCAGGGCGAACTCATAGAACTTCTTGGTGATAGACGTGTAGCCGTATTCGTCCAGCGCCATGGCCACGTAGGCCGCGTCTCTCGGCCAAACGTAGGCGTAGGTATCTAGATTGAACTTAAGTATATCTGTGTCGAGAGACGCGGCTATGGCTCCGTTCTCGCCGATGTGGGCCAGCAAGACGGCTATGGACTGCCCGACGAGCTTGGCGGGATACTGCCCTGTCACGATCCTCCAGTAGCCTACGTTCCTCCTCTCGTAGTACTGCGGCCTCGCCTTAAGCTCCCCGTGTATCTGCGCCAGCTCCTTTCTACTCCTCCCCGCTATGATCCAATAGTAGAAGCTCGGCGAGGCTATCGAGACGGCCGAGTCGACGGATCCCTGGGCTATGGGGTTCTTCCCCAAGACGCCGTCTTCGCAGTCCTTGAGGACCACGCCTTGATCCCTCCTCCCTATGTTGTATTCATAGAGCTGGTGGTTAGATCCGGCGAGGAACCAGAACCTCTCCTTGTAGTGTATCACGGCGTCCAGCTCCGGGTCGTAGAAGGCCGTGTCGCCTTGCGGCGCCTCCATTATCCTGAAGTCGTGGTAGAAGATCACCCTCACCAGACCAGGCCCCCTTATATCGACCCTCCTCACGTAGGCGTCGTGGTGGAACTCCACGAAGTCGAAGAACTCTATCTCGAGTCCGTCCCACTTGGCCTTCATCCTCGCCGTGAGCCCGTCCATCTCTATCTGCTTCTCCATGGATTCAAGCCACGCGAACCTCCCGTCGTGCCATATGCCGACCTTGAACCTCCCGCCGAAGCCGTGGTTGTAGCGTCCGACGTATGGGTAGTATATGTCGGCGATGTAGAAGTCCTTGTCTAACGTCACGAAGAGCCTTCCGTTGCCCAAGACGGCGCTTCTCATAACGAAGATAGAAGCCTCTCTGCGTCCGCCACCGTGGGGATGGCCTCGTTGTCGCCCCTAGTGGTCACCACGAGCGTCGCGGCGGCTGTGGCCAGATCCAAGGCGCGCCTCGGCTCCACGCCGGAGAGGTACAAGGCGACGAAGGTGCCGGCCATGGCGTCGCCGGCGCCCGTGGGGTCCTCGACATGTACAGAATACGACGGCTTGAAGTACTTCTCCCCCTCGTGGAAGAGATAGGCCCCCTTGGCGCCCTCCTTGTACAGAAGGACCTCGACGCCGAGCTCCTTGTACCTCCTGTAGGCCTCATCGGGATCCGCGACGCCGAGCACTACGCGCGTGTCGTCCGGATCCGTGATCAACACCTCGACGCCTGCACGCAACGCCTTCAACACGGCCTCCCTCGCGTCCTCTAGCCGCCGCCATAGGGCAGGCCTTATGTTCGTGTCGAAGGTCCTCGCCTTGGCCAACTCGAAGGCCTTGTAGACCGCCTCCCTCGCCGACTCGCTTATGGCCAACGTGATGCCCGTCGAGTGGACGGCGTCGGCGGCCTTCACGTAATCGGCGTCTACGTCGTCCGGCGAGAGCTTGCTCCCGGCGCTCCCCCTCCTGTAGTACACCAACACGGACCTCCCCGGCACCGGGTAGTGCCTCTGGACGAAGTACACGCCTGTCGGCGCCTCCTCGTCCACCTTGACGCGAGATACATCGACCCCCCTCCCCCTTAAGTACTCCACTATGTTCCTCCCGAACTCGTCGTTTCCCACCCTCGCGATCAATCCGCATCTGGCCCCCGCCATTGTCGCGGCGATGCAGAAGTTGGCCTCAGACCCCGCTACGTGCTTCTCGAAGTAGTTGACGTACCTAAGGGGCCCCGGCGTGACCGCGTTTAGCTGTATCAACGGCTCGCCTAGAGCCACCAAGAAGGTCATACCGTAAGCGCCTCCTTTATCTTCGCCACGGCGGCCGCTAGCTTGCCCCTCTCCTCGTCGTCCAGCGGATATATCGGAGGCCTGGGGCCTCCTACGTCGTAGCCCTGGAATAACCTCACGAGCTCGTACACCGCGGAGGAATAACCCAGAGGCCTCGCGGCGTCTAGGACCTCGTTTATGAGGAACTGGAGGGACCTAGCCCTCGACACGTCGCCCGCCCTCACGGCGTCCCTTATCTTGACCAGCACCTCGGGCAAGTAGTTAGCCGATGAGGCCACCACTCCGTCGAGACCCACCGCGAACGAGGCTAAGACCAACGAGTCGGAGCCATTGTAGGCCTTGATCCCCGGCACTAGGCGTTTATAGGCGAGGGTATGGGCTATGTCCTCGTTGGTGTCCTTGACGCCCTTGAGGCAACCGATCTCTCTAGCCGTCTTGGCGTCCACGTCCTTCCCCGTGGCCGCGGGATAGTTGTAGAGATACACGGGGAGGCTTGTGGCCGAGCATATGTCCTTGAAGTACTTCACTATCTGGCGCTCGGACAGCCGAGGGAAGTAGTAGGGCGGGACGGAGGCCACGGCCTCGACGTTGAACCTCTCGGCGTATTTGACCAGAGCCAACACGTCGTCTAGGTTGAGGGCCCCCACCTGGAATATAATCCTCTTGGCCGCGGACGCGGCCGCCTCCAGCAACGCCTTGCGCTCCTCCACGCTCAGCGCGGGCCCGAGCCCCGTGGTCCCCGCGACGAATACGGCGTCTACGCCCTTCCTCGTGATGTTGCGTATATGCGAGGCGAACGCGTCTAGGTCAAGCTTGCCCGATCTGAAGGGGGTTACCACCGGCGCTATTATGTCCATGAAGCCACCGGAATAAGCTTTAAAACGGTTTTCCGTACACAACATGGCGAAGATCTCGGAGATAGAGCCCATCGTCCTCTACGAGAAGGAGGCGGACGCGCGTTGGGCGTCCTACTCCATCTTGGTCAAGGTCGTCACCTCCGACGGCAGAGTGGCCTACGGCGAGGCCGTCCCCACTCTGAGGGTCCTCCCCGTGGTCTCGGCCGTGAGGCAGGTGGCCAAGGCCTTCCTGGGGAGGGATCCCCACGAGATAACGGCCGCCTTCTACGAGTGGTATAGGCAAGACTTCTTCCTCTCGCGCTCCTTCGAGAGTGCCACGGCCCTCAGCGCCATAGATATGGCCCTCTGGGACCTAAAGGCGAGGGAGCTCGGCGCGCCGTTGTACGAACTGCTGGG
>CAYFGI010000076.1:0-5978 GCA_964342785.1 uncultured Thermoproteaceae archaeon
TATGAGGGGAAGCTGGGCAACCACTCTATCAAGTCGTCTATGGCCAGACCCATCTGGATCGCCAGGGCGAAGACGTTTATCAACTCCTCGGCCTCCGGGGCCACGATCAGCGCGCCTGCGATCTTGCCCCGCTTCATGGAGACCCTCCAGGTCTCCGGGTACGTATTGATCTTTATGAACCCAGCCGTGCGCCCCCTGGTCCACCCCGCCGCCACGGCCTCTATGGGCGCGGCTCTGCAACGACAGCCTATGCCGTTTCTTATCATATCCTCCTCCCTCAGCCCCACGCTGGCGATGGCCGGATCCGTGAAGACCACGCGGGGCACCGTCAACGGGTTGAACTTGGCGTCTCCCCCCATGGCGTTCACGGCCGCCACGACGCCTTGTCTAGCCGCGGCGTTCTCCAGATACCGCACTCCGCCCAGACCTCCGGTCACATCGCCGGCCGCGTAGACGCCGGGCAGAGACGTCTCCATCCTCTCGTTTACCTCGACGCCTCCGTGGGGCCCCAGTTTCAGCAAGCCGCCCAGCGGCTCCACGTTCGGCGTCCTCCCGGCCGCCACGAAGAGGACCTCGGCCCTCACGGAGCCGCCCGTATGCCTAACCTCCACGCCTCTGTCTCTGAGCTCCACGGCGGATGCCTCGGCCTTTATTAAACGAACGCCCTCATCGGCCAGAAGCCCCTCGAGGAACCTAGAGGCCAGCTCCTCCTCGTATTTAAGGAGGGAGCTACGGTATATCACCGATACCTCGACGCCGAGCCGCGCCAAGGCTTGCGACAGCTCGGCCGCGATGGCGCCGCCGCCCAGGAACGCCACAGAGGAGGGGATATCGCCTAGCTTGAAGAACTCCTCGTTGGTCAGGGCCAAGCCTCTAGCCGCCGCCTCCCTGAGGCCAGGTATGTCGGGCAGACGTGGCCTGGCGCCGGTGGCCACTATTATTTTGTCGCCCTCGAGGACCTCGCCCCCAACCTTCACGGACCCAGGGCCCGTCAAGACGCCGCGGCCCTCCACCACTTCGACGTCGTAGTACCTCAGAACCTCCTCGTATTTCTCCCTACGCAAGGAATCCACCACCTCCTTCATGTGGGCCATCAACGCCTTGAGATCCACCTCGACTTTCGCCGAGATGCCCTTGAAGTACGGCCTCTCCGCATCTCTCTTCAGCTGGGCAGCTCTTATCAAGAACTTGCTCGGAACACAGCCGACGTTTACGCACGTGCCGCCGATGGGGCCCTCGTTGACGACGGCGACCTTGCCCCCCAGCTGGGCGGCCTTCACGGCCGCGGCCACGCCCGCGCTCCCCCCTCCCAACACGACGACATCGTACTTGCCTCTAGCCATGATCGATCCGTAATGCCTTTTAAAATTGCGACTATCGCTGGGAATCCGGAAGGCCTGGAGGTGCGGCCCCGGCCCGCGGCTGATATAGGTTAAACCAGTTGGCTTGCGAAGACGACCTACGCCCGGCTTCCGCCCACAGATCCTACATCCGTAAAGCGTGGTCGAGATCGTCCTGAGGCATCGGTAGCGCCTTGTCTCTCTCGCCGACCCCCGCGAATCGGGGGACGGATCAAGTCTACATGAACTCGTCCTGCTAGCCCTCGCCCTCCAGTACGCGGTAGCCTTCATATACCTCCCGCTGGAGTTCGTTAACCTCCTCCCGGGCCGGGCCTTGAGGACTACCGGCGACAACCCCCACGCCACCTTCCGCAATTGAGCCAGATATCTGCTCACCTACGCAATACTGCATGCAGTGCATATGCTGAGGGGGCTCGGCTAGGACTTCTCGGCATATTTGCCGCCGCCATGCGCTTGCTTCTCGTCATACCGGCCGTGTTTCCGCATATAGACTTTCGAGCACATGGCCGGGCTTTACGGCACTGCCGGATGATTCTTTGGGAAGAGAGATGCGCCGGAGATAAGTTTCGGCGGCATCGAGGGGGGTTGCTACAATTGAGGGGTCCGCATACTCCTCGCCAGGACTACGCTCTAGGCGGCGCCGTGGCCTTATCGAGCTCCTCGAAGTCCACTAGGTTCTCCGCGGTGCCGCCTCTAGCGAAGACCAAGTAGTGCCTCCTCCTCGCGCCGACGTCCACGTTTTGTGAAACCTCCACCAGCCTCTCGAAGTCGCTTCTTCCGGCCTCTCCCCACTTGACCTCGGCGAATAGGGCGTTCTCCTCGTCTAGGGCGATCACGTCTATCTGGGCGCCGCCGCGCCACCACTGGCCCACGTACTTGGGCTTGAAGGGGAGCTTCACGACGCCCGCGGCGATTAGCTGACGGATCAGCTCCTCGAAAACCAGGCCGTAGTGCTCTTCCAGCTTGGCCCCCTCCCTCCTCAACACCTCCTCGGCCATCCCGAGCTCCAGCTCGCCTCTGTTGGGCAAAACGAACTTCAGCCAGAACCACATGTAGTTATCCGCGATTGCGTAAACCCCCTTCCTCCTCTGGCCGTAGGGCACCACGTGCTTCACGAACCCCAGCGCCTCCAGGACGTGGAGGTACTTCATCAAGTTGCCCTTGTCCATCCCCGTCGCGCTGGAGAGCTTGCCGACCGAGGCGTAGCCCAAGGCGATGTACTTCAACACCGTGAGGTACGTGGAGGGCTCCCTCAGCTCCTCCCGCAGGAGGAAGTAGCCCTCGTCGAAGAGCAGCCGCCCCTTGGCGAAGACCGCCTCTACGATGTTCTCCTCGGGCGTCTTCGAGTCGTCGAGCTCCTTCAAATAGAGCGGCACCCCGCCCGCCACGGCCCAAGCCTTCACCGCGTCCTCGAAGCCGTACCTAGGCACGAGCGCTCTGGCCCATCGGAAGTCCAGAGGCTTCACCTCCCAGCTCCCGGTCCTTCTGCCGTAAAGCGGCGATCTGCGGCCCAGAACGTGCACCTCGATTGTGGATATCGTGGAGCCGCACAACACGAGGAAGGCCGGCTTCCTCGAGAGGTGCTCGTCCCACGCCCTCTGTAGGTCCGACAGCACCCCCGCGTCCACCTCCACCAGGTAGCCGAACTCGTCGATGACCACACACGGCCTCTCAGCCTCCTCCCAGTAGTACCTCAACAGCTCACCCAGCGAGGAGACCTCCAGCCTCTCGAAATACCTCCTCCCGGTGGCCTCCGCGAGCCGGCGCCTCAGCTCCGCCAAGTTGTCCCTCAAGGAGGTGCGCGACGCCAAGAAGTAGACGCAGGGCTTCCCCTGGATGAACCTCTTCAAGAGCTCGGTTTTCCCAACCCTCCGCCTTCCGTATACCACTATGAGATGCGCTTTCCTCTCAGCGTATCTCTCCTCGAGGTACTTAAGCTCCCGCTCCCTGTCGACAAATATATGTTCCATGAGAATAATACTCTATATACATAAATCTTCTTCGTGGGTAGCTGCCGGCCGACCTCCCGTCGTCCGCTTCGCGCAAGGAGCCGTCGGGGCATCGCGACTTCCGCGGGCGTCCAGCGGCGACCTCGTTGAAGCGAGCGCAATAGCGTGTAGGCGGCGTGTGGCTATGCCCTCCTCAACCTCAAGGCGTTCACGGTCACCGATATGCTGCTCAGCGCCATGGCCAAGCCGGCGAACTCCGGGCGGAGGTACACCGCGGGGTAGAAGAGGCCGGCGGCTATGGGTATAAGGGCTATGTTGTAGACGAAGGCCCAGACCAAGTTGAAGCGGGCGTTCCCCACGATCTTCCTAGCCATGTCCAGAAACTCCACCACCTTCGAGAGGTCCCCCTTCCTCACCACCACGTCGCCCGCCTCCTTCGCCGCCTCCGTCCCGGCGGCCACGGCGATGCCCACGTCGGCCGACGCCAACGCGGGGGCGTCGTTTATTCCGTCGCCTATGAAGATAACGCCGCCCTCTCTCCTCAGCTCCTTCACTACCTCGGCCTTCTCCTCCGGCGTCTTGCCGCCGTAGTACCTCCCAATGCCCAGCATCTCGGCCACCTTCGCCACGGCCGCCTCGTGGTCGCCCGAAACGATCACGGGCTCGTAGCCCATCCGCCTAAGCCTCTCCACCACCTCGCGCGCCTCTTGCCTAACCTCGTCGCCCACGGCCACGTATCCCCTCACTGCGCCGTCCACCACGACGAAGGCCACCGTATATCCCTCGGCCCGACGGCGCTCCGCCTCGCGGCGGATCTCCCCGGGGATCTCGGCCCCCATGCCCTCCACCAGCTTCTCGTTGCCGACGCCCACGATAACTCCGTCTATCTTGGCGTACACGCCTTGGCCGGGAAGCGTATCGTATACCTCCGGCTCCTTGAGCTGAAGGCCCCTCTCTGCCGCGAACTTCACCACAGCGGCTCCGAGGGGGTGGGCCGATTTGGCCTCGGCGGAAGCGGCCAGCGATAGCGCCAAGTCGTCCCCCACGTATTCCACCACCTTCGGCGCGCCGACGGTGAGGGTGCCGGTCTTGTCGAACGCGACGAACTTGGCCCCTAGGGCCCTCTCCACGGCCTCCGTGTTCTTTATGAGAAGCCCCTTCTCGGCCGCCCTCCCCACGCCGACGACCACCGCAAGCGGCGTCGCCAAGCCTAACGCGCATGGGCAGGCCACTACCAGCACGGCCACGGCGAATAGGACCGCGCGCCAGACGGGCGCGCCGGCCAGCATCCACCCGACGAAGGTCGCCGAAGCGGCCGCCACCACGGCCCACGTGAAGGCGCCGGCCACCTTATCCACGAAATTCTGTATGGGCAACCTGGCGTTTTGGGCCCGCCTCACCAGCTTAACCAACTCGGCCAGATAGGTGGCGCCGCCCGACCGCGTCGTCCTGACTAAGAGCATCCCCTTCACTAGGGTCGTCCCGGCCAGGACCAGATCACCGGGCTTCTTCTCTGCCGGCAAGGGCTCCCCCGTGAAGGCCGACTCGTCCACGGCGCCCATCCCCTCGTCCACGTAGCCGTCCACGGGGATCCTCTCGCCCTCCCTCACCTCGACTATCTCGCCGGGCTTGACCTCCGAGGCGTCGACCTCGGCCCAGCCGTCGCTTCTCCTGACCCTCGCCCTCGGGGGCTGGAGCTGCGCCAGCTTCCTGACGGCGTCGCCCGTCCGTAGCTTCATTAAGCTCTCCGCGTATCTCCCGGCCAGTATGAAGGTGATCACCAGCGCCGGCGTCTCGAAGAAGGTGGGCCCTCCGAACAACGCGGCATATGAGCTGTAGAGGAAGGCGCTGAGGGTCCCCAACGTGACGAGGGTATCCATATTGGCCGTCCTATTTCTGAAGGCCCTAACAGCGCCCGATATGAACCTCCACCCAGAGAAGAATTGAACGAAGGCTGCCAGCGCCATTTGGGCCAAGGGCGGGATCAGCTCCACGCCGAACATCATCGGCGCCAGTAAAGCCGAGGCGGCGATCGCCGGCAGGAGCCTGCGCCTGAGGTCCCTCGCCTCCAGCTCGGCGGCGCGCCTATCGACGTCCACCTCGACATCGCCTTTCCTCACCTCCCTTACCTTGTATCCGGCCTCCTCCAGACGTCTGGCCAATACGTCGGCGTCTAGCTCCAACGGGTTGTACTCCACGTAGACGACGCTTGTGGCGGGGTTCGCCTTGACGTAGAACACGCCCCATCCCCCAGCCCGCCTCTCAACCGCATCGGCCTCCTCCGGCCGGAACTCCGCGGCGATATACGCCGATTCCCTAAAGACGTCGTAGCCGACGCGCCTCACGGCCTTGAGCAACTCGGAGTAGTCCAGGGCGCCGGGATCGACCACGAGCCTCGCCTCGTTGCTGGCGAGTGAGGCCTCGGCCCATTTGACCCCGGGGACTGAGAGAAGCGCCTTCTGCACTGTTAAGGAACAAGTGGCGCAGTGCATGCCCAAGATCTTCAGCACGGTCTCACGCCCCTCGACCTTAAGCCCGACCGATATCTCCACTATGCTATGATCGTCTCTAGGATATATGCTTATGGGAAACCATGCCGTATTCCGTTAGCCTATTCGTTTACCGCCGAGCCGGTAAAGAGCCCCTACATGTTGATATGGCAGAGATG
>CAYFGI010000077.1:0-2154 GCA_964342785.1 uncultured Thermoproteaceae archaeon
GCGGATCTCAACACGTTCTGTTTCACTATCAACGGATCCCATACGTTGAGAGCCGCCATGTCGGCTATCTTGCCGTTTAGCACGTCTACTCCGGCCGACACCTCGCCGTTGTCGTGTCTACGCCTCAGCTCGGCGATGGCGTCCACGGGGTCTAGGCCGGCGGTCAGCGCGAGTATGGTCGGTATGCCCTCGAGGGCATCGGCGAATTTAAGCGCGGCCAGTTGCTCCTTGCCGGGGAGCTTCCTGGCGAACTCCCTGACCCTTCTGGCTAGCTCCATCTCGAAGGCGCCGCCGCCGGGCACTATCTTGGGCAGGCGGAAGAGGTCCCTCGCCACGTGCAATGCGTCCTGCATGGACCTCTCCACCTCGTCGAGCACGCGGTCGCTGCCGCCTCTCACCAGTATGGTCACGGCCTTCGGGTTCTGCACCTTCTCCACGAACACCATCTTCTCCTCGCCTACCTTCCTCTCCTCGACCAGCCCGGCCGTGCCGAGGTCCTCGGCTCTGGCGTCCTTTATGCTGGTTATTATGCGGGCGCCCGTGGCTCTGGCCAGCTTCTCTATGTCGGAGCGCTTCACGCGCCTCACGGCCATTATGCCGCGCTTGGCGAGGAAGTGCTGGGCCACCTCGTCGATGCCCTTCTGCGTGATCACCACGTTGGCCCCTATGGAGGCCAAGTGGTCGACGTACTGCTTCAATATATCGGCCTCTTGGTCCAGGAAGGCCTTTATCTGGTCGGGGGAGCTGACGCTTATCTTAGTGGTCCACTCGGGCTTCTCGATCTCAAGCGGCGCGTCCAGCACAGCGATCTTGGCGTTCTCCACGCGCTTCGGCATGCCCGGATGCACCACCTCCTTGTCGAGCACTATGCCTTGGACCAGCTGGGTCTCGTAGAGGGACTTGCCCTTCTTCTTCTCTATCTTGATCCAGTCGAGGTCGAGATACGGCGAGCCGTTTCTGTACTCGACAGCTTGGAACGCAGCGTCGACCGCTATGCCGGCCAAGTAGTCCTTAGCCTCCGAGACTATCTTGCTGCTGAGCGAGTTTATCACTACCTTGGTCATTTCCTCCTTGGTGAGCTGTATCGGCCTGGCGACCTCCTCGGCGACTTTGGCCGCGTAGTCGGAGGCCTTCTTGAAGCCGTCGATGATTATAGTCGGGTGGATGCCCTCCTCGAGGAGCTCCTCGGCTGCTGTGAGCAACCTGCCGGCCAAGACCACGACGGTCGTGGTGCCGTCGCCCACCTCGGCGTCTTGCGCCTTGGCCACCTCGATCAGCAACTTGGCGGCGGGGTGCTGTATCTCCATCTCCTTCAGTATCGCCGCGCCGTCTCCCGTGATCGTGACGTCGCCGAAGGCGTCGATGAGCATCTTGTCCATGCCCCTCGGGCCGAGCGAGGTGGCGAGTATCTCGGATATGACCTTGGCGGCTTGTATGTTAGAACGCCTGGCGTCTTCGCCCGTAGTTCGCTGGGATCCTTCCTTCAGGATCATTACCGGCACTCCTCCAGCTCTTGGAGCTTGGGCCATGGCTTGACATAATTAGCGCATATAAAAACTTTTCTCCCATAAGCTTAATTATAAGGATCTTCTCGCGCCTATGAGCGAAGGCGAGAGGTGGATCCTGGATATATTCATATTCGCCGTAATTATCTTCGTCGTGTTCTTCCTAGCTAAATACGTCCTACACGTCTCGTGGCCGTTCGCCGTGGTGTCCTCTTGGTCCATGATGCCGGATCTCCGCGTAGGCGACTTCGTGTTGCTCACCGGCGTGAGCGGCTGCCCCAAGGTGGGCGACATAATAGTGTACGTAGCCTCTTCGCCGTTTCCGCCGGGAGAATGGGTGATACATAGGGTGATATCCATAGGCCCCGGCTGCTCCGTGTTCACAAAGGGCGACAACGCGTTCACGAACCCCATCTCGGATCAACAATACGGCGAGCCTCCTGTGACGTCCGAGAACATAGTCGGCGAGGCTGTCTTGATAGTGCCTTACGTCGGCGTATTTCCGTTGATAGTAAGGCCGCAGAGCATCGCGGGGACGGGCCTTTGGGTCATGAGATTTTCGGTATTCTTGATCTTAATAGCGGCCTACTATATAGCGTTCCGACGGATATCGCGGCGCTGAGGGCCATCGTATGTACACGGATCGGGG
>CAYFGI010000077.1:2254-5858 GCA_964342785.1 uncultured Thermoproteaceae archaeon
GGGGGCGGGTAGACGGTTGATAACTACCGTTGTTGTAGCTGGTAGCAGGTATGGCCGCCGCAATCTACTTGTTTAAGCACTCCGTTGTTCCTCAACCTCTCGAGGGCTTCTCTGAAGTACAAGAACCTCTCCTCAAGTAGCTCGTTGCCGTACCACTCCACGAACTTCTCGACTATTTTATCGAGGGTCCAGAGCTCTTGTTTCTCCTCCCTCATCATACGTATTATGAAGCTCGACATGTCCTCGAGAGCCGTCCAGGGATATTGGTACCAGTACCAATCTCTAACCTCTATGGCGTAGAAGTCCGGCACGTACTTGGTCGTGCTGGTTATGACTTGGAGGGCGGCCGTCTTCACCGACTTGGGCTTGCAGCACTTCTCCACGACCTCCTTGGCCAGGAGGACGCTGTCGCCCGTGTCCACTATATCGTCCATGACCAACACCTCCCTGCCCGAGAGGTCCGCCGAAAGGCCGTACTTCACGTACGCCCTCTCCGCCACCTGCGCGGCGCCCGGCCAGTGAACTATCTGTACACTTAGAAGATCCTGCACGCCCAAGAAGTCGCAGAGGAGCCTAGCCGGCACGTAGCCGCCTCTAGCCACGGCGACCACCACGTCGGGCTTCCAGCCGCTGGCCCTTATGTTGTCCGCTAACTTCCTAGACCAAGCCACAATTTCGTCCCACTTCACCACCTTGACGGGCACCTTCGGCACTTATCCTCCAGATCCCGCTCCCTTTTATATATTGCCCCGAACTACTTACATGGCCTCACGGCTATGAACGTGTAGAGGTCTGTGCAGATAGGCCTGCCCTTGTGCTCGAAGTCCCAAGTCCTCACTATAGCGCAGTCCACGTCGGGGCATATGTTGAAGTATAGGTCGCCTACGATGCACCTATCCCCCTCGCAGGAGGCGTGGCGTCCTCTGATCCTGCCGCCTGACGCCATCACGTTAAGGTTGGCGGCCGTGAAGGGCCTGCCGCCCGATGAGAACAAAACGACGAAGCCGCCCATGATCTTCGCCACGATATACGGCAACGCCCTCAACAACCCGTTATCGAGCGCCACGCCGCCCGGCACCGCGAAGGGGTCGAGAGCTGCGTAGATGCCGAGCAGGAGGAGCCACGACTCGCGGCTTTGCGGCAGCTCCCACCTAAGCGCCGAGTAGAGGCCGTACCTCATGGCCACGACGAAGCCCCTCCAGCTCCTCTCGACGAGATCCAACGCCTCCCTAAACCTCGCGAGTCCGAGCGCGGCCTTAGTCCAGGGATCGAGCTGGGCGAAACGCGTCGGATCGTGCGGCGTCTTCTCCCTAAGTCCCCTCGATATGAAGTACCGATCTACATAGCCGCAAGGCCCCCTCGCGGCCGCCGGCTCCCCTCTGTAGTATATGCTCCAAAGTACCCCGTTGCCTTTAACTAGGGAGTAGAGGTAGTAGGCTAGGCAATCGCCTTTGTTCAACGCGTCTGTCGCCAGCAGCTCGGCCATCCTCAGCGAGTCGGAGAGGCCGGGCGCCTGCAGGGCCTTATATATAAACCTGGGCCTTCTCCGCGCATCCCCGCAGAGCTTAACCCCGCCTATCTTCACGGGGCATTTAACCGCGTAGGTGAACTCCAGCGGCTTGCCGCCGATTAGAACCTCGCCGTTCCTCACGGCCACCTCGCCGGGAACGAAGGAGGAGCCCAACTTAACGCCGTCGCGTCTCAACTCGAGGGAGAGGCCGTTGCCGAGATCCACCGACAGCTCGTCGTGAAACACGCCGCTGTGTGGATCGACGTTAAAAAGATATCAGCGTTCAAATCCTTCAGCACCTTTCAGCACTCGCCTATCTTCACCGTACGTCCCTACTAGGGGTATTTTAACCCTTCTTTCGCCGCCTATATGCGTAATCTAATTTCATAAAAGACGAAAAACAAAATTTAATTTATCTGCCGACGTGGCCCACATGGATCTTAAGGAAGGACCTAGGCCTCTAGCCGACGGCGTGTATTGGGTCGGCGTAAACGATAGGGTGAAGGAGCTCTTCGAGTCCATGTGGCCTCTTCCGCACGGCGTGACCTACAACGCATACGTGGTCGTGGGCGGGGAGGCCACGGCGCTGATAGACACGGTCCACGAGGATTACGCCTACGAGTACCTAGGCCGCGTGATGGACGCCGTGGGCGATCTCTCTAAGGTCAAGTACCTAGTGGTCAACCACCTCGAGCCCGACCACCACGGGGCGACCCCCTACGTGTTGAGCCGCCTCAAACACGTGAAAGCCGTTGTGTCGACCACGGCGGCCCGTCTTTTAAGAACGCTTTACGATATACCGGAGGATAGGCTGATCGTGGTAAAAGACGGCGATACGTTGGATCTCGGCGGAAGGACCTTGAGGTTCATCTCCGCCCCCTGGCTCCACTGGCCCGAGACCATGTTTACATATCTACAGGAGGACAAGATCTTGTTCACTTGCGACGCCTTCGGCAGCTACGGACTCCTTGAGAAAGGCCTCTTCGATGACGAGGTAGAACTTGCGGACTACATAAAGGAGGCGAGGAGATACTACGCTAACATAGTGGCTAAATACGGCAGGAACGTGCTCGACGCGCTCAAGAAGATAGAGGGGCTCGAAGTCAAGATGATAGCCCCCTCCCACGGCCCCATATATCGGAGTCATATAGGCGAGATAATCGCGCTCTACAGGAAGTGGTCCGCGCCCGATCCGGACAAGAGGAAGGTGGTGTTGGTGTACGGCTCCATGTATGGCAGAGCCAAGAAGCTCGCAGACACGATCGCCCAAAGGCTCGAGAAGAACGGCATGTCCGTAGTCGTTTTCGACGCCTCGACCACGCACCCCTCCTACATACTCGCGGAGCTCGTAGACGCCTATATCTTATTCCTGGTACATCCCACCTACGACGGCGATGTATTCCCGCCGATACAGAACTTGCTCTACATAATACAGATGAAGGAAATGGGTAGAGGCAGGGCGGCCGCCGTGGTCAATACCCACATGTGGACCCCGACGGCTAGACGAGTCGTGGAGATGTTGAGGAAAGCCGGCTTCGCCCTGATAGAGCCGGTGGTCGAGACCAAAGCCCTGCCCGATAGAGATGCGCTGGCCAAGATAGACGAGCTCATATCATCTACGGTCAAGTACTCATCCCTTTAAGCACATCGAAAAACTACGCGTTTACTTGAGACAGATACTGCTTCAACCCCTCAAGGAACTTCTCCGCCTCCTCCTCGGTCATATAGGCGACTTTAAGCCGCTCCGCCAGCCCCTTGTCGCCGACCACGACGACGATCTTCCCCTCTATCGGAGGCATGGCGTCGACGGAGGCCACCTCGATGCCAGGGACGTCGATCCTCCTAGGGCTTCTAAAAACCATCAACAACATGAAAGAACAAGAAACGATATTTATATCAGTAGATGCCGAAGGCTAGACGCCTTACCTAGAGGAGATAGGCATAATACATAAGCTCCAAGCTACGCGGCATCGGGTCCAGCGACTACACGGAGCCACAAGAGGCGTAAAGATTATAAACGCGGAGATAGCAGTCTTCCAGCGGCGGTAGTCTAGCATGGTTTAAGGGCGCCGAGAGCCCGACTAGGGATGGCGG
>CAYFGI010000078.1:0-5727 GCA_964342785.1 uncultured Thermoproteaceae archaeon
TGATCCTGCCCAACGCGCCGCGCCAACACGTCAACTCGCTGAACCTCCCCACGTCGTCTCTGACCACGTCTGGGCCGTACAACATTATGGGCACCGGCTCGCCGGTGTGCTCCCTCACCAAGACGGGCGTCGCGTGGTCCGAGGTGACCACCACGTAGTTCTCCTCGAGGATCGCCTCGTAGGGCCTCAGAGCCGCGTCCAGCCTCTCTATCACGTCCACCTTCCCCCTGAAGTCGCCGTCGTGGCTCGCGCTGTCCGTGCCCTTCACGTGTAGGAACACCAAGTCGTACTTCTTGAGGAGCTCCACCGCCAGCTTAACGGCCTCCTCGAACTTATCGAACTTGGTGCCCCCTAGGCCCTCCGCGCTGTAGAGATCCATGCCCACGGCCTTCGCCACGCCTCTTATCAGCGCCACGCCGGCTATGGCTGCCCCCCTCACGTTGTATCTCCTCCTCAACGGCTCTATCTCCGGCATGTAGCCGGCGCCCCTCACCAACACGGCGTTGATGAGAGGCTCGCCCTTGGAGGCCCTCCTCTTGTTGGCCTCCAGCTCCTTGGATCGTTCCGTGAAGGCGGCCGTTATGTAGTTCACGACGTCGGCCGCGAGAGCCGCCTCCTTGGAGGCGTCCAGCGGCTGCGCCTTCTTAATCGCCTCGCCTACCACGTGGGGATCCGTATCGGAGACCTTGTGGGAGACCGGGCCTCTCAGCACTAAAACCCCTCTGTGCTCCACGGTCGATCTATACACGAGCGACACCCCGAATTTCCTCTCGACTTCTTCTCCTATCTTGGCCATCAGCGCCTCGACCTCTCTGGCCTCCTCGGGCGCGACGTATCTCCCGGCTCTTCTATCCACGACGACGCCCCTCGCGTCCACCGTGGCTAGGTTCGTCCTGAAGGCCACGTCGCCTGGCCTCAGCTCCAGCCCCGCGCCCAGGGCCTCGAAGGCCCCCCTGCCCGTGTAGTACTTGTAGGGATCGTAGCCGAAGAGGGCGAGGTGCGATGTGTCGGAGCCCGGCCTGACGCCGGGGGATATGGGGTCCAGCATCCCGCAGGAGCCCAGCGACGCCAGCTTGTCTATGACCGGCTTGAGCGCGACGAAGAAAGGCGTCACCCCGTTTTTAGGCCTATCGCCGCCGCCGTCGAACAACACCCATAACACCGAAGGCATAATGTGTACGTGACCGCTATTTAAAAATTGACGGATTCGTCGATCCACCTCAAGTACTCGAGGTCGCCCTCCACGATGGGCAGAGCTATTATCTCGGGCACCTTGTACGGGTGTATCGACTTCACCTCGGCGATTAGCTCCTTCAACTTGTCCCTCCGCGTCTTGACCACGAGGAGGACCTCCTCGTCCCTCTCGACGCGTCCCTCCCACCTGTATATAGACGTCACCTGCGCTATATTCACGCACGCGGCCAGCTTCCTCTCGACTAGATGTCTGGCGATCCTCTCGCCGTGTTCCCTCGGAGCCGTTATATACACGACGACGTGCTCCACGCCTTATCTACCTCCTTTATTTGTCTTCTTGCAAGCAGGATCCGCCGCCGCGGCCACGAGGAGGCCGAGGGGCGTCAACGCGCCGGACGGCTCGGCCAACCCCATGTCCACAAGCGCCGCCGGCGCGGCCCGGGAGGCGCCTCTGCAGAGCTCCACGAGCGCCCTCCTCTCGTCCTCGCCCATGGCGTCTAGATAGGCCGAGGGGCCCCGCCTCTTGAGGCACCTCACGACCATCTCGCCTTCTCTCGACAGCTTGAAGTAGATGTGGTGTTTCCTCACCTCGGGGCTTAGCTTCATCCTGGCCTCGCTTCTCTTCAACACATGGCCTCCTACTCTCTCCACGAGGCCGGCCGCCTCCAGCTCCTCAAGTGCTTGCAACACCAGCGGAAGCGGTATCCCCGTGCTTCGGGCTATGGATTTGCCGTAATCCACCCCGGCTCTCTTAAGATGAAACAAGATATCTACATATATCTTTTTTCTTAATATATTCATTTAAGAAGTATAGGTATAATAAATATTGCGAAAAATAAATTAAACAATACTATCGCTGTTATCGCCACGTAGATGTAGTTCCTCTCCCGCGCAAATTGGGCGAGGCCGAAGGCCACCCTCAAGACCGGAGTCGCTATGAGCACTATGAGGCCTAGGAGGATCACGTCGAGGCCGTTGAGCTCTCCGGAGCCGCTTATGACCTCCATGGGGCTTATGGACGAGGTGTTGATGAGGGATCTGGGGTTCGAGAGCTGGGCTATCAGCCCGGGCTTCGGAGGCCGCACGACCAGGAGCACCAGCCCGGCTAGTATCAGCGCTACGCTGACCAATACGCCGATCCTCAACGTGTACCCGATTAGGTCTTCGAGCTCCATGGCTACGGGTAGAGGCCCAGCCCTCTTAACAACATCTGTATGCCTAGGATCGCCAATATCGCCATGAATATATAGCGGATGGTGACGTTTCTAAGGCGGAGGAGGACCTTGCTGCCTATGAAGGATCCCATCAAGACTCCGACGGCCGTGGCCGCTGCGAAGAAGGGCTGGATGTAGCCGAAGAACCAATATATGGAGCTCCCCGTCGCCGCGGTGACGCCTATCATGAAGTTGCTGGTGGTGGTCGACACCTTCATGGGGAGGTTCATGGCCCAGTCCATGCCGAGCACCTTCAACGCGCCGCTGCCTATGCCCAGAAGCCCCGATATGACGCCCGCTCCGAACATTATCAACTCGCCGAGCCACCACCTAACGCCGTGGTAGTCCACCTCCCTCCCCAGCGCTGGGTCGTAGTAGCGGCCGTAGAGCTGGAGCCACTTGGTCCACTTGTCGGGCGGCTTCGGCTCGGGGAGCTCGAACTTCGATCTAGTTATCTGCGTGTATATAGAGCCCAGGAGGACTATGCCGAATATGACGTAGATCACGTGCTGTAGGTTGTGCTCGTAGACCCAAGCCGCCGTGAGGGAGCCCACTATGGAGCCGCTGGTGGTGGCTATCTCGAGCGACATGCCTATCCTCACGTTGGTCACCCTATCCCTCACGTAGGCCGAGCCGGCGCCGCTGGAGGTGGCTATGGTCGAGATCAAGCTGGCGCCTGCAGCGTATTCTATGGGTATCCCCAGGAAGAGGACGTATATGGGGACTAGGAACGTGGCTCCGCCCAGCCCCGTGAGCGACCCCATGAAGCCCGAGGCGGCGCTGACTAGGACCAAAACGACGAATAGAGCCAAGGCGCTCAGCATAGCCGATCCATATGAGGTGCTTAAAAATTTGACTAACAGAAGATTGCTTATATAGTACCATTGAGGGCATAGAGGTGACTTCCCTAGAACAGCTCTACGAGGTCGGCGTTAAGTTGATAGAGGAGACCCTCCCCAGGCAAGACAAGGTGGTCAAGGCTTGGGAGCTCCTCACGGAGGACGAGGAGATAGAGGCGTATCTAGAGATGTCCAACGTCTTCACGGTGAAGCGCCTTCACTACAACGACCACGGCCCTGTCCACAGCAGGATAGTGGCGGGGAGCGCCATGGCTATATACAAGATACTTCTGGAGGGGGGCTTTCAGCCCAACGTGGTTAAAGACGGCGTAGGCGATCTGGAGGACTCCCTCGTCGTCACGCTCATAGGCGCCTATCTACACGATATAGGCAACAGCGTGCATAGAACCCACCACCCGATATATTCGGCCATGCTGACCGACAAGCTGGCCTTCAAGGTGTTGGAGCGTATATACGGCGCAACCAAGAAGGCCTATATGTTGAAACAAGAGGCTATGCACATCGTGTTCTGCCACGACGAGGCCTATACTTGCCTCACCTTCGAGGGGGCCGTCGCCAAGATAGCCGACGGCACCGACATGGCCGAGGGGAGGGCCAGAATGCCCTACGAGATAGGGAAGAACGACATCCACGCGCTGTCGGCGCTCGCGATAAGGCGGGTCTATATCGGAAGGGGGGACAAGAGGCCCCTCGCCATATACGTCCATATGGATTCGGAGACCGGCATATTCCAGGTGGACGAGGTTCTGGGCAAGAAGATAGCGACGTCGGGCTTGGCGCCCTACGTGGAGGTCAAGACGTTCGTCCAAGGCAGGCCTTGGATCGTGAGGACCTTCGAGACCACGCACGTCATAAGGTAGCCTCCATTAGGGGCGCCTTGGGATTGGGTGCGCTCGGTCACTCCAGCTTTATTATCCTGGAGGCCCTCTCGAGGTCGGCTCTGATGACCTCCACGAAGGCCTTGGCCTTATAGCAAGGCGGCTGCCCCTCGAGGAGCGGGATCACCTTCATGTAGAACTCGTACTGCCCCTCGCCGGCCAGCCCCTCCAAGCTCTTCGAGACGTCCCTCAGCTTGTTTATCTGCGCCCCCTCGACGGGATCCGCCACGGCGACGAGCCCCACGAGCTTGTTGGTCTCCCTCACGACCACGTCGTAAAGACCCGCCCCTATCTTCACCAGGGCTAGATGCATCGGAAGGATCGAGATGTCCAGCTTCTCGAAGAGATCAGAGGCGCCGTATATAGCCCTCTCGACCAAGGCCTGCCCGCAGGCCGAGAGCGAGGCCTTGTCGACGCAGTTGAAGCTACACGGCGTGCAAGGCGGGTGGATCAACCTTATCAGATCGGCCGTGTATTTAACCTCGTCTGATCTAGGCGATTTGCCGTAGCTCCTCAACACCGACTCCACCGCCTGGACTAGATCCTCACAGGAATCGCCGAGCTTATCCACCACGTCCCTCAACACGCAGTTCCTGAGGGCCGCCTCCCTGAGGGCCGCCGCGGCCTCCCCCCTCCTCCCCTCTCGTATCAAACGGCCGAGCTCAACCGCTTGTTTAGAGAACACGCCTCCCGTCGACATGCCCAACGCGCTGAGCGTCGGAGTTATGGTCCTCGCCAAGCTTCTGCTGAGCCCCAGCCGCTCCAGATACCTCTCGACGACCGCGGCCACGGAGGCCTCGCCCTTGAGGTAGGAGAGGTAGGCCTCGGACAAAATCTCGAGAAGCCTCTCGGGCGGGATCCTTATGTACCAAGAGTTGTAGGTACATCTAGCCTCCAACGCTGCCTTGAGCTCGGCGCAGATAGCCTCAAGGTCGGCCGGGCTCCTCACCTCGTAGATCCTATCGCCAAACCTCACCTGCACGTCCTTATCGACGGGCTAAATTATAAAGCGTGGAGCAGGCAGGGGAATACATGGATAATAAAATCGTGGAGGCGCTCGCCAAGAGGGACCTCGAGGAGGCCAGGAGGCTACTCGCCGAGGTACATAGGGAGAAGACGTTCCTCCTCGCCGATTACTACCTCGGCCGGGACGTGATGGGCGAGGCGGCGAGGCTCCACGCGCTCCACATAGCGCTGATATCGTTGATATACAGCGAGGTGAAGGCCGGCGGCCTCACGGGGCTGGACCTAGCGCTGGCGTCCTCCTTCGCCGAGGCCCGCGCGCGGTGCGGGCGCGTAGAGGCGCCACAAGCCTCCGGGGAGCTCGCCGACTTCTACGGCAGAGTCGCCGAGGAGTTGAACAAGCTCTTGGAGCGCCTATGCTCGAGGAGCTGATAAGGAAAGCCGAGGAGGCGGCGAGAAGGAGCGGGAGACGCGGCTGGGCCTTGGTGAGGCTATCCGACCTCTCCCTTGTGGGCTTCTTCCAGACCCCCGCCGAGGCGAGGAAGGCCGCGAGGGAGCCCGGCCTCTACCTACTGGTCGAGGTGGGTTAGTTTTAAGCCCAGACGCGGCATCGGCGGA
>CAYFGI010000079.1:0-5712 GCA_964342785.1 uncultured Thermoproteaceae archaeon
TCGACGGCCTCGGCCGTGACCGGCTGGTGCGGGACCCAGATGTCGTAGTCGGTCACAAGGGCCAGCAGGGCGTAGCACATGCCCAGCTCCCTGGCCAAGTTCACCTCGGGGACTAGCGTCATGCCTATTATATCGCAGCCGTAGACGTCGCGCCAGATGCGGGACTCGGCCTTTGTGCTGAACCTAGGCCCTTCGATGCAGACGTAGCAGCCGGTCGTATGGACCTTGTTGTATTTAGACGCCGTATCTATCAACACCCTACGTAGCTCTTCGGTGAAGGGCTCAAGCCCTATCTGTATGTGGCAAGTCCTCGGCCCGTCGTAGAAGGTGTATTCCCTCGTCTTGGTCATATCCACGAACTGATCCGGCACCACGAAATCGCCCGGCGCGTAGTCTTGCCTCAGCGATCCCACGGCGCTCACGGCTATCACGTGCCTCACGCCGAGCATATGCAACGCGTATATGTTGGCGCGGTACGGTATCTTGTGGGGCGGGTACTTGTGCCCCCTCCCGTGTCTCGGGAGAAACGCGACGACGCGGCCTGAGACCCTCCCGATTATCACGTTGTCGCTTGGAAGCCCATACGGCGTGTGGATCTGGACCTCCACGGGAGACTCGAAGATGCCTGGATCGTAGAGCCCGCTCCCGCCTATTATAGCCACAGAGGGGAGCTCGTCGAAGCCGAGCTCCCTAGCCGAGATGGGGGCCGAGGTCAGCTTTATGGTCTTCATGCGGGCAAGAAGACGGCAGTTATTAAATTTCGCTCGCTTTAGCTATATTTTATACCCCTACAGGAAGACCACGTGGGCGTCTCGGAATTCTTGAGCGCTACGCCGAACGAGCTTGTCAGGAGATACGGCGCCGTCAAGAAGGACAACTTCTACGAAGTTCCTCTGCAGAACGCCCCCTGGACGTTCTGGCGCCCCCTCTCGGCTACGCTCGTCGCCGGGACGTCCTATTCCCTAAGCGGTTTAGATATAAGCTGGTCGGGGCCCGGCGAGATCTACGTAGTTCTGACGGATTGGGAGGTCGGCTACGGCTATATACTGGCCCAGAGGAGGCGGCTCTTCAGCTGTATAAGGAGGCCCTATTCGGCGCCTTACGGCGTGAGACTTCCGCCTCAGCTAAGAGTTAAACCGGTTGAGCTCGTCTTGTCTGATTCAAACGCCATAACCTGCGTAGATAGATCGATAGAGGTTAGGGCTCTTGCGGTATTGCCGTCTACGTCTTACGTGTTGTCGACCTTGAAGGTGGATCTCAGCAACGCCAAGTTGCAAGTTGTTGGCCGAAATCTTTAAAAGGAAACGATCCGACAGTATCTGGAATGGGCGTTGAGTTCCCCCAGAAAGACGCCGAGGATATCGTGAGCCAACTGCTAGGCGGCGGCGAGGAGAACGAGATAATACAATCGATAACAAAGGAGAAGGCGCTCATAAGGATAAGGCTAGAGAAAAGGAAGAGCCACCTCGTGACTATAGTCGACTTTGGAAACTCCGACGATGCGAAGCAGCTAGGCATAAAGGATCTGGCTAGGGAACTTAAGAAGAAGCTCGCAGCCGGCGGGACGATAAGAGATAGTTGGATAGAGATACAAGGCGATCATAGACAGAAAATTAAGAAGATGTTAATAGATATGGGCTTTAAAGAAGAGAATATATTAATAGATGAAGAAGTAAAAGAAGTTTAATGTCTGCAGAGGCCCTGCAACTCGCCGAGAAGGGGGACTACAAGGGGCTTGCTCTATTCTGTTTGAAGGTCTTGGATGCCTCGAGTTGGCGCGAGGCTTGGGAGAAGGCCTCTAGGTTAGCCGACATCTCTAAAGAATATGTAATATTGAAGTTCCTCGCCTCGGCGTATGCGTTATCTAACGACGAGATATATAGTTTATTATCGGAGGCTGGTAGGGAGTTCCTCGCCAGAGATCTCGCCGTATGTATTGAGAAGGTGGCGCAGTTATTGCGGTCACATCCTCTGTAATATAGGCACGCCTAGAATACCCAGCCCGTTTTTCATAACCGTCTTGACCGCGTTGACTAAGGCGAGCCTGAAGCTCCGTATGGGTTCTTCGGATTTTATCACGGGATATTTCTCGTAGTAGCTGTTGAAGAGAACAGCGAGCGAGTTGAGGTATTCAGCGATATAATCCGGCCTTAAATCGCGCGCGGCGGACGCCACCGTCCAAGGCCACATGGAGAGCTTGATCACCAAGTCGGCCTCCTCGGGCTGTATCTCCTCGGGGATTTTGGAGGGAGCGGCCGGAGCCGATCCAGCCTTCTCCAGTATGGAGTAGGCTCTGACGTAGGTGTACTGGAGGAACGGGCCGGAGTTGCTCCGCATGTTCAACACCACGTCCCACTTGAAGTCTATAGGTTTACGCGGAGACGCGGAGAGGTAGAAGAACCTGACCGCCCCTACGCCGACCTTCTCGCCTATAATAGATGCGACCTCTCTATCCTTCTCCTTGACCATCTCGGCCGACCTCTCTGCGGCTTCGTCCAGGATCTCGTCGAGAGCCACGTATTGCCCCCTCCTGGCCGACATCTTCATGCCGGGCATGTTCACCATCTCGTAGCTGTAATGAATGATCTTCTTGGCTTCATCCCGGAAGCCCAACGCGTAGAGTATTATCTTGACATGAGCTTGCTCGTGTGTCTGCTCGGAGGAAATAACTCTGATCACCTTGTCGACGCCTCTGCGGCTTTGCCAAAGCGCGTATGCGACGTCTCTTGTCACGTAGAGAGTAGTGCCGTCGGAACGCGTGAGGGTGACGGGAGGCACGAACTTGGGTAGGTCCAGCTCCTCCCTTAGCTTGAAGTCCTCCACGAACTTGTCGGCCCTAAACACGACGGCCCCCTCCTTGTACTCGACGTAGGCGGGCCACCTTCTTCTGAGCTCCTCGACTAGTTGAACCGCTGCGTTGCTCCAGACCGCCAGCTCGCTCTCGTAATCCCAGCTATCTACGGATATGCCGAGGCGCGACAAGGTCTCCCTCTGTCCCTTTAGGACCAGCTCGACGACATCCCTAACTTTGCGTCTAGCCTCGTTATCGCCCTTCTCGTAGAGCCTGTTGAGCTCCGCGGCCTCCGATGCCAGATCCCGCCGGCCCAGCCTCTCGGTCAGAGCGTTCACGAGCTCAGGCTCTAGATCCATATGTCTTTTGATCACGCCCAGCCACTCGTCTATCTCTGCCAACATCTCGCGTTTCTTCTCGTCGGGTTGCCCCTCCGAGAGCTTCTTCAACCGGTTTATCTCAGCTATGGCGTTAACCACGGAATAGGCATAGCCTACCGCTAGATCGGGTTTGACGCCTCTTTTGATCAACCTATTGATTTCATCGCGGGCCGCGTCGTAGCCTAACGCTGCGTACATCACCTGGGAGCCGCAATCGTCTACGTAGAAATGCACCTCGACCTCGTTGCCGCAGAAACGTAGAAGCCTCACCAAGGCGTCGCCCAACACGGCGTTTCTGCCGTGGCCTACGTGCAGAGGATGTAGGGGGTTCGCCGACGTGTGCTCCACGAGGTATCTCCCGGCCGTACAACGGTTGGAGTAGCCGTATCTATCGCCCATAACAGACACGGCCTTGAATAGCTCCTCAGCTAGAACCGACGGATTCACATCTGCGTTGAGGTAGAGGCCCTCCAGCTTTACGTTGTGTAGATACTTAAACGATATCGCTCCCAGAAGTTCGGGTAACTTCGATGGATCTACCTTGAATTTATGTAAACGCGCCGAGATGAACGCGAACTTCGAGGGGAAATCGATCTCGGGCTTCCCCGGGAGCCCTAGGAACGCCGAGATCCTCTCCAACAATTCGTCGAACTCCTTAAGCACAGGCTCCAGGGGATCCACTCGTCGGCTTGAGCTGTTATTAATAACCTTTCCCCCTCGGGATCGGAAGGCGCCGCTTTTAGTGGCGCCAAAATTTATATACCATCTAGATGCGTGAGGGCATGGCAACCACCGTGGACCCCAAGACCTTTTACGCGAACTCGGTGCAGGGCAAGCCGTTCTACGTCAGATTCGAGGTGCCTGCTGAGCTGGCTGAGAAGGCATACGACATATTGAACACGGCGAGGCAGACGGGGAAGATCAAGAAAGGCACCAATGAGGTCACCAAGGCCGTCGAGAGGGGTTTGGCCAAGCTGGTGTTAATAGCGGAGGACGTAGATCCTCCGGAGGTCGTGGCTCATCTGCCGATACTATGCGAGGAGAAGAAGGTGCCGTATATCTACGTGCCCTCTAAGGAGAAGCTCGGCAAGGCGGCTGGCATAAACGTCTCGGCCGCAGCCGCTGTCGTGATAGATCCGGGCCAGGCAGCGGCAGAGCTGGAGGGTCTCGTGGCCAAGATAAATGAGATTAGGAGCAAATACGGCCTAGGCCCAATAGCGCCAGCGAGGAAATAAGCTCTTTTAGAACCCCAAGCTCCTTCTGGGGCGTTTTTGGGACCACTAGAGGATATACCCGGGGCTCGATAGATAATGCTATCAGCTCGGAGTTAAGATGACGTCTCGAAAAGCGCGGCTTACCTAGTCTTCTGGGCTTCCTTCTTGGCTTTTCTGACCCAAGCCAGCTTCCTGGGATCTCTTCCGTACTTAGTAGCGCTGACAAAACACCTACGGCTACAGAACCGCAACACTGTGCCGTCAGCCTTGACGTACATTATGCCGTAGCCAGGGTATATGGTGGACCCGCAGAAGGCGCACCTGTAGGTCCTCATCTCGCCGTTATCCTACGGGCTTCTCTCTCGGTCTCTCTTAACATTACGATATCGCCAAGCCTCACGGGGCCCTTGATGTTGCGCGTCAACACCCTCCCCTTATCTCTGCCCTCGAGCACCCTCACCTTGACTTGCGTCACCTCGCCCGCGACGCCGGTTCGGCCCAATATCTGTATTACTATGGCCGCGACGGCGTCTTCATACGGCGAGAATTTGACCTCCTGAGCCATAGGCCTCCGTAAGCCTAGAGTTTATAAATTATTCCCTCTTTCGAGATCGCCGCGTTGGCTAAAATCTATTTATATAACGGGAAAGGTGGCGCCATGCGCGGGGAACGTGCTTGAGGGGCGAGATCTCAGCTTCGGCTATAGGAACTTCAAGGTGTTCGAAGCGGTGAATATAGCCGTCGAGGAGGAGCAGATAGTCGCCGTGGTGGGCCCCTCCGGAATCGGCAAGTCGACGTTGCTCAGGATTCTGGGCGGGTTCTTGAAGCCTCTTACAGGCGTCGTCCTCCTCTTCGGAAGGCCGGTTCTGCGCCCGACCCCCCAGATAATGTTGGTCCATCAATCCATAGTTACCTTCCCCTGGATGACCGCATTGGAGAACGTAATGTTGGGGCTTCAATACATGAAGCTAGATCGCAAAGAGGCGGAGGAAGAGGCTAGGAGGTACCTAGAGCTCGTGGGCCTCAAGGGCTTCGAGAGCTTTTACCCTAAGGAGATGTCAGGAGGGATGAGGCAAAGGATAGCCATAGCTAGAGCCCTTGCGGCCAAGCCCTCCGTATTGCTTATGGACGAGCCCTTCAGCCATCTCGACGAGCTCACCGCGGAGAACTTAAGGCGGGAGCTTTACAACATACTCTTCAACGAGTCCACCACGCTCAAAGGCGTCGTGTTGGTGTCGCATAACCTCTACGAGGTCGTTGAGCTCTCCGACGTCGTTTATGTACTGAACGGCCGCCCGGCTAAAGTCGTGGACGTGGTCAGGATAGA
>CAYFGI010000080.1:0-5678 GCA_964342785.1 uncultured Thermoproteaceae archaeon
GGATGGCCCACGCCACGGGCTTAGCCCCCTCCTGCGCGCCGCCCTTGGCGATCAGTCTCACCTCTAGGTCCACGTACTCGCCCTCGCGGCTGGCGTAGGCCTCGACGTCCACTCCGGCTATCTCGCCCAGCCTCATATCCTCAAAACTGCTACCGTCGCGTTGTCGCGCGTCCTCTGCTTGGCGGATCTCAGCAACGCGCATGCGTACTGAAGGGGCGAGGGGGCGTCCAACGCGCTAAGATAGGCGGTGCGGGGGACGTAGTCGTCTACGCCATCGGTCACGCCGAGAAACACCATATGCATAGTTGACAAGTTCCTTTTTAAAATATGTGGCCCCTCATACGTCTTATCGCCTAAAGCTTGAGTAATGAATCTGCCATGTTCATCCTTGTCAGGAGTTAGATCCTCGACAGCTCTGTTGTCCACGTCGATTAAATACAAGGGGCTATCGCCGACGTTCGAGGCCAGGACAGCCCTAGCCTTTATGTCGATCAGCCCTAGGGTGAGCGTCGTGGCGCCTCCCGACGCGGCTCTCGTCACAACGTCGTGAACGTCGTCGTATAAGTCGGCGAGCCAGATCTCGTCTAACGCATCGTCGGAGAAGAACCTATACAAGACGTAGCAAATCGCCGCCGTGCTAGCCAACTCCCCCCTTTCTTTCCCTCCAACACCATCGGCGACCGCCAACAGCCCGTAGAGCGATCCGCCGACTTGTCTAATCGCCACAGCCGCCGAGTCCTCGTTGTTGGGGCGCGGCCCCCTCGTGGAGAGCACGGCACCCCTAACAATTGGACTTCTGCAGGGCCTCACCGGCCTCACCGCCTCGAGTAGAGCCCGGCAATCGCCGCTATTTAACCTCTTCAACTCGCCGATGAGGTACTTGCCTCCCAGCACTGCGGCTACCCTCATAGGCTTACAGTCATGACGATGTAAGGCCCTTTGGACTTGTCGTAACCCAACGCTACGATATCGCCGTTTTTGAGCTCGATCCACTGCGAGGTGACCCCCCTCCCCCTCCACACTATGATCCACTCGTTGTCGCGGAGCACGGCGGTTTTATTCACGCTACCTAGATCTCGGATATACCACTTACCGCCTATTTCAGTTATCTCTGCATGTTGCCGCGAGATGTACTTGCCCGCATCATATATGTAGAGGAGATTGCCCTCGATTTTCAAGTGCTTCTCCTTCTCGTCCGTGCGGCCTATTATGAGCTGTCCTTGGTTCACGTTTATGATGTGTCCCATCAGCTTCAGCCGTAGGCCTTGTTTCTCCTTAGCCGCAACTCCCTTGAGGAATGCTAAAGCCTCAGCGGCGTCCGCGAATCGCCTTCTATAATCGGGCTCGAGCGCCTTTGCCAGAAAGGCGTCGAGCAAATCGTCGCCAGTAGGAGGCAACATCACCTTAACGGGCCCCACTAACTTGTCCTTGTCGTATCCATTCATGAATTTATAGGGATGTTGCCTTGTGTAGGCCCACACAAGCGTGGCGCCCACGGACCAGATGTCCGCTTGCGGCACGGCCAGCCCGTACTGCAACTGCTCCGGCGCCGTGTAGCCGCCCGGCGAGACGACCACGTGGAGGGCCCTCTCGAAGTGGTGGACGGCTGTGCCGAAGTCGACGAGCTTGTAGACGCCCTTGGAGGACATCACATTGCTTGGTTTTATATCCCTGTGTACCACCCCGGCGCCGTGGACCTCTGCGAGGCCCTCCAATATCTGCGTAGCGACGTCCCTCAGCTTCCTCGCGTCGAGGGGCTCGGGTATATCGCGGAGCGACCCGCCGTCTAGGTACTCTAAGAAGAGGAGCACGGTCGTCTTGTTCTCAAGTCTCCCCCTCTTCATGTCGTACAACTTGCATATATTCGGGTGTTGAATCATCCTCAGTATTTTCCCCTCATGTTCGACGAACTGCACGTTCCTTCTGACGTCTTCGTCGCTTACTCCACTTATTATAGGCTCCTTTACGGCGTATCGCTCCCCAGTCTTCCCCTCGACTAGCCACACTATGGACATGCCTCCCTGTCCTAGCTTCTTCTTGACGACGTACTTATCGCCGACCTGGATGCCTTCGCTCAGGATCCCGCTCATGCGCAAATCTCGGCTTGAGCCGTGCGCCTTCTCCCTAAGAAAAGTAATAAAGCTAAATTTACAGCCGAGAGTGCAAGAGCTATCGAGACAAGTAGCATTAATGTACTGAAGTTATTTTTGGTTTCGTTGTAAGAAATATAAAGCTTATTGGTTATAGTTCTATTTAGATTAGAAATAGAATCTATAATAGTATTCCTAGAAGCACCGATATTTTGTACTATATTTGACGTACTATTTTGTATAAGTCTTGAGATAGATTGATTTAAGTAATTTTTAGTTGGGATACCGTTTAAGGCATTAAGTATTTGCAATATTTTTTCATTATATCTCTGTAATTCATTGTATATGTTAGTTAAATTATTGTTTATTATTGTTAAATTATATGACATGTTATTATTTAACAGCATCATATAATTTTTTATTTGATCTATCTCCTCCCTTACCATTATTAAGCTTTGGTTCAAGCTGTTTAATTCGGTCGTGATACTTGCATTAGATTTTGTGAAGTTACTTGAGATACTATTAATCGTATTACTTATTATTGTTATATTATTTTCTATTTTTGTTATAATTGCTTCAATATTTTTTAATTCAGTCAAATTACAAGATGTTTGGGGGATAGTTTGATTACTCTGAATCTGAGCGCCGACTAGTGCCGTTAAGAGCAGAGTGATCAATACAATATATGACCGCATAAACAAAAATCGCTTAGTACTAAAATATTTCCTTTATGTGCCCTTCTCCTTTTCTTCCTCCTCTTCCTTCGACCAAGTGTGCGTCGCTTCTTCCACCTCCTCCAGCTCGACGCGTTTGGTCTTGCTCTGGGTGAAAGTCCGTACTATCGCTTCTCGCTTCCAGAAGGCGAGGCCGAAGGCGCCGAGCCCTCCGGCCAAGGCTATCGACTGCGTGTAGTCCTTCTCCCAGACGGCGGTTATCGTCATGGGCCTATCCACCTTGAGCGTCACGGTGGGGCTCTGGAAGGTGCGCCCGTCGTCGGTCACCCACTCCTTGAAGCGGTCGACGACCAGGAACCCCGCGGACGTCTGCCCTATCGATACAACTGCGGTGGAGCCCGCCTCGTACCAGCCGCCGCCCTGGGCCGTCCCTACCGGCGTCGTGACGTTCACGAAGTAGTACTCGTCCCACACCACGTAGACGTCGTCGGGCCCAGTGACGGTGATCTGGGCCGAGGCGGGGGCCCCGTCCTTCTCGTAGCCCGCGAGCACCAGCTTGACGCCGGGCCCGACGCTGGGCTCGAGCCTATCTACATCTACCGACACGACGCTGTTGGCGGGGATCCACTCGCCGTATACCACGTTGGGGGGCCCGACCCCCTCGGCGGTCTTTATGACGTAGCCGAACTGCACGTAGTACTCCTTCACGTAGCTGGGGGTCAAGGTCTCGGGCCCCGTGACGGTGAAGCTTATGGGCGACGAGCCGTTGAGGACCCACCGCTCCCTCTGCCCCGTCTGCACCACGCTCGGGAGGCTTACCGAGAACGTCCCGCCCTCCTTTACCCACCAGCTCCGCTGGCTCGTGCCGTTGAAGCAAGGCACGGCGCCGCAGTCCACCGTGATCTTATACTCCTTATGCCATATGGCGCTCACCACAGCCGGCCCAGTCACCGTGAACGAGAGCGTCTGCCCGAGCCCGGCCCCGTTTAGCAAGAAGCCGTCAAGCGCCCATCTGGCGTCCTGAGATATATTGACGTATGTAGGCACGTTGTATGTGAAGACGTCGCCCGCCCGCGCCCAGACCGTAGTGCTCTGTAGAGCCGGCGAGAGGTTCAGCTCGATCTTATACTCCCTGTTGTAGACCGCTGTGAGCACAGTGTTGTCCTCTAAGTTCACCGTTATCTCGGTGCTGGTCTGCCCCGTGGACCATCTGGCGAAGGTCAGCCGCTCGTTATCGCTCAACTGGACAGTGCTCGGCACGTCCACAGTGTATACGCCCGGGAGCAACCATGCCTCGTTGGTGGCGTTGCCCGCTATGACCGGGGTCACTTGCACCGGGTTTCCGAGGTTGTCGACAACGTTTACGGCCAACATGGCGTATACTTGTACGGGTATCGTTATGTTGTCTTGGTAAACCTCTCCGCCGGTCGGCGACGTGTAGCTCACTGTGAGCACCACGTTGTATATGCCCGCGCTCGTCGGCGTGAAGGACACGGTGACCGGGGCTTGCGAGAACGTGCCTATCTCCGCGGGGGCCTGCACGTTATAGCTCCCGCTGTTTAACGTAATCGATAGTATCTTGGCGTCGTACCCCATGTTCTTCAACGTCAAGGTGAAGGACGTGGTCTGGCCCAGGCGGGCAGTGATTGGCTGCACCTGGGCGACGATGGGCCCCGGCCGCGGCGGGAGGACCGTGATTGGGTAGGTCCAATTGTTGTACTTCTGGCCTCCGGCGCAAGATATCCTGACCACCATGGTGTCCGACGTCTGCTGGAACGAGACGACCGGCACCGTTATGTTCACGGTGGCCGTGGACTTCGCGCCCACTGTGACGTCTTGGGAGACGTACTGCAGATCGCCCCCAGTGGACCAGATCTCCACCTTGTACGTCCACGTCTCCTCTCCTAGATTCCCGATGGTGAGGCGCACAGTTGTGGCGTTGCCTTGGATAACGCTATTGTAGTTAATGTTCTCGATCTGAAAATCAGGACAGTACTTCTCCACGTAGCTGGCGGTGGAGCTACCCACCAATGATCCCGTCGCCGCATTGTAGACATATATTGTGAAGGTGTAAACCTTCCCCTCGTATATCGGCTCGACCTCCTCGAACGGGCCTACGAGATATGCATAACCGCCATTGACGTTACCGGCCGCCACCAGAGATCCATCGAGGTAAACGGTAACGTAAAGCTGCTGGCCCGAGTACTGGCTTAAGTCAAAGAATAAGAAGAAGATATCGCCCAGATATAGCTCGGTTCTGATGTTGTTATTGGTATCAATGATAGCAGCGGGGAAATTGCCAATAGATGGGTTAAATGGAACCGAGACCCTGACAGCGGCATACATCACAGGGTATTGCGTGTTGGATCCGTTGAGGTTGGCCGCCATCAACGTCTGCGCAATAAGCAACATGAGAAATACTATTATAACCGTTACGCGACCCATGAGATATATTAGATGCACTATAAAAACCTTTGGCTGATTTAATAGATTAACTGAATTTTTAAGCCATGCTATATTTAAGTTCCAGAACTTTTGCGACATTTATTATATCGCCATCTTGCAACCTCCGCGGGGGCAACCCCTTTATCGATACGCCGTTTACGTAGGTGCCGTTTTTCGAGCCCAGATCCTCTATGTAGTAGGCGCCTCCGCGCCTCCTTATGGCGAAATGCCTGCGGCTGACGTACCGGGCGATGTCCGGCGGAATCCCCAATTTGAGGAACGTCCCCCTCCCGAAGACGTTCACGTCGCCTAGCTCTATCCTAACCCCGTTGGGGAGGAGGAGGGTTGGCCGTATCGCTGGGGCCGGGCGCGGCCCGCCCAGAAGCCCAGTCCTCCACAACGCGAAGGCGGCCGCCGCGACGACCGCCGCCGCTATGGCCGCCAGCGGAACGATGGGCGGCGCGGGCCT
>CAYFGI010000081.1:0-5611 GCA_964342785.1 uncultured Thermoproteaceae archaeon
GGAAATCGCCGAGACGAACAAAAGAATGCTTGAAATGCAGAACGAGTTGAGCAAACGTATCGATGCCGTGATGTTAAGTTTAAGCCAAAGGATAGACGAGACTAACAAAAGGATAGATGGCCTATACGCGCTCCTCCTCGATATCCAGAAGCTGCTGGTGGAGATAGCGAGGAAAAGCGGGGTTTAGTCATAGGGGTCGTCTGGCTGTGTAGAGGCGGGCGTCCGAGAGCCTTGCCACGGGCGGCGGAGCCCTTTTATGTGCGTTCTCCTTCACGCGCCTCAAGACGCTGTTTACCTTCGCCTTGCTCACGCCCGTGACGGCGGGGATGTCGTCTACAGGCGTGCCCAGCTCGTAGGCGTAGAGGATCAAGTCTATCTCCCCGTATTTAAGCCCCAGCTCCCCCTCCGCCGTCTGCCCGGCCCACAGCCTGGGGCTCGACGGCTTCAAGGCTATGGAGTCGGGCAGGCCGAGGAACCGAGCCATCTCCCTGACCTGCGTCTTGTAGAGATCGCCGATGGGAAGTATGTCGACTCCGCCGTCGCCGTATTTAGTGAAGTAGCCCAACATCAACTCGCTTTTATCGCCGGTGCCCGCCACCAGGAAGTTGTGCTTGTTGGCGTAGTAGTAGAGTATGGACATCCTTATCCTCGCCATGAGGTTCCCTCTGGCCACGACGTCGTTTTCGTCGTAGAAAGGCATCCCGGCGTATGCGGATAGGAGGCCGTCTATGGGGTAGACGTAGTGTTTAACCCCCAGCGATTTGGCCAAGGCCACCGCGTCCTCGACGTCTTGTTTAGGCGTGAAGCCGCTCGGCAAGATCAAGGCAACGACCTTCCTCGGGCCGAGCGCTCTAACCGCAAGCGCGAGGGTCGTGCAGGAGTCCACGCCTCCGCTAACGCCGACCACGACGCCCTTGGCCCGGGAGCCCGCGAGGTAATCGGCGATGAACTCAGTTATCTCGTCCCTGGCCCTGCTGTAGTCTATAGCCCTCACCACGTCGAGGAGGGTGATCATATGGGTAGAGGGGAGGGGTTATTTGGGTTTGTCCAGCCTTTCGCCGTTTCTGATCCTCCAAGCTTCGAGCACAGGGAGGACGAAGATCCTCCCGTCCCCCACGTGGCCGGTCCTCGCCGCGGCCGTTATCACGGCTATCAATTTCTCCACCTGGTCGTCCTCGACCGCGACCTCGACGACGGCCCTCGGGAGCAACGCCTCGTACATCCTCCCGCCGATCTTGACGACGCCGCTCTCGCCCCCCATGCCGCCGACTTCTTTATACACGGTAGCCCCCGCGAAGCCCGCCTCGAGCATGGCGGCGATAACGTCGGCGACTTTATCCTCTCTGATAACAGCTCTCACCAACTTCATGGCCTCAACACGCCGTGATCCGCCGCGTCGAGGCCTATGAGCTCCTCCTCTACAGACACGCGGAAGCCCAGCTTGTTCAACAACCAGAACGCGGCCGCGGTGGTCGCCGCCGCGAAGCTCAACGCTATGGCCATGCCGAGCCACTGGACAGCCACCCAGAGGGGAGGACCTCCGTAGATCAAGCCAGCTACGCCGCATACTTTGGGCGAGGAGAGTATGGGCACCAACATGCTGCCGAGTATCCCGTTGAAGCCGTGGGCCGGAAGGCCGCCGATGGGATCGTCTATGGGGATATACCTCTCCACCCACTTGGTCCCGTAGAAGGTCACGAGGCCGGCCGCTATGCCGACGGCAAACGCCGCCCACGTGTCTATGAACCCGGCCAGAGGGGTTATCATGACCAGTCCTCCTATCACGCCGCCTATGGCGGCCACGGGGTTCCAGACGCCCTCCCTACGCGACAACAACAACGAGACTAGGCCGGCCAGGGAGCCCGCGATCGCTGTGTTGGCTATGGCGTAGCCTGTCTGCTCGGAGACCGATATCGTCGAGCCTCCGTTGAAGCCGAACCAGCCGAAGAAAAGCAGAGCCGTCCCCACTATGGCGTAGGGCAACTCGGCGCGGCGGTACTCGACGGCCTCCTTATATGCTATCACGTGGTCCTCCCCGTTGATGCGGGCCCTTCTATACATGGAGAGGCCCAGCATGGCCGTGGCGATGGCGCCCGCCAGCCCGGCGTAGGCGTGCACCACGGTCCCGCCGGCGAAATCCCTCACGCCGTAGCCCGGAAGCCCGAGGTATTGACCTAAGTTGTAGAGGAAGCCGTTGCCCCATATCCAGGAGGCCACGAGGGGCCATTGAACGGCCGAGAAGAAGACCGCGAAGGCGAGCCAACCGCCGAATTTAAGCCTCTCGGGAGCTCCCGCGAAGATCAACGCGAGCGTCACGGCGCCGAAGGCGCCGAGGAAGAAGGCGTAGATATAGGCCGGGACGCCTTGATCCGCGCCGGTCGGGTAAAAGCCGTCCTGGAGGACGCCCGAGAAGTAGAATGGAAACACGGCGAACCATATCGGGAAGAACACCATGAAGGCCAACATGCCCTTCATCATGGCGTTCACGACGTTGGAGCGCCTCACCAAGCCCGCCTCGAGGAAACCTATGGCGGGTATCATTAAGAACACCAGCACCCCGCCCACGGCGGTCCATATGGTTGCTCCTACGTCGACCTGCATAAGGGCGCGATCCGCGGAAATTTAATGAATTGAAGGGAAATAATAAAGAAGGCCGACGGCCATCTCCATGATTTATACAATTATCTCTGGGTATATATTGAACATTATATGCAGACATGAGGGAGATTAAGGGATATTTTCCTATCAATAGAAAAATTTTAGAATATAAACTAAAAGCAACAATATCACTAAATTCATTAAGAAATATATAAGTCTTTATTACTGAACTTAAAGAGCATAAAACCTATATAAATCCTCGCCATGCTATATATGGCACGAGGCCAGCTCTTGCTTCAATATAGATAGAGGTTCGCCGAAGTTCTCCGGCTCCACTCTGGCGAGGCCCACCCGCAACGCTTCCTCCGCCCCGAAGTAACGGCCGGGCACCGTCGCGACCCCTCTTGCCGCCAGCCTCTCGGCGACTTCGTAGCCGCTACAATCTAGATGCAGGAAGGCGACCGGCATGAACTCCCGGTAATCGACGCGGATCCCGCCGAGCGCGGCTCTAAGCGCGTTCCAGTTTCTAGAGATCCAAGATAGGTTCCGCCGCCTCACCTCCTCCCTCCTCGAGAGGAAGCCGTAGCCAGCTCTCGCCTCGAGGTCCTTGGGGCCTGGGTTGAAGAGATCCTTAGACTCGGCCATGGCCTCGACGATCGCCGGATCGCCGAAGCTCCAACCGATCCTCACCTGGCTCGTGAAGAACTTATCGGTGCTGTAGTTGAAGACCGCGTTTTCCTGCGGAAAGCCCCTGGGCCTCTCGTCGACGAAATCCATGAAGATCACGTCGGCTACCACGTACGCCTCCTTCCTCCTCGCCTCGTCCGCCAGCTCCGCAAGCTCGCGGGGGGATAGATATCTGCCGGTGGGGTTGTTGGGATTCGAGAAGAACAAGACGGCGCCTCTCTCCACGTAGCTGAACGGATCGCCGCGCCCCTCGACGCGCCTCAAGCCTAGCTCCTCCGGGAGGACCGCTATGGGCTCGTACTCCGGCGGGAAGACGACGACCTTATGGACTCTCTTCCTGACGGCCCACAGCGCCAGGAAGTTGCCCTCTTGCGCTCCTGAGGTCAAGACCACGGAGCGCCTATCCACGCCGTAGGTATCCGCGACGAGCCCCACCAAGTCGACGCCCGGCTCCGCTAGGTACTCCCTGTAGTCGAGAGGAGCCACGCCGCTGTTTGCTAGATCCCAACGGGCTTGGTGCTTCTTCAGCCAGAGGAAGGTCTCGATCACGGGGGACAAGCCGAGGGCCTTAATAATGATTGCACTTCAAGCGGCAGGAGGCCTATCCGCCTCAACGTCCATCGATGGATCTACCGTGGACCCAAGGGCCTCGAGCGCATCCCTTCATCTCTAATCGGCGATGGAGAGTGCCCGCTACACGCAGCCGTGTTCGGCGCTTGCGACGCCTATCGGGGTCTTGACGGCCGTTATCTTCCTATTGGATACGTTGGCCACGATATCTAGATAGTTGGCCAGACCCCAGTCTTTCGTCAACGACACGACCGCGGGTATCCCGAGGGTTTTCACTAACTTCATGAGCTCAAGCATGACCATGAAGAAGATCTTCTCCTCGAAGAACCTAGCCAGTAGGTCTATCCCGTCGATGAACAACGCGTCTGCCCTCAGCTTCACGGCCAGCGTATATAGCTGGAGCAGGAAGGACTCGACGTCGAGAGGAGCGTTCATGGCCTCCACGTCGTATCTAGCCTTGAGGAGATCGGCGTCGCCCAGGAAGCTCAGGAAGTATACCTTCTTGCCCGCCTTCCTTAAGTTCTCCGCAGCTTTAAGCATAACTGTCGACTTCCCCGAGCCGGCCGGCCCGATCAAAGCCGCCACGGCGCCGCCCATGAGGCCGCCCAACGTCTCGTCGAGACAAGAGACGCCGGTCTTCACGACCTCCCCCGGCCTGGCGGCGGCCTCGGCTTTTATGATCACGAAGCCCAAGCCCTCGGCTATGGCGAACGGAAGCACGTAGCCCGCCCTCCCTCCTCTCACCTTCCTCACCACGAGCTCCCTCACGGTTCCGTAGGGGTACACGTCGTATCTAAGCTCTATCACGTTATCCGCTATATACATCATGCGCTCCGCGACTTGCCTCTCGGCCGTCACGATGACGTCGACGCCGATAGACTTCACGAGCCTATAGAGGAGGTTATGGATTATCCTCACGCCGCCTTGAGGATCGCCGTACGTCAACTCGGTTATGGAGTCCAACACGAGGAGATCCGGCCTCTGCTTAAGGACGGCGTCGATCAAGGATTGGAACAAGGACTCGAGATCCTCGACCAACGGCGCTTCCCAGTAGGTCAACCTATCGCCGAAGGCGTAGCCCAGCCTGGCCATGTTGGATCGGAAGGTCGCCTCGTCCTCGAAGGCCGACACCCAGAGGATCCTCGCGTAGTTGCTGTAGGCGTACCAAGCGGCGAAGGTGGTCTTCCCCGCGCCGGCGGGGCCGTAGACGAGGGTAATCCCCTTAAGTTTCAACGAGTCCATAGCCCCCTATCGCTGAGGTACTTCCTCAACGTGTCTACATCCATATCGCATCCGTTCTGCCTCAACCATTTCGACAACAACGAAAGTATCAACTCGGCGTTGTGTTGACCCATGAGCTTCGACAACACCTCGTAGGCCCGCCAAGGCTCCTCCACGAGCACCTTGTCGAAAGGGTAGCCCAAGGTCGTGACCGATCGGTAGTGTATCAAGAACCGGAGGGTGTAGTCTAGAGAGCTATAGAAACGCGCCAAAAGCTCTTTGGTGAGGCACACACGGTCATGATATTTCAGGTATTTATTTATTGCTATATAAATTGAAATAAATTCTTTTTTGCTATCGAAAATATATTCTTCTATATATTCAGCGATGAGCAGAATATAGAGTAGAAGCGCGCCTACCAGCGGCCGTAAATCAAGCTTGACAGCGGGCGAAGGAGGGATAAGCCTCCGATTGCAAGGCGCCGAGGGCTGAGGAAAGAGGAGGATAGGCAGGGGCTGAGCCGTCATGGCGGGCT
>CAYFGI010000082.1:0-5558 GCA_964342785.1 uncultured Thermoproteaceae archaeon
GGCAACGGCTTGCCGTCGCTTGCCTCCGCGTATTCCTCCAGCTCCTCCTCCGTGGTGGCCGTCACCAAGACAGACGTGATGGGGAAGGACAAGACGAACTTCAAGGCGTATTGGCCCAGGGTCAGCCCGAGCTCCCTCGCCAAGGGGGCCACCTCGCGCTCCACGATCTCCCTAGCCCTCTTGAGCCACTCGGGGCGCCTCAAGGATCGGTGGTCGGCCGGGGGGAAATAGGGCTTGAACCTATCGGTTAGCACCTCGCTGGCGTGGGGGACCCTGGCCAGCAACATCCGGCCCCTCCCCTCATCGATCAAAGTCCTGCCGGGCTCCTGCTCCAGTATGTTGAACACGAACATGATGGAGTCGTAGCCAGCCCTAAGCGCGGCCCTCCCCTCGGCCAATACCTGCACCTCGGGCCCCAAGGCAACGCCGATGTACCTCGCCGCGATGCCTCTAAGCCTCGCGAGATAGGAGGCCGCCGCCTCCACGGCGTCTCTAGGAGGGTTGTGTATCTGCAGCAAGTCCGGCGTCCTCCTCAGCCTTTCCGCGGACTTCCTGGCGGCGAACAAGAGATACTCGTAGTCGTAGCGGCGGGGCGGCCTCTCCGGGCTGGAGTAGAAATCGTAGCCCGCCTTGGTGGCCACGTAGACGTCCTCTCTCCCGGCCAGGAGCTCGCCCAAGATCTCCTCCGACTTGCCCCTACCGTAGACGTCGGCTGTGTCGAAGAAGTTGATGCCGAGATCGATCGCCTTTTCGACAAGCCGCCTAGCCTCCCCCGGGCCCACATCGCCGTACATGCCGCTTCCTATAACCCATGCGCCGAACCCGATCTCGGAGATCCTAAGCCCCAAGGCCTCTCTGTACCTCATGGCGTATGGTCGATTGCGAGATTTAACGTTTGGCCGAACGCGCGAGCCCGGGTCGTTTTTTATGTCGGCTCGTGTAACGTGTTTTACTCACAGCTCTTATAACTCGCCGCGCGATTGCCTAGGTGGATCTCGAGAAGCTCGTGGAGATACAGATCGAGTTCTCCAGGCGGAAGTTTCCCCGCTTCTGGCGTATCGACGACGAGCGCGATCTAGCTCTACGTCTGGAGTACCTCACGAACGCTCTGGCGGGAGAGGTTGGGGAGGCGGCTAATCTTGTGAAGAAAGTCGTGAGGAGCGTCGTCTACGGCCACGGCGATTTAAGGCTGGAGGACGTGCGGCGGGAGGTGGAGGAGGAGATAACCGACGTCTTCATATATGTGCTCACCATCGCCGGGCTTCTAGGGATGGATCTAGAGAAGGCCTATTTCGAGAAGCTGGAGAAGAACGAGAAGCGGTTCTAAACGGCTGTCGCTGAGGGCCGGGGTTGGCCGCGCCTAGCTTTTCTCGTGATTTTACTCAAGGCCCACAGAGCGGCGGCGCCCAGCGTTATGCCGTAAAGAGCTAGGTAGTACTGCGTGATGAATTGGTACATGGGCCAGGCGTAGTGGATATAGGCCGAGAGCGCCGCCCCTAGGGCCGAGATCGCGGCCGCAGTGTAGGCTATCGTCTCTCTCCTCGAGACTACGAACGCGACGAGCGCGATCAATAACGCCGCGGCGAGCCACGGCAACACGTCGAGGCCGGGAGCTCTGTAGATCTCGGCGTATGTAGGATACATGGGCGCAGCCGCTATGTAGCCGTAGTGGATCGGGTATTGGAGGGGCAACGGGTATGTCCAATTGGGCGGATCCAGCGGAGGCCTCGGCGGCGCCGAGAAGTTGAAGGCCTCCAGAAGGCCTCGGAGATCGCTGTCGGCCACCTCGGGCGTGAGGTAGGGGAGGCCCCAGTTGTAGTCGATGAAGGCGAGGATGGTGTAGTCGCTCATGGTGTTGTTATCTACGTAGCCCTCCTTGGCGTACGGCGAAACTATTATAAGCGGGACTCTTTGGCCTAGGCCGAAGGGGTCGACAGCCGGCGGCGGCACTTGGTCGTAGAAGCCTCCGCCCTCGTCGAACGTTATGAAGATCGCGGTGGAGTTCCAACAAGGGCTGTGCTCGACGGCCTCCACCAGCCTCAAGACCGCGAGGGCGCCGGCCGTCGCGTTGTGGGGAGGATGCATGTCGTAGGAATCGTCGGAGCCGCCGAAGAACATGACCCAAGACACGGCCGGTATGGAGCAGTTGCCGAGCCTAGCTATGAAGTCGTTGTAATCGCCGTAGTGGTCTACGTATTTCTCCGCGCCGGAAAAAGCCGTGAGGGGATACGGCACGCCCCCCTCATAGCCGTAGACGTAGTAGCCCCAAGTCACCCCGGCCGCCTCGAGTTGATACATGATGGATTCGTTGAAGGGTACGACGTCCGTAGCGCTGTCTGTATAGAAGCCGGGCGGCCTGCCTATGAGGTCCGCCACTCTATTGGGCTCCGTGAGGCCTAACACCGGCGCGAAGAAGGCGTCAGCGAGGACGTATTCCTCGGCGAGATCCCATAGGGGCCAGACCTGTTGGTAGGAGAGGTACTCAAGGGATTGGGGACCTGAATAGAAGACGAAGCCCGTCGGTTCGCCGAACCAATAATCGCCGTGGTATTGGACCCAACCCTCCGCAGGGTTCTCCTCCACGGCCGAGCCAGCGTACCGAGGATGCCTCTGGCCGAGCCAAGGAGCCCACGGGACGTTCGGCACGGATATCCACGGTATCTCGGCGCAGCTCCGCTCCAGTTGGCTGTAGTTCTCATACAAGCCGTAGGGCCACATGACGGATAACGTGATGTTGTTAACTATCGGAGGACAGCCGAAGGGATATAGGCCGAAGAGGTTGTCGAATGCTCTGTTCTCCTCTATGATTATCACCACGTGCGTTATCGGCGTAGCTGTAGCGGCGGCGAGGGCCGCTAGGAGCAGAAGGACCACGGCTGTTCTCATCAGAGAACAACAGATCCAGCAAAATATCAATGTTTTAGATAGCTAGAGACGCGTTCGTACTCCTCCTCTACGAGCTTAACCACGTCTAGGCCCAACGTCTCGGCTCTCCACAACGCATAGCCCATGGCGACTCCCTCCTTGACGTAGCCTTGTTCGTACGTCCGAAGACCTGGGAACCTCGATCCAGCGAAGGACGCGGCGGAGTGGACTACCCTCTTGACTCCGACCTCCTTCATGAGGCCGTAGAAATCGGCGGATTTATCCTCGACGATCCAGCGCGTGGTCGCCACGACCACCTTGTCGAGATCTCCGCCCAACGCCTTCAACAACGCGGCGGCGGCCGCCATTTGGGTCCCGCCCGCCAGCACCACCTCGCCGCCTTCCTCCAACGCGCCCAGCGCTATCGCCGCGATCGATATATGCACGGGATCGCCTACCTCCGCCACAGCCGTTACTGGATCCACGGGAGGCTTGAGCCGCGACACGGCCTCCCTTACAACCGCCATCTTTAGCTCCTTCGGGTTTTCCGGCGACGCGCTGCTGGTTTTGCCCCATGCGTTGTAGCCGAGAGCCACCAATATCGCCATAGCCGTGGTGGTCCCCCCAGGTATGGTCTCGCCAATCGCCAGCCTTAACGGCGCTAGGCTTCTGCCCAAAACCCTCCCCCTATCGATTAGGCGCTCGACCACCTCTCTAGGCAGAGCGCCCCTACGTATATCGCCGCCGTGCATCCCGCCCAGCGGTATCGCGGGTATCTTAGGCGGATACCTACATCCGGCGTCTACCACCAGCTTGGGGAGCCCTCTCGTCAACGCCCTGGTCACCAACGCTGGCGTGGGTATGCCGCTCGGCGTCACGGGGACCACGTCTAGGGTCAGCGGCCTTCCAGTTATCAAATACTCGACGTCGAGCGTAGGCGTGTAGTGGGTCGCCTCGGGCGAGGCGCCCGCTATGGAGATGCCCGGTATCGCCGAGACCTCCGTGGTGCCCGCCACGACGATCAACAGCTCGTCCATAGGCCCCCGATATCGCGAGTTTAAAAATTTGGACATCTATCCATTATATAAGCTTAATAGAGGTAGGCAACGCGCGAGATCTCGAGCAGCGCCCCTAGGAGGTCGCCGTTCATGCCGCCTAGATGTCTATAGGCCGCCATATAGAAGAGGAGCGATACGGCGAGGGCTATCGCGGCTGTGATCGGCCTTAGGTAGACGGCCACGGCCATCGCGGGGATGACGGCCGGCCATTGCCTCTTTGCGTTCTTCGCGAAGTCGGCGCCGAGCCCCGGCTTGAAGGGCTTGGAGAACCCGGCGGCTACTACGGCAAGAGATTTGGAGAACATCTCAGCCGCGATGTAGTCCAGCCAACTGCCGACGTGTGCAGACATGCCCAGGACCACCGCTACGACTACGGCGAAGATCGCCGCCGCCCCCCTGTGGGGATCTTCGAGCACGGCCCGCGCCTTGGCCCTATCGCGCACCATCAATGCGTCCGCCGCGTCGGCCAAGCCGTCGATATGGTTGAGGCCCGTGGCTAGGAGAAGCGCGAGATACGCCAGACGGGTATCGCCGGTAGCTATGTAGACGATAGCGCCGACGCCGCCGACCACGGGCGCGACGAGATAGGGCAGGGCCCAAAGGCACTGGAAGCCCAGCCCCCTCCCCCTCGCGGGGAATATCGTGAAGAACGAAAGGAGATCCCTAACGCACATGGCCGCAGATGGCTTCGATCAACGCATTGTTTTGATTCGGCGATTTCAAGGAGAACCTAAAGCCCCTTATGCCTTTATCTAGGAGCGGCCTCACCTTGACGCCGGGCGGCGGATCGGAGAACGCTATATGGAAATGAACCGCGCTGGGCGCTACGGGGACGCAACGCCTCAATTTGCTCAACACCCTCGGCTTCTCCTCCGCCAGGTAGGCCAAGGTCGCCTTTCTATGTCCCCTCAGCGCCTCGGCCCCTATGCGCCACACGGCGTAGTCGGCGATGCTGTTGATACGCCAAGGAGGCTTACGGCTGATCTCGAATAAGGCGGCGCCGATCCTAAGCCCAGGCACGGCGAGGAACTTGCCGTAGGACTTAACCACGGGGACGTCGGGCGCGGCCGAGCGGCCGTCCACGAAGTCGATAAACGACTCGTCGACGAGCATCTTGGCGCCGCGGCGCAGGAGCCTATACGCCATGTCGATGACCCAATCCCTCGGCAGATAGGCGCCCGTGGGGTTGTTGGGGTTACACAAGACGACTAGATCACCCGGCTCCGCGGACTCCACGCCCCAAGGCGGTATCAAGCGGGCGGGGACGCCCAGTAGGTCTGCGATCCTCAGGTAGTCGCCGTAGGTAGGCCACACTATCAGAGCTCTGCGTGGCTTGAGCTCCAGGAAGGCGTAGAGCAGAGCCTCCGTGGCTCCGTTGAAGAGGACGACGCGGACCCCCTCGTACTCAGCCAAGACCTCCTCGGCGAGGTGGGCAGGGAACCTCTCGTGCACCTTCCTGGCGGCGGCCTCCTCGACAGCCTCGGCGAAGCCGCGGGGCGGCCCTATGGGGTTCGAGTTATCCGAGAAGTCGAGGCGGACGTCCTCGGCCCAGCTGGATCCACCGTGGCTCACGTAGCTGAGATCGTGTTTATTTACATACCTACAGCCGCCGCGGGCTCGCGTTAAGAAAAGTTA
>CAYFGI010000083.1:0-5410 GCA_964342785.1 uncultured Thermoproteaceae archaeon
CGTTTCTACGTCCACCCGAGGGGGGCCAAGGTCCTGCCTAACCCCGATATAATCTGGGTCCCCGCTAGGGAGGCCATGGGGTGGCTGGGCGAGCTCTACGGGAGGCCTCTGGAGATCCCCGCCGATAGGGCCGTGGAGACTAAGGACGGGGATGTGGCTGTCGTGGGGGATCTCTCCGTGGAGGTCATCCACACGCCTGGCCACGCGAGCCATCACCAGTCGTTCCTCTTGGAGCCTGGGGGCGTCTTGTTCGTGGGGGACGCGGCCGGGATATACCTAAGGGATCTCGACTACGTTGTCCCGACCACCATGGAGCCTCTGAGGCTTGATCTGTATATAGATAGCGTCAAGAAGTTGATCGCGTCGAGGCCTAGGTACATCGCCTACACCCACTACGACTTGGTTCCGGACGCGGTCTCTATGCTCGAGAGGCATCTAGCCCAGCTGGAGGTCTGGAGTAGGAGCGCCGAGGAGGCGGCGCGGGAGGGGCTTTCGGCCAAGGACCTCGAGGGGATCCTCGTGGAGAGGGACGCGGGCTTGAGGAGGGTTTACGATAGGTTGAGGGAGAGGAGAGCCCACTATCACCTCTTCGGGATGGCCGTCGAGGGGATCTTGAAGTATTTCAAAAAGGGAGGGGGTTGATCACTCCTCGGGGAGGCCCTTCGTTTTTATCTCCTTTAGGTCGGGCGTCTCGTAGGCCACGGAGACCCCGAAGTAGTATATCAATAGGGTCACCACGATCCAGAGCAGGTAGTCCCATGGATACGGTATCGCGGGGGTGCTCAAACCTCCGAGGGAGCCGAAGTAGGACACGGCGCCCAGCGCTATGTTGAAGGCGGGCAGCCAGGAGGCGGCTCTCACGTCGGGGTGCTTCGACTTGGCCCATAGGTAGACGAAGGCGGCTATCTGCAAGACCGTGAGGACGGCCCAATATACCGCGAAGGAGAGGACGGGGCCTAGCCCCGACAGCCAGTTGAGGTACCACGCGGCCGTCGCGACCGCCAGGAGGGCCCAGTACGCGATCGAGAAGGCCGTCGCCTCTCCTCTCGACATCTTCATGACCTCCTTGTAGGGCCCCAGCAGCAACAACGGCAGTCCTATCAACGCGCTTATAATAGCCGCGTTTATGTAGGGCCAGGAGGACCAGTATATCAATAGGGACGACACCACGAAGCTCAGCGGGTAGACGATCCTCCACGCGGGCGGGTTGAAGGGCCTTCTGAGGTCCGGCGCCAGGCGGCGCAGGGCGTGGTTGGTCAAGCCGCCCATGAGGTAGCCGTATAGGGTCACTATCACCGAGTAGGACATTATGGCGTACCACTCCGGGTGCGGCACTAGGAACACCATCGCTATTATGGCCGCGGTCAACAACGCGATCCACGGCGTCTGGAACTCCCTATGTATCCGCGAGAAGACGGCGGGTATGTAGCCCATCCTGCTCATTCCGTATAGGTTCCTCCCCGCCGTGCCTACATACACGGCCAGGGTCCCCGCCGGCGATATAACGGCGTCGCTGAGAAGGATGTAGGCGAGGCCCACGAGGATAGGTATGCCGGTCGCCATGGCTTCGCTCACGAACGGATGGGCGCTCCAGTTGGTGTTGGCGAGCCCCTGCCAATCGCCGGGCTTAACGCCGGCCGCCTCCCAGTTCACGGCGCCTATGAAGGCTATTTGGAGCAACACGTAGATCACCATGGTCACCACTATCGCTAGTATCACGCCGAGCGGGACATCCCTCTGCGGGTTCTTGCCCTCGCCCGCGTACTCAAGCCCCTGCCTAAAGCCTTGATAGGCCCAGACTATGCCCGACAGTATCATGCCGGAGAACACGGCTTCGTACCCGTAGGGGGCGAAGCCGCCGGGTAGGTTCCCTACCACATAGTCTGGGTGGAAGTAGAAAGCCATTAGGAGCACGACCGTGGCCAACGGCACTATCAGCTTCCAAGCGGTTATGAAGCGGTTGAACCAACCGTATATATTCACGCCGACTACTTGTATGAAGAAGAATAGGAGGAGGAGGGCCACGGCGGCCGCCACGCCTAGAGGCGTTAAGACGCCTAGCTGCGAGTTCCAGAGCTGGGGCGCGTAGTAGCTCGCGTATTCGACTATGGCCACCGCCTCGACGGAGAGCGTCGTTATGGCGCCGAGCGTATAGGCCCAGGCCAGGAGGTAGTTGCTGAGGATGCCGTGGCTGTAGTGGTTGTACCTAGCTAAAGCGCCGCTGAAGGGGAAGAGGCCGCCCAGCTCGGCGAAGGAAAAAACCATAAGTATGAAGAGGATCCCCGCGATTATCCACGACAACACGGCGGCAGGCCCCATGTAGCCGGCGGCTCCCAGCGCCGAGAACAACCAGCCGGATCCCACCATGCCTGTAAGCGACAACATAAAGTAGTCCAACATCGTCAGAGATCTACGTAATTTGACTTCTTTCGACATAAAGCTAAATTGAAATTCCTTATTATTAAATATTACAGTGATGAAGCTCAGCCCTCGGATCGTTGACGATATTGCACGTCGCTGATATATCCTTCGAGGGCCTTAACCGCCATCCACAAGGCGTAGTTTATAGGCGCCTCGACCCCCGCCTCTCTTCCGCGCCTCACCACGGCGCCGTTTATGTAGTCCACCTCGGTCCTCCTCCCGGCCAAGACGTCTTGAAGCATAGAGGAGTAGTTCTCGCGGGTGGCGGCGGCAACCCTGAGGGCCTCCTCCACGGGATCGGCGGGAAGCCTCACGCCGAGCCTTTCAGCGACCGCGCCGGCCTCCCTGGCCGCGGCCTCCGCCAGAGCCCTCGCGTAGGGGTTGTCCAACACCACGCCGTTTTTAGCCCTCAACAGAGCCGTGACTGGGTTTATGGCGGCGTTCACGGCCGTCTTCAGCCATCTATAGGGCTCCACGTCCGGGACTATCTTGACGGAAGCCCCGCCTGCGCGCAACGCGTCGGCTAGATCCCCCGCCTCCTCCGGCAGTATTATCTCGCCGAGGCCCCTCAGCTCGACGATATCTCCCGCCCTCGCCGCCCCGTAGGTCACCACGGCGCCGAGGCCGACGCCGAGCCTCTCCTTGATCAGCTCCAGCCCCCCTATGCCGTTCTGGAAGACCACGGGGATCCCCGCGATGGCCCCCAACGCCGACTCCGTGTCGTAGGCCTTGACCGCCACCAAGGAGTAGCGGACAGTCGGGGGCAACCTCTCCACAAGCGCCACCTCCACGACCTCTTCAAGCCCCCAGGCCTTGATCACGTATTTACTCCGGCGGGTCCTCGTGACGACGTAAGGCACATGCCCAGCTTTATTCAAGAAATACGCCAACAAGGTCCCGATAGCGCCGAGGCCTATTATGCCGAACATATGAGATGAAGGCCACTGGCCTAATTTTCTTTCCAGACGACATCGTTATGAGATATATTTTTAGAATTCCCTAGATTTTTATAGATATTACCTAAATATTACGATAGCATCTTTTTAAATATAGAGGATAGATATCTACGTCCCACAGCTCTCGCCGCCCCTGGCCTAAACCTCCGCGGCCACCCGCGGAGGCGACGGGGGATAAACCGGCGGCCTCGGACGGGGCAACCCGCCCGGGGTTGCCGGCTAAATCGGCGCCGACGGCGGGGCTGTGGGACGCTTCTCTTGCTAAAATATAGCGCGTGGGTGGACCCGTGTAGGCCTTATCCCTATAAGGCCTCCCCGCGGCGGAGTAGCTTTATGTGGATTGTCGAGTAAACGCGTTTCCGAGCGTGGCAGCCCTTGTTTAGGGCATTATGTAGATGGGGGGCTGGCGGAAAAAGCCAGGTTTAGCTCAGGAGGGGCTGGTCCTCCTTCCCAGCGCGGACTCCAACATGCGTTTAGCCGTGTAGTAGCGGCGGCAGTCGGGGCAGAGGTAGAGCCATTCGGGATCCTCCTTGAGGCCTAGCTTCTTCTTGACCGCCTGTATGTGCTTGTACGTATCGAAGGTCCTCCCGCACATCTTGCAGCGGACCACGTAGTCCACGGCCTTCTCCTGGACATCCGGCGGCAGGACCTCGTCTTTGACAACGGCTATGGCCTTCTCGGGGCATACCTCCTCGCAGTAGCCGCAGCCGACGCACTTCAACGGGTTTAGGGTCAGCTTCACCGCGTCGCCGTCTCTGCTAACGTCGAAAGCCCTCTGGGGGCATTTGGCGAAGCAAACGCCGCAGAGGGTGCACTTATCGGCGTCTACGTCGACCTTGTAGATCTTCAGAGCCGTCGTCTTCTTGCCAGTGTATAGATCTCTGAACTTGGGGAGTATCTCGACGTAGTCCCTCCTCCTGGAGCCCGAGAACGACGCCATCTGCGGCCTCGCCTTCAAGGATATCCGCCCCTCCTCCTTGTTTCTCTCTAGGTTGAAGGCCTCCGCGACCTCCTCCGCGAGCTTCAAGGCCGGCGTTGCTCCGGCCACCGGGCATTTAAGGTCGGGGCAGCTGACCTCAACTTCGCCCGCGGCCGCGAGGGCCTCCAGTATCCACTCGGGGCCCAAGGAGCCGATACACGGCAGTTTGTAGACGTACTCGCCGTCGCCGCCTATCCTGTCCGATTTATAGCACGTGAAGGTTATCTTCGAGACGCCGTGTAGCTTGGCCTTGGCCAGCGCGGCGGCGATCTCCACGTCGTCTGAGCCCGGCGTCGCCAAGGCCCCCGTCGGGCATGCAGCTATGCAGAGGCCGCACTCAGTGCATTTAGACGGATCTATGGACACGACGCGATCCGCGATCTTGACGGCGCCCGCCGGGCAGGCGTCGACGCACTCGGAGCAGCCGAACCTCGCCATGCACAGCTCGGGGTAGAGCTGGGGGACTGCCCTCTTCACGAACACCTCGCCCCTGAGGAGATCCCTCCTGGTGACGGCCTTCTTGGCCTCCAGATGGAAGGAGGTCCTCCTAGCCCTCAACTGCGCCGCCGCTACCTCCACCGCTGCCGAGGGCCTCGCCACGTGGACTTCGAGCGGATGGAGGTCCTTGGGCAACTTCGGCGGAGACCCGGAGTCCTTCAGAACCACGACTATTTGAGCGCCTGGGTTGTCCCTGGCGACGGCTTCAAGCTCCTCCTCGCTGGGATCCTCGACGACTACTACCTTGCCGTCGTTGCTAAGAATCCTCATCTTCGTTCATCAAGATCTCGATTATATCTTTATCTTGGTTCAAGAACTCGCGGGTGAAGAGGAGGGCCCGCCTCATGTACTCGGTCGATACGAGCTTGAGCCCTCTCCTCACGAAGACGGGCACCCACGTCAATAGATGGTTGGTGATGAAGCGGCTCTGGCCCTCGAGGTACTTAAAGGGATCCTCCGCCTCATGCTCCTTATAGGCTAGGTACGACATGAAGGCGAGCTCCACCGCTATGTGGTCCGCCCTCAAGTCTCTGAACTCCTTCTCGAAGCCGGCCCC
>CAYFGI010000084.1:0-5395 GCA_964342785.1 uncultured Thermoproteaceae archaeon
CATGTCGATCGAGGTCGTCGACGTAAGGCCTCACGATAGGTTTCCTGGCGTGTTCATAGCTAGATTCGAAGACGGCTCGGAGAGGCTGGCCACGAGGAACCTCACCCCCGGCAAGCGCGTCTACGGCGAGAGGCTTATAAAATGGCGCGACGTAGAGTATAGGGAATGGAACCCCTATCGTTCTAAGTTAGCCGCGGCGATACTGAACGGGCTTAAGGAGATGCCGATAGGGGAGGGGACCCACGTCTTGTACCTAGGCGCTGCCTCCGGCACCACGCCTAGCCACGTGAGCGACATAGTGGGGGACAAGGGGCTTGTATATTCGGTGGAGTTCTCGCCTCGCGTCTTTAGAGAATTCATGGAGAAGCTCGTAGATCAAGGCAGGAGGAACGTGGTGCCCATATTGGGCGACGCGAGATTTCCGTATCAATACGCGCATTACATCAAGGGCGTGGACGTAGCCTATATAGATATAGCCCAGCCGACCCAGGCCAAGATACTCGCCGATAACGCCGATTATTTCTTGAGGAAGGGAGGCTACGTCATGTTGGTGATAAAAGCCATGAGCATAGACGTGACCAAGGAGCCTTCGGAGACCTTTAAGCAAGAGATCAACACGTTGAAGGAACGCGGCTACGAGATCCTAGATACGGTCCATCTGGAGCCTTACGACGTGGCCCACGCGATGGTAGTGGCTAAACGTATCTAGACTTTATTTTTAATTTAAAATATCATATCGATTCTTATTTATGCGGTACTTGGAGAAGCCGTCGCCGTTATCTAAGGTGTCCGAGATAGCGGCGCAGATAAAGCCCGTTGAGGACGTCTTGACGGTACCCGCTTGGGACGCCGCGGGTTTCGTGTTGGCTAGGGACGTAGTTATGCCGCATGATTACCCGCCGAAGCCCCGCGCCGCCTACGACGGCTACGCCGTGAACTCGGCCGAGACGCCCGGCGAGTTTAAACTAGCGGGGTCTATCCTCGTGGGTCAGTACAGAGAGGTGAGGGCAGGGCCGGGCGAGGCTTATTACGTCACAGTGGGGGCTTTTCTGCCGGACGGCACAGACGCCGTGGTTCCGGAGGAGGCGGCGAGAAGAGAAGGCGATAGGATATCTATACCTCGTAGGTACAATAGGTATGATAACGTGGATCCTCCAGGCGCGTACGCCTCCAAGGGGGCTTTGCTGGCCAGGAAGGGCCAGGTCTTGACGGTATTCGACGTGGTGGCTTTTTTAGATGTGGGCATAACCAAGGTGAGGGTTTTCAGAAGGCCTAGGGTGGCCATATTCTCGACGGGCGACGAGTTGATAAAACCGCCCATGGATCCCGACGAGGCGGCGGAGCTCGTGTTGAGAGGCAAGGTGATCGAGTCGACGGGCTCCCTCGTGGAGTGGTACATCAAGAGCTTCATGCCGTATGTGGAGATCGTGGAGAGGAGGGTCATGGGCGACGACAACGAGGCCCTTAGGAAGGCCGTGGAGGAGGCGTTGCCCAAGGTCGACGCAATCATAATCACAGGAGGGGCCGGGCCCAGCGAGATAGATCATTTCTATAAGCTCGGCCTTCCGGGCGTCCGCGGCTTCAGGATGAAGCCGGGCCGCCCCACGTCTGTGGCCGTGGTAGACGGCAAGGTAGTGTTCGGGCTCTCGGGCTATCCCATAAGCGCTCTCCACGGGACCATACGCATAGTGGAGCCCATCATGAGGAAGATGGCTAACGCTACATCGGGCCCCGCGGGGGCTTGGGTCTACGCGACGTTGTCGGTCGACGTGGCGGGCGAGCTGGCCCAGTTCGTGAGGGCTAAGGTCGAGTATAAAGACGGCGAGATCGTGGCCACGCCGCTTAAGACGAAACACCACTCCTTCACAGACCCGGAGGCCTCCGGCATATTGCTTATACCGCCTGGAGGGGCCAAGAGGGGCGACAAGGTCCTCATGTTGATGTATAGAGACTTGAGGGATCTAGGGAGGTGGTTTGCGTGATACAGATCACAGGCAATAAAGACGTGGGGAAGACGGCCTTGGCGGAGAGGCTCATCGCGTTGGCTAAATCTAAAGGGCTTAGGGTGGTGGCCGTGAAGCAAAGCCACCACGCGCCCGACGTGCCGGGGAAGGACAGCTACCGCATGAAGGCCGCGGGGGCGGATCTCGTGATATTAAACGGCGGCGGGGGCTGGGCTCTCTTCGCGGATAGATTGCCGCTGGAGGATCTAGACGCCGATCTGGTCGTCGTGGAGGGCTTCAGAGGGTTGAAGCTAGGCTATAAAGTGCACATAGGGCCGGATCAGCCCGAGGACGTCGACGTCGTCCTCTCGTTGGAGAAAGCTCTCGCCGCGGCGGAGGAGCTGTTGGGACGTGCTAAGTGCGATGTAAGCGGCAGGGACCTCATAGCGTTACTGACCGGACGCCGACCGGGCCTCGACTTGGCCAAGTAAGATCTTGAAGAGAACCACGGCGATCGCGTAGAGCCCGGCCGTTATCAGCAGCGGCGCATCTATAAAGCCGGCGCTCATCAAGTACCCGCCGACGGCGGGGCCGAGCGCCCTGGGCACGTTGCTCAACGTGTTCCACAGCCCGAACATCCTCCCCCTCTCCTCCCGCGGGGTCAAGTCGTTGATAAGCGCCGAGAGGAGAGGGTTCGCCATATTCATCAAAGCCGTCCTAGCTATAAATAGAGCGAGATCCGCCTCGGCCGAGCTTATGAACGGCATGGAGGCCAACAACGCGGTGGCTACGGCTTGGAGGACCACCACGGCGTCGACCCTGCTCTTGAAGATCTTGGCGATAGACGGAGCCGACATAGCGCCGAGCGCTAAGGTGAGATCAGATATAGTGTACGTAATGGATAGGCTGGCCATAGCGACGTGGAACTTGAGGTAGAACCACAACGAGAACAGCGGTATAATGACCCCAGCCCCGAGGCCTATCAAGGTCTCTGGTATAAGCCTCTTCAAAAGCCAATACGACCTCAACCTCCTTACGTCTAGGGAGAAGGCGCCGCGCTCAACTCTGGGCGTGGGCTCGGTCAACGTTAAGAGCGCGGCCGACGTCGATATCACCAAGGCCTCCAGGAGATATAAAGCTCTGAAGCCTTGTACGCCGATAGACGTTATCGAGCTCGACAACGAGCCCAAGGCGGCGAAGAAAGACGAGAGAGATGAGGACGCGGCGAACGCCTCGTTGGAGACGCCGTGCGTCTTCGCGTAATCCCCCAATATGGCGCTGTACACGACGCCTCTGTTCAGGAAGCTCGCAACTATGTATGAAATCGCGACGGCCGACGGGTTCGCCGAAGCCATCGACGCCGTGAGCGCAGCCGAAGCTCCCGACAAGATGTAGAACAACTTCCTCCTGTCGTATAGATCGGCCAGATAGCCCCAGATCAGAGAACCTGCCGTCATAAACGCCGTGGATATCCCGTAGATAACGCCTATTTGGGCGGCGTCCAAGCCTATGTCGTATAAGTATATGGAGAGCGCCACTTGGTTGGCTCCCCACACGAAGCCGACTATCGAGCCGGCTAGTACCAAGCTCCAATACTCGGCGCGTCGCACTTACGCTTAGGCACCATCTAGGTTAAATCTGTTCCTCACCCGCACGGCCGTCTCCACATCGTCGCTAGCTATGCCGTCGACGCCGCGCGACCAGAGCTCCTCCATGGTCTTCTCGTTGTTGACGGTCCAAGCCACTATTTTGAGGCCCAGCCTATGGGCGAAGTCGACAGCCTTGGCGGTCGCCAATCTGTATTGAGGCAACACGAAGTCGAGCCCGAGGCGTTTAGCGTCGGCTATCCTGCCGGGCGGCTTGGCGTATATGAGCCCGAGGGGGATCAAGCCTTTGAGAGGCGCCAACGCCTCCTCGTGGAAGCTTATGGCGGCCGCCCACGACGTGGCGCCGACTCGTTTGATCACATCGCCGACTAGCTCGGCGGCTTCCACGTCTTTGATCTCGACGAAAGCGCCGGCTCTCCCCGCCACGGCCCGTAGGGCGTCCTCCAGCGTGGGGATGGGCTCGCCGCCTATCCTGTAGGTCGATAGATCTGGCCAACGCGCCTCTTTGATTCTCAAGGTTCCGCCCGGCGTCTTCACCACATCATCGTGAACGACGACCACCACGCCGTCGGCGGTGGCCCACACGTCCATCTCCACTATATCCGCGCCGGCCTCCACGGCCGCGATGAAGGAAGCTATGGTGTTCTCGGGCTTCTTGAGGGGGAAGCCTCTATGGCCCACCACGGCTTTCCTCGAGAGCGCCTCCACGACCTTATGCATATAGAAATAAACCGGCTTCGTTAAAAACGTGGTCAAGGCCTTGTTGCTGGCCGAGGTCGAGATAAGCCGTCGCGTGGTCGAGCTCGTGGAGTCGTCGTTCCGAGGTTTGTTGAAGCTAGACGTATCTAGGGTGGATCTAGGCGAGGTCAAGATGAAGGCGTTCGATAAGGCCAGGGGCCAGATAAGGGCGGATCTGCTCCTGGATCTCCTCAAACCGGCGGGAGGATGGCGGAGATACGCCTACGTGGTCGACGGCGACGGCTACGTGCCCGGCCTAAACTTCGTGTTCGGCGTTGCGTACGGCGATAAGGCCATCGTGTTCACCGAGAGGCTGAAATCAACCGAGGAGCTCTTCGAGGTGAGGCTGGCGAAGGAGATAATACACGAGCTGGGCCACACTCTCGGGCTGGGCCACTGCGACGATCCCAGATGCGTCATGTACTTCAGCAACACGATCAGAGACACCGACAGGAAGGGGCCTGGGTTCTGCGATAGATGCTTCGAGAGGCTCAGGAGGGCCGCCTCGGGAATATAGGAGCGCAGACCTTTCTGCCGGATCTCAGCTCCGATACAAACGCCTTATATCGATCGTAGACGTCGAAGATCCAAAGGTTTACGCCCTTTATGGGCACCGGCTCGGTCTCCAGCACCTCCCTCACCTCCTCCTCGCTGAATTTGTCCAAATAATGGCAGGGCTCCTTGAGCAGAAGGATTCTCCTGTATTCGACCTCGTGCACGTGCGTTATGGGCGTGCCGGGCGTGTTGCGGACTAACCCGAGGAGACCCTCAATGTCGGCTAGGGTCACGGAGTTTCTAAAGCCGCGGGAGATCCACTCGCCGACGACTGCGTTGAAGTAGCCGACGAGATCCTCTAGATACGGCGCCCCCTCGTTGTAATACATGAGCACTATGGGGTGGTTGAGCCAACCCCTCTTGCCGTCTCTGAGAACGCCTGCCCTCCTCAATATCGCCAAGATCACTTGTTTCGCCTCTATCCGTTGCTTGCCCAGCCTCTTGTTGTCGAGGATTCTCGCCGATTTAGCCCAATCTATATACGGCCGAAATATCTGCATTGCGCATGGCTAAAAACGAGGTTGCGCGCGGCCATCAAGCGTTGGGCCGTCC
>CAYFGI010000085.1:0-5098 GCA_964342785.1 uncultured Thermoproteaceae archaeon
GGCCCTACCCCAGTTGCTTCAGCACTATGTTGGTCAACGTCGACTTCACGCCCTTGACGGCCCTCACGTCCTCGATTATTCTGTTCAGCTCCTCGGCGTTTTCGGCGTATGCCCTAACCACTATGTCGTACTCGCCGGTTATCTCGCCGACGCCCAACACGCCCTTTATCGCGGAGATCCTCCTGGCGACCGACGTGGTGTAGACGTTCTCGTCGACCTTGACCCATATATACGCCTCTATGTGTCTATTCACCTGCGCCTTGTACCTAACCCCCGTTATCTTCTCCAGCATCTCCAGGAGGTCCTCGTCCCGCAGCCTACGGGCGTTCGTCGACTTGAGCTCCTCGACCAACTTGCCGAGGGTCTCCTCGTCGACCTTCACGCCCAGCCTCTCGAGCCTATGCGCGACGGCCTTCCTCCCGCTGTATTTATCGAGGGAGAAGTCCCTGGTGCGGCCCACCACCTCGGGCGGGAAGGGCTCGTAGGTCTCCGGGTTCGCCAAGACGCCGGCTTGATGGACGCCGGCTTTATGCGTGAAGACGTTGTCGCCCGTGATGGGGAACGTGGGCATCTGCGTTATGCCGCTGGCCGCCTCGACCAACGAGGCCAGGTAGGGTAGCTTCGTGAGGTCGATCAGCTTGACCCCCTTGTGGTAGTAATAGGCGGCGGCGAAGGCTTGCAGAGGCGTTATGCCTGCCCTCTCCCCCAAACCGTTCACCGTCGTGTGGACCACGTCGGCTCCCCCCTCCACGGCCGCCAAGCTGTTCGCGACGGCCATGCCCAGATCGTTGTGGGCGTGTATGTCGAGCCCCACGTCGGGGACGGCCTCCTTAAGCTTGGAGAACAAGGCCCTCGCCCTGTCGGGGGTCAACACGCCCACGGTGTCCGCTATGCTGACCCTATCGGCTCCAGCCTCCCTGGCCGTCCTCACCACCTGCACCAGATATTCCACGTCTGCGCGCGTGGCGTCCTCGGCCGTGAACCTGACCTTAACGCCGTGGCTTCTGGCGAACTCCACGTGCTCCGCTATTATGGATAGGGCCTCCTCCCGCGACTTCTTGTGTTTATGCTTGAGGTGTATATCGCTGACCCCATAGAATATCGCGACTCTGTCCGGCTCGAGGGAAGCCGCGTTCTCTATATCGGCCTTCACCGACCTGCTGTGGGCCACCACCTCGCCTCTCATCTCTCCGTCTCTCCTCATCGCTATTATCTTCTTAATCGCCGACTTTATGTCGGGAGCGACGTTGGGATCGCCGACCTCTATCATGTGGACGCCGGCGTCCGAGAGGGCCTTGGCGATCTTGATACGCCAATCCTCGGAGAAGACGACGCCGGGCGTCTGCTCGCCTTCTCTAAGCGTGGAGTCCAGGATCTTTACGCTTTCCCCGAACGCATAGCCCCAGAAGCTGGCGGATATTTAAGCCTAGCGCCGACTATATTTCCTATCTAGATCTAGACTTGAGGTACTCCACGAGGCCTCCCGCCTTTATTATATCGAGCACGAGGCCGGAGAGGGGCCTTCCCTTTATCACCTCCCCCGTGGTTAAGTTGACCACCTCGCCCGCGTCGAGCCTCACGAGCAGCTCGTCGCCGTCCTTGACCTTGCCCCTGACGGGCGCCTGGAGGACGGGCAAGCCCACGTTGACGGCGTTGCGGAAGAATATACGGGCGAAGGACTCCGCCACGACGGCTTGCACCCCGGCCCCCTTGAGCGCCGTCGCGGCTTGCTCGCGGCTGCTGCCCATGCCGAACGCCCTGCCGGCAACCAATATGGCCCCCTTGGCCTTCCTAGGGAACTCGGGGTCGAGGGGCTCCATGGCGTGCTCGCCGAGTATCTTCGGATCGGTATATACTAGGTAGCGCGCTGGTATTATAATATCCGTATCTATCTTGTCGCCGTAGACTATGGCCCTCCCCCGTATCTCCATACGCGCTCCATCTATATAGTTTTTAAACATTCCTCCCCCTCGGCGCGGTCCGCCCCTATTATTTAGGAAGACAATGTTTAAATATAGGTTAAATAGACGCCATATGGATTCGGGGGTCAGTTCGGGGCTCGAGGGGATCGCCCAAATAGGGTCGTCGACAGAATAATAGATGCGCTGAGGGAGCTCAAGGTCAAGCATATTCTGGGCATAACGGGCGGCTCCATAATGGCTCTGTTCGACGCGGCGTATTTCGTAGACGATATAGAGGTCGTCATGTTCAGGCACGAGCAAGGCGCCGTGCATGCCGCCGAGGGCTACGCGAGAGTCGCCGGGAGGCCCGCCGTAGTGGCGGCCACCAGCGGACCCGGCGCCACGAATCTAGTCACGGGGTTGACCGACGCCTACATGGACTCGGTGCCCGTCGCGGCGATAACCGGCCAGGTGGCCACCTGGGTGTTCGGAAGGGACGGCTTCCAGGAGACGGACATACTGGGGGTCGCCACGCCTATAACCAAATGGGTCTATCAAGTAAAGAGGCCGGAGGAGGCCGTGCCCGCCGTGAAGATAGCCTACGAGATCTCGCGGCTGGGCAGGCCCGGGCCGACGCTGGTCGATCTGCCGAGGGATCTACAGGTCGTGACGCCGCAAGGCGAGGCCAAGATACAGATCAACGTATCTAAGTTCATACCGCCTAAGCCAAGGGAGGAGGATATAGCCAAGGCGCTCAAGATAGTGCTGGAGGCCGAGAGGCCGGTGGTGCTGGTGGGCGGAGGGGTGCTCTGGTCTGGAGCCACCAAGGAGGTCTTGGAGCTGGCCGAGAGGCTCAACGCGCCGATAGTGTCCACCCTCCCCGGCAAAGCCGCCGTGCCCCACAACCACCCGCTCTACATGGGGCCGGCCGGGATGCACGGACGCGCGGAGGCCGACGCGGCGTTGGCCAACGCAGACGTGGTTATAGCGGTGGGCACTAGGTTCAGCGATAGGACTTGGGGTAGGTTCAAGGAGCTGCAGGAGATGATAAGGTCGGGGGAAATGAAGGTGGTACATATAGATATAGACAGGAGCGAGATCGGGAAGAATATAAAGCCGACTGTGGGAATAGTGGCCGACGCGAAGGAAGCCCTTAGGGCCATGCTGGACATGTTGCCCGCAGCCGCTGCGAGGAGCCCCAAGTTCCTGGCTTGGCTCCACGAGATAAGGCGGCGCTACGAGGAGGCCATGGAGAAGGCCGCGGCCGAGTTCAGATACTTCGCGCCGTGGAAGGTGCTCAAGGCCGTCAGGAGGGCGGCGCCGCCCAACGCCGTAACGGTGACGGGCGTGGGCGGGCACCAGATGTGGTCCGAGATATGGTGGGAGGTCTACGAGCCGGGCACCTTCATCACCTCGGCCGGCTTGGGCACCATGGGCTTCGGCATACCCGCGTCGCTAGGCGCCAAGCTGGCCGATAGGTCGAGGCCGGTGATATGTATAGACGGCGACGGGTCCTTCCAGATGACCTTCAACAACTTGGCGCTGGTGAGGGAGTACGACCTGCCCTTCGTGGAGATAATCTTCGACAACGCGTCCTTGCAGCTGGTGAAGCAGTGGCAGGTGTACATGTACGGCAATAGGCAGATAGCGACTCGTTTCGCGAAGAACCCCGACTTCATCAAGATCGGGGAGGCCTACGGGATAGAGGGGATAAGGCCCTCGACCTACGAGGAGCTGGAGAGAGCTGTGTCTTGGGCCGTCAGGAACAACGAGCCGTTGATAATAGACGTGACCATAGACGAGGATAAAGACATCGTGTTGCCTTGGGTGAAGCCCGGCGATTGGTTAACCCAAGCTATACTGCCCAAGGGGATGGAGGACGTCTCGTTGAGCTATGAGCGCTATTAGCATAAAGATACCGTCGTCGATGGACTACGTCGGGAGAGTCGTCAGCATAGTGAGGAGGGCAAAGGTCTTCGTGCGGCGCATGGAGATCATCGCCAAGGACTCCGTCTACTACATCTCGATGGACGTGGAGGGGCCTGCGGACGAGATCAGCTGGCTCGTGGCCAAGTTAGACAAGCTGCCCGAGGTCCTGGAGATAAGCAGATTACAACAAGCCCAGGCCGTGGCCATCGCTCTGGCGGAAAGACGATGACGTTTAAAAATATAGCCTATTAAGGGCCATGGCGAGGATATATACAGACAAGGACGCGTCCCTGGAGCCGCTTAAGGGCAAGACCATAGCGGTGTTGGGCTACGGGATACAGGGGAGGGCGCAGGCGCTGAACTTAAGGGACTCGGGCTTAAGGGTCGTGGTAGGGGTCAGGAGGGGCAAGTCCTGGGATCAAGCCGCGGCCGAGGGCTTCGAGGTGTACGAGGTCGGCGAGGCCGTGAGGAGGGCCGACGTGGTCATGGTCCTCCTGCCCGACATGGAGCAGCCCAAGGTCTGGAGGGAGCAGATAGAGCCCAACCTCAAGCCGGGCGCCGTCGTCGATTTCGCCCACGGCTTCAACATCCACTTCGGCTTGATAAAACCGCCCAGCAACGTCGACGTGGTGATGGTGGCGCCGAAGGGGCCCGGGAGGCTGGTCAGAGAGGAGTTCTTGGCCGGCCGCGGGGTCCCCGCGCTCGTGGCGGTTCAGCAGAACTACTCGGGGCGGGCCATGGAGTACGCCTTGGCTATAGCCAAGGGCATAGGCGCCACGAGGGCCGGCGTGATAGAGACCACGTTCAAGGAGGAGACCGAGACGGACCTAATAGGGGAGCAGAACGTGCTGGTGGGAGGCCTCCTCGAGCTCTTGAAGAAGGGCTTCGAGGTCCTGGTGGAGCTCGGCTACCAGCCCGAGGTTGCCTACTTCGAGGCGATAAACGAGGCAAAGCTGATAATGGACCTCATATGGCAGAGGGGATTCTACGGCATGCTCACCGGCGTCAGCGAGACCGCTAGATACGGCGGGCTGACGGTGGGGCCCAAGATAATAGACGACTCGGTGAAGCAGAGGATGAAGGAAGCCGCCGCGAGGGTGAGGAGCGGCGAGTTCGCCAAGGAGTGGGTCGAGGAGTATTCAAGGGGCGCGCCGCGCTTGGCGAAGATGCTGGACGAGGTAAAGAACCACCCCGCCGAGAAGGTCGGCGAGGAGATAAGGAAGTTGATGTTCGGCCGCTAGCATGAAGATTTGGATAGACGGCAAGCT
>CAYFGI010000086.1:0-4943 GCA_964342785.1 uncultured Thermoproteaceae archaeon
AACCACGAGCTCGGCCCCAAGGCGGAATCCCTAAGCCCTGATGGCTCAAGGGCTTTAGGCGTCGTGGCGCCCCACGCCGGCTATATGTACTCGGGCCCCGTGGCCGCCTGGGCGTACGCTGCGCTTAAAGGCTACGGGAAGCCCGACACCGTGGTTGTGATCGGGCCGAACCACTACGGCGTAGGAGCGCCCGTGGCCATCATGAGGTCGGGCGTCTGGGAGACCCCCCTGGGTTCGCTCGAGGTGGACGAGGAGTTGTCCGAGTTCTTGATCTCCCAGTACAAATCCCTTGAGGATGACTTCTACGCATTCTCCAAGGAGCACTCCATAGAGGTGCATCTGCCGTTTATACAATACTTCTTCGGCGAGGTTAAGATAGTCCCGATAGCGCTTTGGCGCCAGACGCCCTCCACGGCGAAGGAGCTGGGAGCGGCTCTGGCGAGGGCTATATCCTCGTTTAAGAAGAAAATAGTGATTATCGCCAGCAGCGATCTCAACCATTACGAACACCACGAGATAACGGCTAAAAAAGACGAGATGGCGATATCGGAGATCTTGAAGGGGGACGTCGATAAGTTCTTCGAGGTGATATCTAAATACGATATATCGGCTTGCGGCATAGGGCCTATAGGCGCCTTGATGAAAGCCGCATCCGAGTTAGGCTTTAGGGCGAAGTTGCTGAAACACGCCACGTCGGGAGATACCAGCGGCTACAAGGAGGAGACGGTAGGATACGCCAGCGTGTTGTTCTACTCATGATAGACAAACGGAAGAACGACCATATATTCTTGGCCTCATCCCCCGAATCGCAGATAGGCGAGAACTGGCTCGACGAAGTGATCTTGATACACAAGGCGTTGCCCGAGCTGGATCTAGAGGATGTGGACACAAAGGCTGTGTTCCTAGGACGCGAGATATCTATGCCGTTTATAATCGGCGCTATGACCGGCGGGACGGAGCTGGCGGAGAAGATAAACGCTAGGTTGGCCAAGGCGGCCGAGGAGCTCAGAGTGCCTATGTACGTAGGCTCCCAGCGTATAGGCATAGTCAAGCCAGAGGCTAGGCGTAGCTTCGAGGTGGTGAAGATAAACGCGCCTTCTGTGCCCAAGATAGCCAATCTAGGGGCCCCCCAGATATCTAGGTTACCCGACGAGCAACTACTGCGCTGGGCCGAGGAGGCCGTTGCGATGATAGACGCAGCCGCCTTGGCGGTACATTTAAACCCGGCCCAAGAGGTATTCCAACCGGAGGGCGAGCCTTATTTTAAGAACGTCCTAGCTAAACTCAAAATACTGAAGAGAGAGTTGAAAGTACCTTTGATAGTCAAGGAGGTGGGGAACGGCATATCCATGGAGGTCGCGAGGCTTCTAAACGGGGTAGCCGACGCGGTGGATGTAGCCGGCATGGGCGGCACGTCGTTTATAGCCATAGAGGGGCTTAGGGCTAGGGAAAGCAAGCCGGAGCTATACGAGCTGTCGGAGGAGTTCAAAAACTGGGGGATCCCCACAGCCGCCGCGATATGTGAAGTGAGGAGCGTATTCAAGGGCCTCGTCATAGCCTCGGGCGGGATAAGGAACGGCCTCGACGGGGCCAAGGCGTTGAGCCTAGGCGCAGATTACTTCTCGGCCTCCCAGCCTCTTCTTAAGGCGGCCCTGGAGGACAGAGTAGCGCAGGCGATATCTAGAATCCGCCAGGAGCTGAGGATAGCCATGTTCCTCGTGGGCGCGGCTAAGATCGACGAGATCAAGAAAACGCCGAAGGTGCTCGGGCCTAGGCTGGAGTCTTGGCTTAGACAACGCGGTATATTCTGTTAGTCTTATAAAAACGCGAAGACGTCAAGACATGAGTTGCCCCAAATGCGGTAGCCGAGCCGTTAAGGTAACCCCCTCCGGTAAATATGTATGCATGTCCTGTGGGTACTCCTGGCCCATACCCATGGCGGAGCTCGGATGGGCCCAGAGGATATTCCTCGTCGAGAAGCTCTACGAGCAGTTTAAAGACGTGAAGCCTCTAGACTGCGCTAAGCTGAAAGACGAGATCGTCAAGAGAGGCCTAAACGCGGAGGAGGCCGGCAAGATAGCTAGGAGGATAGCGAGGAGGAATATACGTTTAACTAACGACAAGAAGGAAAAGGACGCGCTCAGAGCAGCGCTGGAAAGCTGCTAGGCCCTCTGCTGGGCGCGAGCTCTTCTGCAACCACGGCCGGTACATCTCGACGCGATGAACCCCACCTTTTGGCCGGGCGGCGCAGTCCTGGGCACCGGAGTCCCTCCCTTCGGGTGGCTACCTCCACCGTGCGGATGCGCATACGGCGACATGGCCTTGCCTCTGACAGTAGGCCACTTCCAAGCCTTGGCCTTAGCCCTGTGGTGTTTCGCTCCCGCCTTTAGGAGCGGTTTCTCTATCCTGCCTCCTCCAGCAACTATGCCTATAGTAGCCCTGGCGTCGGAGCTCACATCCACGACGCGGCCGCTGGGAAGTCTGATGGAGGTCTTCCCCTCCTCGACTTTATGAGCCAAGACCACCGCATATGTGCCGCCCGATCTGGCGTATTTACCGCCGTCTCCATACATCTTCTCCACGTTGAACACCATGGTGCCCTCCGGTATCTTGCGTAGAGGCAATATGTTGCCCGGCTTTACGGGCGCGTCCTCGCCTATCTCTATCCTCTGGCCTATGTATACGCCCTCCGCCGCGAAGTTTAGAAACTCCGTCCCGTCGGAGAGCCTTATCCTGGCGACAGGGGCGTTCAGACCAGGTTCGTGCAACAACTCGACGACGTAGCCGTAGCCAGATACGCCGCGCGGGTACCTCACAGCGCCGTCCCTCTTCCAGCTGGGGGATCTAAACTGGCTCCCTCCCCTCCCCCTCCTCTGCACTAGTATGCGCTTACCCACGGCACGCGAAGCCCCAAGCTATATAAACATTACTGGAGTATCCGATGTGAACGTGCTCGAGGAGCAAGTCGTCAACGACCTCAAGTCTAGGGGCTTCAAGATCATCGAGAGGATAGACGAGGGGCTCTTCGTAGCCGAGAAGAACGACCGATATCTGTTCTACGTAATGGTGGAGGGGGTCGAGAAGCCTCTGAGGCAACTATACAGAGTGCTCAACATGGGCGAGAGCATGTCCGCGTCTGTGGTGTTGGCTCTAGTGAGCAACGACGGCGTAGTCACGTACTACTTCGCACATAAATTGAGGTTGCCCAAGAACGTCCATGCTCAAACTACTTGAGAAGCTCACGTCGATATCTAGAGAAAAAGGCGTTAGAATAGAAATCTATTTCAATAGATGCAAGGGAAGGTTGTTAATAGACAAGGAGGTGAAGGCACTTGACGAATATGGAAACGTGGCGCCTTGGGGACGCGCCTTCCCGGGAATAGCGATTCAGAACGTGTTCGACCAATGCCGCGTCAAGAAGGTGGTGGTATACAAAGGCTCCGAGAGGCTGCTAGAGGGCGAGGATCTAGAGTCCGTGGTCCGCGAGCTTTCGTCATACGGTCGGTATACCTAAAAACACTTAAAGTAGTAGCAAATCGGTTGTGATGTACACTAAGGTTGTAGTCACCCTGGGGCCTTCGACCGATAAGCTAACCGATTTAACTCCGCTGCTGGAGGTCGCCGACGGCGTCAGGATCAACATGTCGCACGCCACCGAGCAGGAGCTGAGAACAAGGCTGAGGGCCGTCAGAGCCTTCGAGGAGAGGACCGGGAAGCCCATCGCCGTGATAGCCGATCTAAGGGGGCCGAGCATAAGGACAGGCTTAATGCAGCCCCTGCGGATAAACGCCGGCGATAAGGTCTTGTTCAAGCTGGCCGAGCGGGGCGACGGCGGATTCATACCGATACCGCGGCGCGAGTTCTTCGAGGCCGTCGAGAGGGGCGACGAGGTGCTCATGCTGGACGGCAAGCTGGTGCTCAAGGTGGTCGAGGCCTCGGGGCAGTCCGCCACGGCCATCGCGGCGTCTTCCGGCGAAGTGACGAGCAACAAGGCGGTAGTGATCAAGGGAAAGGACTTCGATATACCTCTGCCCGTCGAGGAGGACCTCGCCGCCTTGAGGACGCTTTCTAAATACGGGGAGGACGTGGACTACGTGGCGCTCAGCCTGGTCAAAAACAGCGCCGAGGTCTCCCTCATGAGAAAAACCGTGGCGGAGCACGGCCTTAGATCCGACGTTATGGTCAAGGTGGAGACGAAGGGAGCAGTGGATCGCATAGACGAGATATTAGATGCCGCCGATTATATAGTCGTGGCGCGGGGAGATCTAGCGCTGCACTACGGACTCGAGTACATACCGAAGGTACAGAGGGCCTTGGTCGAAAAGGCGCTCGCCAGAGGGAAGCCTGTAGCCGTGGCCACCCAGCTGTTGGACTCCATGCAAGCCAACCCAACGCCGACCAGAGCCGAGGTGAACGACGTCTATAACGCCGCCTCCCTCGGCGTGGACTCGTTATGGCTTACAAACGAGACGGCCAGCGGCGACTACCCTCTAGAGGCCGCCTCATGGCTTAGAAAGATAATAGCCCTCGTCGACGTTCAACCGCCCCAGAGGCCTACGCCGGCAAACGCCAGGGATAGGTTCGCCGCCGCCGTGGCCGACATGGCCAGAGATCTAGGGGCCGAGATAGCGGTGTATTCGATGACGGGAACGCTCGCCAAGCGAGTTGCTAAATTCAGGCCGCCCGTGAGGATATATGCCGGCGTTAGGGAGCCCTCGATAGCCAGGAGGCTGGCCCTCATATGGGGGATCGAGCCTTTGTTGATCCCGGCCAACAGCTATGAGGAAGGACTAGAGAAGCTCATGTCGCGTTTCCCCGACAGGATGCTCGTGGCCACGTACGGACTTAAGGGCGGAGTACACACGATAAAGATACATATCAAAGAATAACAGGATGAGGAAATGTACCTAAGCCGAGCGGTGAAGAACTCACGGTACGCCGAC
>CAYFGI010000087.1:0-4831 GCA_964342785.1 uncultured Thermoproteaceae archaeon
CCGCTACCTGCGAATATTTCGTTCAAAACCTCGGCGACCATCCTCTGGACCTTCCTGGAGGCCCTGCCGGCGTTTCTAAAAGTCTCGGCTATCTCGTTGAGCACGGCGACTTGTATGGGGAGCTTGTCGGCGAACTGCGGCGCCATCCTCACGATGTATTGACCGTCCCACTGCAGAAGTAGAGACGCTTGGATAACGTCGGAGTAGTTGATCACGCCGTCCACGTCGAACGGAGGCAGCCTGGGCCCGCGGCGGCCCTTCCGGTTGGATAGGAACATGGCGGCTATATAGCCTTGAAGCATCGCCAAGGTCTTGATGATCTCCTTGTTTGATCTAGCCGCTATCACGTCGTAAGCTATCTTCGCCGCCCGGGGGTGGACGGCCTCCGCCACGGCCTCGACGTCGTGAGGCCTCGCCAAGGGAGGCTCCCCGTAGAGCCAGACTACCTCCACCCCGTACCCCACCGCCTCCTCGTACACCTCGGCCAAGGCGTCGACCGAGGGGGGAGGCGGCAGAAGGATCTTGTCTACGTTGAGGAGATCCGCTATAAGCACCGGTTTGTATACATCGCCCGGGAGGGGCAGGATCAACGCGGAGGGCGGCGTCTCCATCTCCAAGTCGAGCTCGACGGCGTGTACGTAGGGCGATCTATCCATCTCAAGCCCCCTTAGGTCTAGGACATAGGGGAGGCCCAGGCTGGACGCGGCGGTCAACACGGCGCCAGCCCTCCGCCCTCTTCTCGCGTAGACAGCGATATCCACGTCGTTAGACGAGTTGTGTTTATTTATCTACCGTAGGCTGATCCGCCGGGCGCTTATGGCCATATCATCCATGAAAATATATAATATAGGGCTATATATTGCCCATGTTCAAAGGGAGGGACGTCCTAACGCTTATGGAGTTCAAGCCCGACGAGGTCAAGGCGTTGCTGGAGATCTCCAAGGAGTTCAAGACGAGGTATTACTCGGGGGAGATCTACACGCCTATCCATCTCGGCAAAACCGCCATGCTCATATTCGAGAAGCCGTCGACGAGGACCAGGGTGTCGACATCGGTCGCGGCGTATCAACTGGGCATGAACGTGATAGTGGCGAACCCCCAGGAGCTCCAGCTGGGAAGAGGCGAGACGGTGCCGGACACGGCCAGGACGTTGTCGCGGTACGTCCACGTGATAGCGGCCAGAGTCTATAGACACGAGACGTTGGAGGAGCTGGCCCAGTACTCCGACGTGCCGGTCGTCAACTTGCTATCGGATAAGTTCCACCCGCTCCAATCGCTGGCGGACGCCTTAACCCTATGGGAGAAGAGGGGGAGGCTCGAGGGGCTGAAGATGGCCTTCGTAGGCGACGTGAGCAACAACGTGGCGGCCAGCCTCGTCGTGATCGGCTCCAAGCTCGGCTGGGAGGTGAGGCTTATAGGGCCCAAGCAGCTCTGGCGCAACGACCTCTCCAAGTTGGCCGAAGACGCCGGAAGGACCGGCGCGCGGATCTACCAATCGGACTCCCTCGAGGAGCTGAAGGGAGTCGACGCCGTGTATACAGACGTCTGGGTCTCCATGGGCTTCGAGAAGGAGGCCGAGGAGCGGGAGAAGCTGTTGAGGCCCTACCAGGTCAACTCAGCCGTCATGGAGCTCGCCGGGCCTCAAGCGCTGTTTATGCACTGCCTCCCGGCCCATAGAGGCATGGAGGTGACCGACGACGTGATGGACGGGCCCAGGTCCGTGGTCTGGGATCAAGCCGAAAATAGGCTACACACCGCGAAGGCCGTCCTGGCCGCTGTGACGCCCTAATAGGTGACGTAGCTTATCTTCTCCGAAACCTCCTTGCTTATCCTGTCAAGCCTAGCCCAGTCCTCCTCCGACAACGACCACCCGACGGCCCCCGCGTTCTCGGCCACCTGCTCCGGAGTCTTGGCGCCGGGTATCGGATATATCAAGGGGTCTCTGATCATCCAGTTGAGGGCCACTTGGGCGGGCGTCTTGCCGTATTTAGCCGCCAGCTTCTTCACCTCAGCGATTAGGGGCTCGGCTAGTCTCAAGTTCTCGGGCTGGAACAACGGGTCGTTCCTCCTGACGTCGTTGAAGGCGGGCAGGTTGTCGGCCGTGTACTTCCCCGTGACGGCTCCCTTGGCGAGCGGCGACCAAGCGATTAGGACGATGCCGTTTCTCCTGAGGTAGGGCAGGAGCTCCTTGTCGGCGTCTCGCTCCAGGAGGTTGTAGCGGTTCTGGCTGGTCACTATGTCGGTCTTCGAGAGGCACCACCTCCCGGCCTCCAGAAGCTGCGGCGGGTAGTTGCTGACGCCTATATAGCGCACGAGCCCCCTATCGACCAGCTCCTCCAGGGCCTTCATGGTCTCGCATATGGGCACGTTGTGCCAACAAGCCGGCCAGTGGAGCTGGATCAAGTCTATCGCGTCTACGCCGAGCCTCCTCCTCTGGTTCTCCACCGACTTGAACACGTCGCCTCTTCTGTGCCAATCGCCGGGTATCTTCGTGGCGATATATACGCGGTCCCTCAGCCCCAGCTCCCTGACGGCTCTGCCCAGGAACTCCTCGGACCTCCCCCTCCCGTAGACCGCCGCTGTGTCGAAGAAGTTTATCCCGAGCTCGTACGCCCTAGCCACTATGGACTTGGCCCTCTCGTAGTCCATGGGCCCCCAGGCGTATTCGTCGAACTGCCAGACGCCTAACCCGATCCTAGATACCTTCATGTCGGTTTTACCCAGTTTAATATAATCCATGCCCGCGAGTGGAACTCGCTATTTAAGCCTTCTCAGCAAGTCCAGCATCAAGCGCGCGTTGTCTAACATCCAGTGGTCGTTGTTGAAGAAGACGTAGATCTTCTCGGGCTTAAGCGCGGCGACGCGCCTAGCCACCTCCTCGAGCTCCTCGCGGCTGTAGTCGTGGGCGTACCAAGCGGTTCTGCCGTGCATCCTGAGGTAGACGACGCCGTTGGTCTCCGCCACCCAGGTGGCGCCCGGCTCGTCCACGGATACCGCAGTCACGCCGAGGTCCTCGCAGAGCTCGGCGGTCCTCTCGTCGAACCAACTCTCGTGTCTGAACTCCACGGCCAGCCTTCTGCCGAGCCCCGCCATCTCGGCGAATTTCCTCAGCCTCTCGACGTGGGCCGGCCTTCTGTCGAAAGAAGGCGGTAGCTGGGCCAGATAGAAATCGACGTAAGGATCCAGAGGCGAGAAGAGATCGAGGAACTTCCTCCAGACCTCGGCCGCGTCTTCCCTCAGCCTTTTGACGTGGGTTATATATCTATGGATCTTGACTGCCCAGCGCAGCGAGGACCCCTCGCGGGCCCAAGCCTCCACTTGCCTCCTGTAGGGGAAACGGTAGAACGATGCGTTGAGCTCCACGGCGTTGAGGCCCGAGTTGGCTATGTACCAACGGAGGCCGTCGGGGTTCCAGCCGTACGCCCACCCGCTGGTCCCCACGTAGATCTCCACGTGGGTTCGGACGCGCGGATAAAAACATAATATCCTCCCGGCTGTATTCGCTCGTGGCTGAGATCTGGGCCAGGAAGGCCGCCAGGTATAGGGATTACGCCAGGGAGGATCTGGCCAACGGCCGCTACGATTCGGCGGCGTTCTTCGCACAGCAAGCGGCCGAGCTCCTGCTGAAGGGGACGTTGATAAAACTGACCGGGTCCCGGCCGTTGACGCATTCAACCTCGGAGCTTCTGGCCTATCTGGCTAAGATCCTCGACAAGTCCGTTCCTGAAGACGTCATGAGGTGCGCCGAATCCCTCGAATCCCATTACGTGCAGGCCAGATACCCCGACGCCCGTCTTAACGATTACAGGAGGTGGGAGGCCGAGGAGGCGGTTAAATGCATGGAGTCTATCTGGAGCTATGTTCGAGAGGTGGCTGGAGGCCTTACGTGAGGTGTCCAGGGAGAGGGAGGAGGTTGCTCGGAGGATCGTCGAGGAGATATGCCGCAAGGCGCTCGTGGTCGTTCTGTTCGGATCGAGGGCTAGAGGCGACCACACCCCTCTCAGCGATTGGGATCTCCTAGCCCTTGTGGAGAGCGGGGAATACCGTTTGGAGCAGAAGCCCATAGGGCAAGTCGTCTGGCTTCCGCTGGACAAGCTGGAAGAGGTGTTGAGCTGGTCCATGGTGGTCCTCGACGCGGCGGCGGACGGCAAGCCCATATGTGGCGACGTCGGGAAGTTCGAGGAGTTTAAAGCCGCGGTTTTGGAGTACGCCAAAAGGCATAACCTCGTGAGGAGAGCCGGCGGGTGGTTCCGCGAGGGCTAGCGTCAAGAGTGCCTCAGCTGGTTCTCTAGGTCGAGCAAAGCGTAGTACTGCTCCTCGCTGATAGATATGGGGGGCACGACCTCCGAGACTCTCCTCAAGGCCTCGTGGGCGTCCAAGCCTTTGTATATCAAATACGCGGCGAGGGTCGTGGGCGTCCTGCCTATACCGCCTACGCAGTGGACCAAAACCCTCCCGATCCTCACTAGGGAGTCTATTATGCGGACCAAGGCCTGCAGATCGCTGGGCGGCCGCCCGTCGGGGGTAGGCCAGTGGAGCAACTTGATGCCCCTAAGCCCCAGCTCGGTTCGATACTCGTCGGGCCCCTCCCAGCCGCCGTATTCCCTCAGCTCCCAATCCTCCGCGAGGGCCACCACGTGCCTTATGCCGAGGCGGACGAACTTATCTAGATCCGGCCTCCTCGGCATGCAACTGCCGGCCAAGTTCTCATCGACGAAGTAGGGGCACTCCACGAGGTTTCCGGGATGCCGTTATATATATGCGCAACGCGTCCGTCGACGGGATCCACGCGGCTAGTCCGCGAAGCGCCCGCGGGGTTCGCTTGAGCCGA
>CAYFGI010000088.1:0-4711 GCA_964342785.1 uncultured Thermoproteaceae archaeon
CTACGTCGTATTATTCTCATAGGACTAGTCCTATAGGACTAGTCTAAAAGGTTTAGCTCTAGGCGTTTGAGAGGGTTGAGCAACTTGGGCTTCTCGCCGAGTTTGAGCGGTAGCGACAACGCATCTAGGAGCCGGGCGCGAGGGCCGCGCAGACTCCGGTAGATCGCAGACGCCGGGCTGAGGAGCGCTCGCTTCCGCCACACTAGGACCGCGCCGCCTTGAGCATATAAAAACATCTAACATTATTTATATTTGAAATTATTTATATTTTATTTTAATATTTAAAAACCACTTCAATTTTGAGGTCCATGTCGCTAAGCAGAAGGGATTTCATCAAGATCGGGGCGTCCTTCGTCGTAGGCCTCGGCGTGGGCTACGGCCTAGGCGCGGTGGTGAGGGGTGTGCCCCAACAGCCCTCGGCGACCGCCTCGCTCGCCGCGGCGACCGCGCAGTCCACCACGTCGTCGACCTCGACTGCCACGGCGGCGAAGAAGACCTTCAAGCTGGCCGTGGTCAGCTTCCAGACCGGCGCAGCCTCGGTATTTGGCGTCCCGGCTATCAACGCCGCCAAGCTCATCGTCGACCAGATCAACGCGAGCGGAGGGATACTGGGCGCTAAGGTGGAGCTGGACGTAAGGGACGAGAGCGGAGGCCCCGACAAGATGGTCGCGCTGTATAGGCAACTGGTGGAGCAAGAGGGCGTAGACGCCTACGTGGGCCTCATCTCTAGCGCCGATTGCCTCGCGGTGGCGCCTGTCGCCGAGGATTTAGGCAGGGTTCTAACGGTCTTCTTCGACTGCGCCACCAAGCAGCTCGTGGACAACAACATGATGAAGAAGGTGACCTTCAGAACCGCCGGCACTACCGTCACCGACGGCTCGTCCTTGGCGAGATACGTCCTTGAGGTCATGCCCGACGTGAAGACCGTGGTGGGCTTGAACCAAGATTACGCCTACGGCCGCGACGAGTGGTACGACTTCAAGACCACGCTTCTGAAGCTCAAGCCCGACGTGCAGATACTCGGCGAGTTCTTCACGCCGTTGTTCACCAACGACTACTCGGCCCAAATATCGAAGATACTGAGCCTCAAGCCCGACTTGCTACATACATCCTTCTGGGGGCCCGACTTGGTTAATCTGATCAAGCAAGGCAACGCCATGGGCTTGTTCAAGGCCGTCAGAGGCGCCTTCGCGAGGGGCGAGTTCGGGCTCGGCTACGGGATGCAGGACGGCCAGATAGTCCAGGGCCCCAACTACTACAAGGTCCCCGACCCGAGGTTCTACTGGATAAACAAGGATTTCGTCGAGAAGTACAAATCCTCGTTCGGGGAGCTGCCCACGTATCCAGCATACCATATGGCCAGCGCCGTGTTGGGCGTCAAGTACGCCTTCGAGGCGGCGGCTCTCGTCGAAAACGTCGAGTGGCCGGACCTCAGCGCTGTGATCAAGGCCTTCGAGAGGTTGGCGTATCCCACCCCCGGCGGGTACATAGTGATGACGCCCAACCACAACGCCATGTGCGGCTCCGTGGTCGGCATCTCCAAGGGCGGGGAGCTCACGTCGATTAAGTACTACGACTCCACCGAGGTCAACCCGCCGCCCGGCGTCACCAGCGAGGAGTGGTACAAGGGCATATGATCGGAGTTCTTGTGCCGATCCTCACCTTTTGGGTCAACCTAGTCCTCCTCTCCCTCGGGCTGGCCGTCGTCTACGGCTCCTCCCGCATCTTGAACCTAGCCCACGGGGCTTTCTTCGCCCTGGGGGGCTACCTCGCGTCCTACTTGGCCTTCAAGATGGGGCTGGCCGGCATCGCGCTGGCGCCCGCTATCTCTCTGCCCGCCGGCATATTGTTCTACTACTACATAAAGGGGCTCGCGTCGGGGGAGCTGGAGCAGATAATATCTACGTACGCCCTCCTCCTCATAATGGAGGGGCTGTTCAAGTACGTCTTCGGCGTCGGCAACTACACGGCCTCGGACCAAGCCACTTCACTGGGCGCCGTGGCGCTCGGCGATGCCCAATTGCCCATATCCTACTTGCTGGGCTTTGCCACCGCGGTGATCGCCCTCGGCGGCTTCGCCTATTATCTCAACAAGACCAGGAGCGGCATGTACGCCCGCGCCTTTATAGACGACAGGGAGATCGCCGAGGCGTTCGGGGTGAACGCGAGGGCCGTGGAGATCTTGCTCGTGACGCTGGGCGTGTTCTTGGCGGTCTTGGGCGGCGCGGTGGCCTCGATGTGGCAAGCGTACGGCCTAGGCGTCGCGGCCGAGGTGCTGCCGTACGCCTTCGCGGTTATTGTCATCGGGGGCTTGGACAACATCTGGGGCGTGGCCGCCGCGGCGGCTCTAGTAAGCGCCTTGAGGACAGCGGTCGTGTACCTCTACCCCGAGCTGGAGCTGGTCGTGTTGTACCTAGTGGTGCTGGCCGTCTTGGCCCTAAGGCCGAGGGGCTTGTTCGCGAGACATGCGAGGTCTGTATAGCATAGCCGTATACCTAGCCGCCGCGACGGCGGCGTACTTCCTCGGGGGCTCCTTCGGCGTGTACGAAGCCGGCTATATCCTCGCCTGGAGCCTCCCGGTGCTCGCCACCGCGATTCTGCTGGAGTACGGGCTCGTGAACTTCGGCGTAGCTATGTACTTCGCCGCTGGGGCCTACGCCGTCGCCTTGCTCTATAAATATGCTGGTGCGCGCGATCTTTTCGTCGGCTTGGCCTCGGCGATGGCCTCAGGGGCCGCCCTGGGGATCTCGTTGGGGTACATCCTGGGGAGGCTCAGAGGGCTCTACTACGCCCTAGCCAACTTATCTATCTCCATGGTCGTCTACGGTGTCTTGGTGAAGTTCTACTGGCTGACGGGCGGCAGCAACGGCGTCTACGTCCCCAGGCCCCTTGCCTTCGGCCACGCGCTCAACTCCTCATCCCTCTATTGGATAGCCGCTATATCCGCCGGCGCCGGCTTGTTGATCATGGCGTCTTTCCTAGAATCCCGCCTAGGGAGGGTGGCGGAGGGGATTAGGATAAACGAGCTGAGGGCGACGGCGCTGGGGGCCGACCCCAGACTGCACGTGGCCGCGGCCACGGCGCTTTCGGGCGCGCTGGCCGCCCTCGGCGGCGCGCTGGTGGCTTACTTGACCGACATAGTGACGCCCGACTACTCGTACTGGACGGCCTCGGGCGAGCTCGTGGTGGCCGCCTTGATAGGAGCGCTCGCCTCGAGGGCCTACGGCTTCTTGGTAGGCGCCGCGGTCTACCAGCTGCTGAGGCTGTGGTCCTACCAGTTCGCCTCGCCCGAGCTGGTGATAGGATCCGCGCTACTCCTAATCGCGGCGATATGGCGGAGGCGGTCCTGGAGGCGGTCGGATTGAGGAAGAGCTTCGGAGGCGTGAAGGCCCTAGACGGCGTAGATATAAGGCTGGCCAAGGGGGAGGTCGTCGCGGTGGTGGGGCCCAACGGCTCGGGCAAGACCACTTTGATAAACGCCTTGTCGGGCTTCGTGGAGCTAGACGGCGGGAGGATCTACTTGGAGGGGAGGGATATAACCAAGCTACCGCCCCACAAGAGGGTCAAGCTGGGGCTCGCGAGATCCTTCCAACTGCCCTCGCTGTTTTGGGGCCTCACGGTGCGGAGAAACGTGGAGATAGCCTTGGCGTCTATGGGGGCGGACGGCGACGTCAAAGGACTACTTGATGACTTCGGCTTGTGGAACAAGCGGGATTTAAAAGTCGAGGAGCTCTCGGAGGGGGAGAAGAAATTGCTGGACGTTGCCCTGACCTTCGCGGCGAGCCCCAAGGTCGTCATGTTGGACGAGCCCACCAGCTCCGTCGGCGAGGAGGATAAACATGAGGTTATGTCCGTGGTGATGGAGAACGTCAGGAGGAGGGGCGCGTCGGCCATATTCGTGGAGCATGACGTCAACATAGTGGAGGAATACGCCGATAGGGTGGTGGTCATGATGCAAGGCAGGGCGGTGGCCGTCTTAAGGCCGGAGGAGGCGAGGGCGTTGGCGTTATGATCGAGGCTTTGGGCTTAAGGGTTTCGCTGAGGGGCTCCACCATTCTGAGGGGCGTTACGTTGAAGGTCGGCAAGGGGCAGATCGCCGCGCTCGTGGGGCCCAACGGCGCCGGCAAGACCACAACGCTTAAGTCCATAATGGGGCTCGTCGAGTACGAGGGCACGGTCAAGCTGGATGGAGTAATCCTCGACGGGTTGAGGCCCCACGAGAGGGCCAAGAGGGGGCTGGGGTACTCGCCCGAAGATAGAAGGCTCTTCCCCAGATTGACCGTCCTCGAGAACTTGATCCTGCCCGCGGTGGCCTTAGGCCTTAAAGAGGACCGCGTGGAGCTCGCGTTTTCCCTAATGCCGGTGCTCAAGGAGCTCAGGAACAAGAGGGCCGACGTCTTGTCGGGCGGCCAGCAGAAGCTCGTGGCCTTGGCGAGGGCCTTCGTCGTCGGCACCTCGGCCGTGTTGCTCGACGAAATCTTCGAGGGGCTCTCGCCCAAGATGCGGGACGACGTTGCGGGCATAGTGAGGGAGTTCGTGAGGACCACCAACGCCGCCGTGCTCCTCGCGGAATCCAACGGCGAGTACGTGAAGTGGGCTGACTCCATATTCCGCATAAATAGAGGAGCTCTGCAACAAGGCTAGGAAAAAGGGGGTTATTTGAAGATGTATAAGGTCTTGGGCTTCTCGCCTGGCTTAAGCGGCAATAGCA
>CAYFGI010000089.1:0-4658 GCA_964342785.1 uncultured Thermoproteaceae archaeon
GATGAATCAAATAGCACATAGAAGATGACTCCTATCAAGGGGCCGTAGATCAAGCCGGCGAGGATCATGACAGAGAGCGGGTCAAGGGACAGCCCGCCGATCTGCAGAGCGCCGAGGGGGCTGAGGGATAAGGCTATTATGAAGAGCATGACGGGCAGTAGCTGGGCCATTATGACGTAGATCTCGAAGAGGACCGCGATGGACCTCACGAGGGAGGCTGCCCTTATTTGCTTCTGCCTCAACATCCAGTCGAGGCGCGCCATGAGCACGGCGTCTATCCTCTCGGTTATTCTAGACGACCTCGCCAAGATGTCCACGGTCTCCCTATAGCTTTGGCTCGGCACCCTCTCCGCGCTGTGGAGGAGCGCGTCGATGGGGCTGGAGCCCATAACCACCATATCTCTCACTATGAGCGACAGCTCCCTCGCTATGTATTTGTCGTCTTCGACCTCGGCTACTCTGGCTATGGCCCTCCCCAGCGGAACGCCGGCGGTGAGGAGTGGCAACAAGACGCCGAGCGTGTAGGGGAGGTTGTTCTCGAAGTGGGTCCTTCTGGCCGAGACCAAGTGGAGCGGGTAGAGGACCAAGCCCGCAAAGGTCGTGAGCCCGACGGCGGCGCCGAGAGCCAAGCCGGCGATGGATCTAAGCCATAAGGACGCCGCCGCCCCGACGGCCAACGCGGACGACGCGGGCGCGGCCAAGAGCATGAACAGATAACGCCTGTAGGAGAAGCCCAAGCCGCTGAGCTTATAGAGCTCGAAGAAGGTCATACCTCGCCCTTCAGGACGGCTTCCAGCGCCCCCTCGGGGTCGGCGGCATAGCGGGAGAAGACCTTGGCCACGATATATGGAGACGTGAGGCCCCTCTGGGCCATAGCAGACAGGAGCCTCTCCCTGCGGGCTAAATCCTCTCTGAGCAAGTCGAGGGGCACGAAGCGGGTCCTCGATATGGTCTCCAGATGCCGGCTCTCGTCGACCCGCTCCAAGGCGTCCTTCTGCGGATCCCACCTGAACAAGACGTGAAGCCTCGGCCTCCCCCGTTGCGATATCCCCATGTTCTCCACTACCTCCACCACGCGCCTAGCCACCGCGTCGCCCACCTTGACGCGTATTATCCTCACGAAGACGTGGGCCAAGGCTAGCAACATGGGCGGGACGTTCATAGGCCTAGTGAGGAGCCTCCTCACGGCGTCCTCCACGGTCTCGGCGTGTATGGTCGTCGCCCCCGCGTGGCCCGAGCCGAAGGCTTGAAAGAGCACATACGCCTCCTCCCCCCTCACCTCGCCGACCACCACGTAGTCGGGCCTGGAGCGCATGGCCACGGCCAAGAGGTCGAAGGCAGACACGTCCCTCACGCCCTCGAGCCTGCTGGGCCTCGTGAGGAGGGCTTGCCAGTGCTCGTGCACTATGTTTATCTCCCGCGTGTCCTCTATGGTGAGTATCTTGGCGTCGGGCCTTATGAGGTATAGCAACGCGTTGAGGAGCGTCGTCTTCCCGGCCCCCGTGGGCCCCACTATGATTATGTTGCGGCCGTAGTCCAGCATGAGCCAGAGATACGCCGCCGCCTCGGCCGATATGGTCCTAGCCCTGATTAAGTCAATCAAGGTTATCGGCTCCACGAAGAACTTCCTTATCACGAAGGAGGGCCCCCTAGGCGACGAGGGGGGTATCACGAGCTCGAGCCTGTACCCCTCCGGCAACATGCCCTCCAGGATGGGGTCAGCGTATGAGATTGTCTTCCCCACCAGCGCGGAGAACTTCTGCACGTAGGCGTCCGCCTCAGCCGGGGTTAAGACCAAGCTAGTGCGGAGGGACTCCCATCTGCTGTGCCATACGTATATGGGCAAGCCCGGCCCGTCCACGTGGATATCCTCGAGGAAGGGATCTCTGACGAGAGGATCGAGGGGGCCGTAGCCCAGGAGGTCCCTCTTGAGGTAGTACATGACCTTCCCCCTCCTCCTCTCGTCGATTCTTATCTTGAACTCCTCGATTGCTCTCCTCACGAGCTCCTCCAAGTACTCGGCCCTCCTCTCTCTGGAGAGCCTCAACACGCCGTCTTTAACGTCGCCGATGTTCTGTATAGCGTTCTTCAGCCTGGCGAGGAGAGCCCTCTCCTCGTCGTCGAGCGGCGGCTCCACCGCCCTATACGCCTTGAAGCCGTCCTTGTCTATATACACCATCGCGTGGACGTACTCCGATATCTCGTACTCGTCGAGCACCTTCAGAACTTCACCCATAGCGGCGCGAGGAGGGCCGCGGTCGATATCGCCGACGCGACGGCCGAGTGGACCAGCCCTGCGCTAGCGCTGAAGTAGACTATCCGCCCCACGATCAGCCCGCCCACGATTGATTGGACTATGGCGGAGAAAAACATAACGGTCAGCGCATCGAGGGCGTTGACGACCGCAGGCCTTATGGCCGAGGAGGCCACCGACGAGGAGAGCTTGGCCAGCTGGGGTATCATAAAGTAGATCAAGAGGTCCGACAAGACGACGAAGACCCCCAAGACGGCGTAGAAGAGGAGGACGTAGGGCCTCAACTGCGCCGCTAGATCCCTCCTGAACTCGACGACCGTCGCGAAGCTCCGCGCGGCGGCGCCCAGGACCTCGGGCAGGCGCGCTCCGCTCCTGACGGCCTCCGCCACGATCAAGGCGAAGCGCTTGAAGTTGGGGCTACCGACCTCCTCGGCCGTCCTCCACAAGGCCTCCTCCACGGTCATCCCGCCTACTTCGCTCAAGGCGAGCACGCGCCTCGCGACGTCGGATAGAGGACGGGCCCCCATCGAGGCCACGACGCCGAAAGCGCCCCTCAGGTCCATGCCGCCGGCCACCGCGTCGGCTATGGCCCTCAAGGCCTCGGGCAACTGCCCCTCGAGCCTCGCCCTCAACACGGCCCGCCTCCACGGCCTATAGCCCGCTAGAAACAACGCAGAGGATATCGCGATACCTACAGCGAGAAGAAAAAAGGGCGAGAAAGACATGGAAAAAATCCCCCTTTTAGCTCGCTGTGACGGTCACCGAGAACTGCGTGCCTTGTTGCGTCACTATCTTGATGACGTAGGAGTAGCCGCTCTGTACGGTGCAACTAGTTCCGAAGTTGACATAGACGAGCTGGTCTTGGCCCGGATAGAGCGTAGATACCTGTGAAGCCGTTGTGCTTAATCCTCTATATATAGTTATGCTGTTCGTGACGCATAGTGGATTTGTAGTGCCCGGCGTCAGGAGGTAAGCCGTGGCGAGGGTGACGTTGCTTCCGCCGATGTTCCTTATGTAGAGGTAGGCGTAGGTCCCCCTTGTGGTTGTATATGTGAGGTTCGCGGCCTCTATGCTCAGCCTCTCCGTAGCCGATATCTGCTCGGCTTGCGACGTGGCCTTCGTGACGTAGCCGGCGAACCACAGATATAGCAACACGGCGCCTACGACGGCCAGTACTATCAACAACACGGCGGCCACTATGGGCTCTATTCCTTTCGCCTTCATGAGAACCGGGGTCCTCTACAAATAAATATTTTACGGTGAAAGATTATTAAACTGAAGCATTTTGGTAAACGTGAAGGCGATATCTGAGGTGGCGGCCACGGCCCTTCTGCTCGTCATATCGGTAGCGCTGGCCGTCTTCCTGGCCTCGGCGTTTTTCAACATCTACGCTCAGCAACAATCCGCGCTCGCCTCGGAGCAGGCGGCGCAGTATTGCCAACTCAGGATAGTAGCCGCCACGAACCGTAGCGGCTACGCGACGCTGTGGGTCTACAACTTCGGCCAAACCCCCTGCGCCCTCTCCTCGGCCTACGCCCTGACGCTCTCGGGCAACGCGGCCGCGGCCTCCCCCGTTTCCGCGACGGTGCCGCCCAGCTCGCTCCTCGCCGTCAACACGACGCTCCCCTACGGCTACCCCGGCTACAGACTCGCCGCGGCCAACGGGCAGACCTTCGACTGGTGGGGGCGATGAGGGGGCTCTCGACGGTCGCGGCCTTCGCGGTGTTCCTCGTAGTTATGGTGGCGTTCATGATCGCCGTTCTCTACTACTTCAGGTCCCTGGGCCAGACGGCGCTCCAGGCGGTGCAACAAGTGAGGCAAGCGGCATCGCTGCTCGACCAGCAAGCCGCGTTGGGGTACAACGGCTCCTGCATCTTCTCGGCGGGCCCCGGTTCCCCCTTCGTCTACTACTTGGCCTCCAGCTACTCTAGCGGCGCCGCCGTGTATTGGTCGAAGGTCTCTCCCGCCTCGGCCGGCGCCTTCAAGATTCCCTGCCCCCCATCGCCCGGGATGTATAAATACGTCGGCATTAGGCAGAACGGCCAACTGGCCTACCTCTACGTCTACGTGGGGCCCTCCTCCGCGTACGTGGTGGCGAACACCACCGTCGCATATGTAGGCAAGGTGGGCGACTCCGTCTCCGCCTACCTCTACCTCAACGCGTACAACAACTCCACCGGCTGGCTGCCGGCCTCCTACAGCGTGACCTTGCTCTACAACGCCTCGCAAGTGAGCTGCTCTCCCTCCACGTTCCAGACGGGCCCGTTGGCGCTGGGGCCCGGCGAGCAGAGGCCAGTCCCCCTCGGGCCGGTTAAATGCACGGCGGTGGGCAGCTTCTACACGTCGGAGATAAAGGCCGTCGTGACCCAGACCTACGGCTCGTATAGCTGGAGCTACCCAGCTA
>CAYFGI010000090.1:0-4646 GCA_964342785.1 uncultured Thermoproteaceae archaeon
TTGACGCCTCCGCGCTGGCGGCGTTTCTGCTCAAGGAGCCAGGTTGGGAGAGGCTGGCGCGATATATCGAGCACTCGATCTCTGTGGACATGGCGGCTAAGGAGGTTGCTAACACGATTCGATTTGGAAAGCCCACGTTAGAGGTCTGGTAACGACAGAGGTCGCGAAAAGTATGGATCTTTACCGGGGGCGCCGGCCTGCAAGCCTCCGATCCGCTGCGATCTCCCTCTCCGCCTCGTCGACGTTTATAGGCACGGGGTACTCGCCCGTGAAGCAGCCGTAACACGCGTTGCCTATTACTCTTCTGAACTTATCCAGCGGGAGGTAGACGAGGCTGTCGGCGCCTATAAACTTCCTCACCTCCTCGACGTCGCGGCCATACGCAACGAGCTCCTCCCGGGTCTGGAAGTCCATGCCGAAGAAGCAAGGCCATCTGACGGGGGGCGAGGCGATCCTCACGTGGACCTCCCTCGCGCCGGCCTCCCTCAACATCCTCACCACAGCCCTAGCGTTCGTGCCCCTTATCAGCGAGTCGTCGACGAGCGCCACCCTCCTCCCGGCCACGAGCTCCGGGACGACTCTGAAGGCATCGCCAGGATTGCGGAGATGGGGCGGCGCGATGAAGACCCTGCCGGCGAATCTGCTCTTCACCACTGCGTCCACCAGCGGCTTCCCCAAGGCGGCCGCGTAGGCCTCCGCAGCCGCCCTCGCCGTCTCCGGGACGTAGGCCACCACGTCGAAATCGCGTATCTCGACCTCCGCCAGCGCCCTCCCCAGCTCCCTCCTCACATCGGCGACGAGCCGGCCCCCAATCACCGAGGCGGGGTGGGCGAAGTAGACCAGCTCCAGCGAGCAGATCCGCCGCTCCCCAGGCGGTATCTTCCAGACTGCCGTCCTCCCGCCGTGTAGCACCGCGACTCCTGGAGGCAACTCCTCGCCTCCCGCCACGGCCACGCTCTCCGAGGCGAACGCGGCGCCCCCCTCGCGGCGCACGTAGGAGAGAGGCCTCAAGCCTCTGGGATCCCTCACGGCCAGTAGGCCCCAGGGGGTCAAGGCCACGAGCGAGGCGGCGCCGACGATCTTGGAGTAGACGCTGGAGACGCCCTCCTCAAGCCCCCTCTCCCATATCTCTCTCGCCAAGGCTCTCGCCAAAGCCTCACCGTCGAAGCTTGCCCCCTCCGCCAGCCTTCTGTAGTTCACTATAGTCCCGTTGAAAACCACGGCCAGCTCCAAATCGCGGTGTTTAGCTATCACCGGCTGGAGTTGAACTCCGTATTCGCCCGAGGTGCTGTATCTCGTGTGGACCAGCGCCGCCTCGGCGTCTTCCGGAGGCTCGCCGAGCTTCAACCCGTCGGGGCCCGCGTAGGCGTAGCCGACCCCCTCGCTTCCTCTATGCATAAGCCAAGGGGCCATCCTCCTCACGAGGCCTCCGGCTCCGGCCCCCCAGGCCCCGCCTATGCCGCACATATCAAAGAGGCAGACGCATAAGCGACCTCAGCCCATCCACGCTCTGCTTATATACGACGGACGAGCCACACCTCAACACAAATACGTCTCCTCCGGCTTCGCCTATCTTGACGCCCGGCCCCTCCTCGCCGGCAGCTACGAATCTGCCGTTGGACTCGCTGAAGAGCAAAAAGTCCAGCCGCCCCGCGTCTCCAGGCGCTTTACACACATCGATCTCCGCGCCGACGCCGCTTGATGCGGCCATCTTGGCTAGGGCAACCGCAAGCCCTCCGACCCCCACGTCCTTAGCGCCGGTGAGCCTCCCGCGCCACCTCCGCACCTCCTCCGCCAGCCTCCTCTCCGCGGCGTAGTCCACGGAGGGCGGGCTCCCCGCCACGAGGCGATGCACTCTATATAAGTACTCGCTGCCGCCCACCTCCCCCCTCGTGAAGCCCCATAGGTAGACCCCATCGCCGTCGCGCCACCGAGCCCGCAACGCCGTGGAGACGTCGTCTATTACCCCCAGCACCACCACCGCCACGGTGGGCTTGATGGGCTTGTCCCCGTATTCGTTGTAGAGGCTGACCTTGCCCCCCACGATGGGCACCTCCAGAGCCTCAGCGGCCTCCCTCAGCCCCTCAACCGCCTCGACGAACTGCCAATACGCTTGCGGCCTGGCGGGGCTCCCGACGTTTATGCTATCTACGGCTGCTTTCGGCACGCCCCCCGCCACCGCCACGTTCCTATACGCCTTCACGAAGGCGTTCGCCGCACCCAGCCTGGGGTTTAGATAGGTGTAGCGGGGATTGGCGTCGCTCTTCACCACGATGCCTAGATCCCCCCGCTCGTAGAGCTTGAGCACAGCGGCGTCGCCCTCCCCCGGCTTGACGGCGGTCCTCACCCCCACGTCGAAATCAAAACGGCTGTAGATCGCCTCCTTAGACGCCACGTTGGGCGATGAGAGGACCAGCTCGACGGCTTTATCTATCGGCGGCTCGGGCAGATCCGGCAGAGGCGGAGGCTCGTAGCCCTCCCGGGGCCAGACCACCTCCGGGGCCTTGGCAGCAAGCCACACCGGCACGTCGCCTACAATTTCGCCGCGCCAGGAAAGCCTAATGCGGCCCGGCTCCACAAACCTCCCCAACACGGAGTAGGGGACCTCGTATTTCTCCAGAAGGGCCTTCAGACAGCCCAGCCTCCCGGGGGACACCACGAAGACGAGCCTCTCCTGCGTCTCGCCGGCGAGCACCTCGGCCGGCCCCATCTCGGCATCCGACATATGTACTTTATCCAGCTCCGCCTCCACGCCCAAGCTGAACCACTCGGCGAGCTCGGCCAGAGCCGTCGCCAAGCCTCCGCCGCCTAGATCCTTGATGAACTTAACGCAACCCGCGGCCTCTTGGACCAAGTCTATCAGCTTCTTGCCCGTGAGGGGATCCGCCACCTGCACGGCGCCTAGATCCTCCTCCCCTCCGCCGCCCAGAGTCTTGCTGGCGAAGGCCGAGCCCCCCAGCCCGCTCCTATCTGCGCCGAGGCCCGCCACGACTATTAAATCCCCCGCCTCCACGCCGCCGGGCGGCACCTTGCCTCTCTCCACCACGCCTACGCAAGTCGCCAAGACGATGGGGGTATAGGTGAAGTCCTCGTCGAACCAAGTCTCGCCGCCCACGACAGGGACGCCGACTCTGTTTCCGTAGTCGGAGATGCCCTTGACCACGTTCGACGCTATCCATCTGGCGTGGGGATGTTCAAGGGGGCCGAAGTGGAGGTTCACCAGCAGGGCGATCGGCTTGGCCCCCACCGTCAATATGTCGCGGATTATGCCCCCCACCCCCGTGGCGGCCCCGTTATATGGATCGACGGCGCTGGGGTGGTTGTGGCTCTCGATCTTGAACGCTACGTAGAGCCCGTCGGCGATCTCCACGAGGGGCGCGTCGGTGCCGGGCCCCCTCACGACCCACGGCGCCTTGGAGGGCAAACGCCTCAACCACATCCTCGTGGACTTGTACGAACAGTGCTCCGACCAGTGCGAGCGGAAGAGCGCCAGCTCCACCTCCGTCGGCTCCCGTCCAAGCCCACGTCGTATAGCCTCGAGCTCTTGAGGCGAAAGCGCCATACACGACCTACGAGATCCGTTTTTAAAATTAACTCTCAGCTTAAAACAGAACGCGAAGCTCCGCGGGTATCTCCGATTTTTATTGAAATGATCGAATAATTTAATGCGCCGATCTTCTATTAATAAAACGATTAAATTGCCCGCGGCCGAGCTGCGTAATAAGCGTATGTTTTTTAAATACATGATTTACGAGGTCCATGAGGTATGCGGTCTATCTGAACGTGGCCTACAAGCCCTCGATTAAAGACCCCGAGGGCGAGACCATATCTAAGGACCTCCTGGCCAGGTTGGGCCACGACGTAGCGGTTAGATCGGGCAAGTGCCTAGTGTTGTACATCGACGCCCCCTCGCCCGAGGATGCCGAGAAGACCGCCCTCTACATAGCCCGCGAGGCGAGGCTGGGGAACCCCCACGTCCACGTGATCCAGGTGGTGAGGATAGAGGAGGCATGATAGCGATCCTGAGGTTCCCCGGGACCAACGGAGATCTCGACGTCTTGAGGGCTCTTGAGCTCGCCGGCCTTAGGGGCGAGGTGGTGTGGCATCGCGACTACGAGCCGGGCAGATACGACGCGGTAGTGCTGGCGGGGGGCTTCAGCTACGGCGATAGGCTGAGGGCGGGCGCCATAGCCGCGGCGACCGAGGCGGTGGAGAAGGTGCGGGAAGACGCCGAGAGGGGGACGCCGGTCTTGGGCATATGCAACGGCTTCCAGATCCTCGTGGAGGCCGGGCTCCTCCCGGGCGCCCTCGCCCCCAACGATCCCCCCGGCTTCATAAGCAAGTGGATACCGGTCCGCGTGGTGGACAACGAGACTCCCTTCACCCTCCTCTACGAGAGGGGGGAGGTGGTCTACATGCCCGTGGCCCACGCCGAGGGGCGCTACATACCCTCGGGCCCGTACCGCGCGGTCTTCAGATACGTGGAGAACCCCAACGGCTCCTTCGACGACGTGGCGGGGGTGGCCTCCGGCAACATCCTCGGCATGATGCCCCACCCCGAGAGGGCCGTCGATCCCCATATATCCAGGAGGGGGACGGGCGGCCTCAAGCTGTGGCTCAGCTTAAGGGAGTGGCTCAAGCGATAG
>CAYFGI010000091.1:0-3296 GCA_964342785.1 uncultured Thermoproteaceae archaeon
AACACCATTAGCTGGGCCTTGAGCTTGAGGATCTTGGAGTACACCTCGTCCATGCCCATCCTCTTCGCGGTCTTTGCGGCTTTAACCAGCTGTTTGTTGAGCTTAGCTATATATTCCGGGTTCTTTATCACGAGGCCCATGGACAGCTTCTTGAGGTAATCCTCTGCGTCGCGCACTATCTTCTCGAGCTCCTGTAGCGCCAGCTCCTCGTCCAGCTCGTCTACGCGCGTCGTTTTAGCCACGTTTATGTTCAAGACTATGGGCTCCACCACGACCTTCTTCTCAGGCCGGACTATGTTGTATTTACCCATGAGGTACCCCGCGATGAGGTAGCGCACTAGCTCCGAAACGCCGTCGAGCCCCTCCCTCTCGGCTAGCTGCTCCAAGACCTCCTTAACCTTCTTGTGGACGCGGACCGACACTATGGACCCCTCCTTGTCGGGAGCGCTGAAAAGTTGTTCGTATGTGAGGTCGAACTCCTTCACCTCCATGGGATCTTGGCACGCCGAGTTATAAACCATCAATCCTCAAAATGCATCCCTACGCCGATCGTACGCTAGATAAACGTGGGCTATATAAATCGCGGCAACGCTTTAATATAATCGGCGTTTCGAAGGCGTGATCGCGGAGATCCTAGCCGCCGTCTCCCTCGTATTCGCCGCGCTTACCGCGGCGGGCCTTCATCGAGAGTTGAGGTTCTGGTCGGCGGAGGAGCGGTTCCAACAGAGATGCCGGGAGATAGACGTCGTGGTGCCTCTAAAGGGGGCCCCGCCGGGCCTCGAGGAGAACCTAGCCGCCATCGCCGGACAGAGCACCGGCGGCGCGAAGGCCCGTTATATCTTCGTGGTGGATAGCCCCGAGGACCCCGCGGCGTCCATAGCGTCTAAATACGGCGAGGTGCTCGTGGCCGGGGAAGCGCCGGGGGCTCCGGGCAAGAGCTGGGCCTTGGCGAGGGCTCTCTCCGTAGCTAGGGGGGATTGCATCGTGTTCGCCGACGACGACATAAGGCCGGGGCCCGGCTGGCTGGAGGGCTTGACGGCTCCGCTGTCTGTCTACGACGCCGCCACGACCTATAGATGGTACGTGGGGCCGGGCCTCTGCACGAGGGCCAGGGCGGCGATAAGCAACATGGCCTTCTCAGCCATGCAGGACCCCCGGTCCAGGTTCCTCTGGGGCGGCTCCACGGCATTAAGGAGGGACGTGGTAGACAGGGGCAAGATCGCCGAGAGGCTCCCGCGCTATATCAGCGACGACTACGCGACGTATAGCGCCGTGAGGGAGCTCGGAGGAAAGATATGGTTCTCCCGCTCCTCCATAGCCCCCACCCCGGACCTCCGCTGTAGCTGGGGGGAGATGTTCCGTTGGGGGGTGAGGCAGATACTCATGGTGAAGTGGTACTCGCGCCAAGGCTGGATCGTGGGCCTCGCCATCTATACCTTGAACTTCGCCTTCGGCATAGCCATACCGGTGGCCGGCCTAGCCCTGGGGAGCCCCGTCCTCGCGGTGGGCTTCTCCATACCGTTGATAAACCTCGTCAAGGACTTCGTGAGGGCGAGGGGCGTGGAGAGGCGCGCGGGTATAAAGACGCGTCCCCTGGAGGTCCTCGAGACGTGGGCTCTCGGCAACTTCGTGATCCCCCTCGCCGTGTGGACTTCGGCGTTTGTGAAGTGCGTCAAGTGGAGGGGGAGGATCTACTGCGAAGACGACGTGAGGAGACTACAGAGCGGGACTAGATAGATGCCATAAACCGATCCTCACAACTTCAGGATCAGCCCCATGGAGTCAAGCGATATCCGGCTTTGCCCAGATATTTTCCGGCGGAAGTCCCGATATCTGGAGAGTCTGGCGGGGCTTGTGGTCGATATAGGACTCCCGGAGCTCGGCTGTGGCCAAGTCGGCTTAGTGAAGGGAAGGCCCCGCGCTCGCTTCCGTCGTGGGGCATCCCCATATGATCGGAGAAAGCTTGTGGGATAGCGCTACTAGGGTTGCCCGAGGTAGGCGGGACCTGGGGGTTCGCATCGGCCAGCCCCCGCGGCTAAAGATATAAATCGAGGCGCTTGGAGGGGCATGTCCTGCGTGAACGAAGAAGAGGCCGTGAAGGCCGCCAGGAAGAGGGCTCTCGGCTTTCTAGGCTCCCTTAGGAAGCCCAATACTATCGTCGTGAAGGTCGGCGAGGATTGGCTCATCGGATTCCTCTCTGGGAAGCATAAAGACGATGAGACGTCGGTCGAGATAAGATGGGCCTACGTCGACTGCAAGGGCGTGGCCCTGGAGAAGATACCGCAGGACGTAGAGAACATCCTGCTGGGCCTTCTGGAGGACCTCCCGGCCGTCTTGAAGAGAGAGCTGGGCGACCGCGTGAAGCGATGATACTAGCCATAGACGTCGGCGGGACTTGGACCAGGGTTCTCCTCGTCGAGAGGGACGGCTCCGTGAGGCGCCGCGAGAAGATAAGGACGAGCGCGGATCCCGTCGGAGACGCGGCGAAGCTCGCCGACAGTTGGGATTTCGAAGCGGTGGGGGTCGGGTCCATAGGCCCCATGGATCTACGGACCGGCTGGGTCACCGCGGCGCCGAACTCGCCCTCCAGCAGATTCCCGCTGGTGGATCCTCTGCTTAAGTTCAAGAAGCCTATCTACGTGGCAAACGACTGCGTGGCGGCGGCTTGGGGCGAGTATATTTTGGGCGGTTGGGGCGTCGAGAACCTGGCCTACCTCACCATATCCACGGGCCTCGGCGTAGGCGCCGTCGTGAACGGGCACCTCCTGTTGGGCAAGGAGGGGAATGCCCACGAGCTCGGACACGCCGTCCTCGACATAACGAGCGGCGTGAAGTGCGGTTGCGGGGGGATCGGCCATTGGGAGGCCATGGCGAGCGGCGCGAACATCCCCAAGTACTTCAAGATATACGCCGAGAGGCTGGGCAGAAGGCCTCCCGACGTGAAGACGTCGGAGGACGTCTTCAAGCTGTATAGAGAGGGGGATCCCTTGGCCCAAGCCTTCGTGGACCATTGGCTCGAGGTCAACGCCGCCGGGATAGCCGTGATAACGGCGGCCTACGACCCGGAGGTGCTCGTGGTGGGAGGCTCCGTGGCGTTGAACCACTGGGACGTGTTCAAGGCCGTCGAGGATAGGCTGAGGAAATACACGCCGTTGACCCCACCCTCCATCGAGAAGGCCAAATTCGGCGACGACGAGGTGGCGATGGGGGCGGCGGCCTTGGCTATAGAGCCGCCCGATACCCTCAAGAAATTCGGCTACCCGAGAGGGGTTTAGCGTCGCGCGGCAAACCCTCGC
>CAYFGI010000091.1:3396-4629 GCA_964342785.1 uncultured Thermoproteaceae archaeon
CCGCCTCGGCGGGATGTCGACCTCGACCTTTATCAGCTCCTCGGCGTCGACGCCCTCTCTCCCCTTGGCCAAGACGATCCCCCCGGGGCCCACGGCCAGGGAGGAGCCTATCAGCCTCCAGCCCCTCCAAGGCCCCTTGGTCATCTCGCCGACGCTGCTCACTCCCACGAACGCTATGTCGTATAGCCTAGCCATCGTGGTGTAGGAGACGACCCAATGCTTCCCGTAGGGGCCCTCCAGGTAGCTCTCCTTGCCTAGATCGTACGTGGGCGGCACGGCCCAGCCCGACGGCGAGAGTATCATGGACGCGCCCATCCGGGCCATCGAGTGGGCCAGGGCCAAGCTCGTGGGGGCGTTATCTATGCATATACTGACGCCGATTCTGCCGTGTTCGGTCTCCGCCACGCCGAGCCTATCCCCGACCTCGTATATCTCCAGCTCCTCCGGGATCAAGTTGATCTTCCTATACTTCAACAACAGCCCCCTGGGGGATGCCAAGATCGCGGCGTCGTATATCTTGCCGTTATCGCGCTCGGTCAAGCCGGCGACGACGTAGACGTCGTAGGACCTAGCGGCGTCCACTATCACGTCGCTGTAGGGCCCAGGTATCGGCTTGGCCAACTCGGCGGCATCCGGGTTGAGCCAGCCGACGTCTAGCGCCTCGGGCAGGACCACTATGTCGCAACCCAGCGACGACGACCTCTTGACGGCCTCGACGGCTCTGCGCAAGTTGCCCTCCACGTCGCTGAAGACAACCTTCATCTGGCCCATGCATATGGCCACCCCCGCCACATCAGCCATTTAGTCTCCGATATAAGCTTTTTAGAGCCGCGGAAGCGCCGCCTCGACGCTCTCCACGACGAACGTTGCGTGGAGTTCACGCGGTGGATGAGCCTGTCATTTCGCTGGGGTGGCCTGCGGCTCTTTTTAATTTTGCGGTTTATTCTTAACGTGGCGCTGGACTGCGGCGAGTACCGGAGGTGGATGAGGCACTCCGAATACACGTTGAGATCCATAAACGCCGATATGGACATCGAGGCCTACTCCTGGGCGTGTTTCAAGGCGCAACAAGCAGCTGAGTTCGCGCTCAAGGCGTTGTTGAGGGCGTTGGGGAGGCCGGCCTTCGGCCGCAACCTAGTGGCTCTGTTCGACGAGCTCTCCAGGCTCTGCCCTAGCGCCGAGGGGGAGCTGAGGTTCTGCATCGGCTATCTGGACAAGATGTACGTCACGCCG
>CAYFGI010000092.1:0-4430 GCA_964342785.1 uncultured Thermoproteaceae archaeon
AAAAGCTCTTATCTTCTCGGCGAGGGCCATCACCTTGGCGCTGTCCTTGATGCCGGGCTCCGCCTCAACGCCGCTCGCCACATCGATCATGTAGGGGCCGTACCTCAACACATGCTCAACGTTATCCGGCGTTATGCCCCCCGCCACGGCGACCTTCCTCAGCGGCGCAACCCTCCTTATCAGCTCCAAGGGTATCTTGAGGCCGTGCTCGTACCTCAGGCCCGAGCCCTTTATGGCGTCTACCAACACGTACTCGAACTCGCCCGAGGAAAGCCGCGCGGCCTCCTCCACCACGTCGTCCCTCCCGAAGAGCACCACGGGCGCCAGCGCTACCCCCCTCTCCTTGGCCCTCTCCACGACGTCCTCGCCGAATTTGCGAGGAATCTGCGCCACGGGGAAGTCGTTGGCGGCCGCCAAATCGATCGCGTCTGCCGGATCGTACGAGTCGAAGACGGCGACGGGCTTAGCTCTGCTCAAAACCGAGGCCAAGTCCTTGGCCAAGCCCGGCGGGATCCTCCTCGGCGAGCTGGTCTCCGGATCCACGATGAAGCCGGCGTAGTCCGCGACCTTGTCCACGAGCTCCACGTCGGCGAGTCTGGTCAAGCCGCATATCTTCAACAACGTCATCGCCTACTGGCCTTCACTACCAGCTCCACGTGTTGGGCCACGCGGCCCGATTTAATCGCCTCCAGAGCCGCCTCGTAGCCGTCTCTGGGATCCTTGGCCAGCCCGGCCACGTATAGCGCCAACGCGGCGTTCATGGCGATGGCGTTGGCCGCCTCGGCGTCCTCGCCCCTCAGCCCGCCCAGCGTCTTGGCCACCGACTCCTCCCTGGCGTCGGCTCTGGGTATCCTCCACCTCTTGGCCCCGAAATCCTCCGGCGTCAGCTCGTATTCCTCGACCTTCCCCCCTCTCACCTCGGCCACTATCGTGCGGCCCTCGGGGGAGGCCTCGTCGACCCCGGGCTCGCCGTGTATCACCAACGCGTGCTCGAGGCCGAGGTAGGCGGCGGCGTTTGCGACCACGGGCACGAGGCGCGGCTCCGCCACGCCTATGACCTGCCTCTTCACCTGGCCTGGGTTGGCCAAAGGCCCCACTATGTTGAATATGGTCCTGAAGGGGAGCCTCTTGCGTATAGGCGCCACGCGCGCAAACGTCGGGTGATACGCCGGGGCGAAGAGGAACGCGAACCTGGAGGTCCTCAACGCGGCCACGGCCTCGTCCGGCTTGAGGTTGATGTTGTAGCCCAGGGCCTCCAAGAAGTCGGCGCTGCCGGTAGCGCTGGTGACGGATCTATTGCCGTGTTTGAGCACGTAGGCGCCGAGAGCCGACGCAACGAGCGCCGCGGCTGTGGACAAGTTGATGGTCCTCTGCCCGTCGCCGCCGGTCCCGGCCGTGTCTATCGCCGGCAGAGCGCCTATGTCGACCTTCACACAAGTATCGCGGGCGGCCTTGGCGAACCCGGCCACCTCCTCGGGCGCCTCGCCCCTAACCCTCATCGCTGTGAGGGCCGCGGCTATCTCGACGTCTCCGAGCTCGCCTTTGAGCATTGAGAGCGCCAACGAGTAGCTCTCCTCCAGAGTCAAGGTCTTCCCCTCGCCGAGTTTCCTAAGCGACATGGGCCCTCTCGTAGGCGTCCACGTCGAGTAGGCCGTGGCCGGATAAGTTGAAGGCTATCACGGAGCCCGGGGGTAGCTTCTTGGCTAAATCGATAACCGCCTTGATGGCGTGGGCGCTCTCCGGCGCGGGCACTATGCCCTCGGATCTCGCGAACATCACGGCCGCCTCGAAGATGTCCTCTTGCCTATACGCCACGGCATCGACGAGGCCGAGCCTCTTGAGCATAGAGAGGCTGGGCGCGGCTCCATGGTAGCGGAGCCCGGCCGCATGGACGGCGGGCGGCACGTAGTCGTGGCCGAGGGTGTACATCTTTATCATGGGCAGAACCCCCACGGCGTCGGGGAAGTCGTATCTATACTCGCCGGCGGTCAGCTTGGGCGCAGCGGCCGACTCGGCGGCCAGGAACTTGGTCTTCTCGAAGCCCTCGCCCCTCAGCTTCATGCCTATCATGGGGTATGTGAACCCGCCGAAGTTCGAGCCGCCGCCGACGCAGCCAACCGCGTAGTCGGGCTCCTCGGGCATCTGCTGAATGGCCTCAAGGCCTATCACGGACTGATGTATCAAGACGAACTCCAGCACGCTGCCGGGGAGGTACCGCCTCCTCTCGCCGGCCAGCGTGTACTCCACGGCCTCCGAGATCGCTATGCCGAGCGAGCCGGGGTGATCCGGCCTGTAGAACTTCCTGCCGGTCTCCGTGACCTCGCTGGGGCTGGGGTACACCGTCGCGCCGTAGGTCCGCATGAACACGACCCTCTGCCTTTTCTTCTCGTAGGATGATCTGGTCATGAACACCACGGCCTTCAGCCCGAAGAGGGCGGCGGCCAGGGAGACGGCCATGCCCCACTGCCCGGCCCCCGTCTCGGTGGCCACCTCCTCTGCGCCGTCGAGCTTCGCGTAGTAGGCTTGGGCCAAGGCCGTGTTGAGCTTATGGCTACCGACTGGAAGGGCTCCCTCGAATTTGTAGTATATGTGTACCTTAACGCCGAGCGCTCTCTCGAGCCCCTCAGCCCTCCTATACGGCGTGGGTCTGCCCATCCTCCTGTAGGCGTCCCTCACCTCCTCGGGTATAGGTATCCAGCGCTCCGCCGTGAATTCTTGATCTATCAACGCGGACGGGAGTATCCTCGTCAGAAGCGCGATCCTGCTATCGCCCTCGTCGGGATCCTTAGGAGGCGGTAGCGGCGTTGGGAGATCGGCCCCTATGTTGTACCACCTATCCACCCCGAAGACATAGCCTCCGAAACGCCAACCTATTTAAATTTTCCCGCGGCTATATAGATTGTAGATATGCCCGATAAGATCAACGCAGAGCCGATCGCTTGATACAGCGTGGGCGTAGACCCCAACATGAAGTAGGAGAATAGATACGAGAAGACGGGCACCAGAAGAGATATCTCGCCTGCTCTGACCGGCCCCAGCTCGCGGATGGAGCGGAACCACAGGAGCCAAGCCACTCCCTGCGCTAGAACGGCCAAGGCGATTAGGAGCAGGAGGGCTCTCGCCGAGAAGCTGACCTTGTACGAGACCAACGCGGTTGGGAGCAGAAACGCGGCGGCCACTCCGTTCATGGTCGCGGTTATGGGCAGCACGGGCTTATCCGTAAGCCAAAGCTTGTAGGCCACGGTGCCGAGAGCCCAGAGGAAGCCCCCCAGAACCGGAAGGAGATCGCATGTACACGCTCCGCCGCCCATCGTCGACACGATCACGCCGGCGACCCCGAGCGCCACTCCGAGCGCCTCGCCGAGCTTAACCGTAGCCTTGAGGGCGATGGCCGATAGGAGGAGCACGAACAAAGGCTGTGTGTACATCAAGGTTGAGACCAAGCCGGGGCTCTTCGCAAATAAAAGCGAGAGGTTTATCAGCAGAACCGTTGCTCCCATGTTCAAGATGCCGACCGCGGCCGTCTTGCCGTCTGGGCGGGCCGGCTTGGCGACGGCGGACAAGACGGCGAACCCGATCGCGGCTCTGAAGAACGCTATGAAGGTCGGCGAGAAATACGCCGTTAAGTACTTGGTCAAAGGATAGGCGAGGCCCCAGATGATGACCACGCCGAGGAGGTAGCCGTACGCCCTCATTTAATCGAGCCCTTGATCTCGACCAGGAGGTTCAGCGCGGCGTCTAGCCCCCGCTCCTTGAGGAGCCTCATGGCGGCTGTCCCCACGACGATCCCATCGGCGCCGGCCTCTATGACGGCCCGCGCCTTCTCGCCGCTATCTATAGCGAAGCCGGCGACTAGGTAGGTATCGCCGATGTGGGCTTTCGCGATTCTGATGTTCCTCTCCACGTAGACGGGCAACTTGATGCCCGTCGCTGCGTATAGGCCTATATAGATAAAGAGCGGGTTGTGCCGGGCCAGCCTCTCGGCGAGCTGGTAGGGGAACTTTCCCGGCAGGAAAAACGTCGTCTCCAAGCCGTGCGATTTCATGGCCTTCACGTAGTCGTCCAGCCTCTCCGGCATGTCGATGAGGAGATCCGGCAGGAGGACCGATGTAGCTCCCGCCTCGGCCGCTGCGCGGGCCAGCTCGTCGAACTTGCCGGCGAAATCCTCGGCGTAGCCCATCAACACGGCGTTTCTCGGAAGGGGGATTCCTTCAATGGCCTTGAGCCCCTTGATAGGCGTCGATTTGTGGCTGGATCTAATAAACGGGCCGTCGTATTTCGGGTTGTTCGTGGGGATGCCCACCTCCACGAAGTCGGCAAGCCCGTCGAGCGCCTTAAGGAAGGAGGAGAAGGCAGTTGGGTCGGGCCAGTGCGCCGTGATATATACGCCGAGGCCTGGTCTGGGCAAGGCCACCATCGATCCCGCGTTG
>CAYFGI010000093.1:0-4300 GCA_964342785.1 uncultured Thermoproteaceae archaeon
GTCCCCCTTTCCTTTCAACTCTTTGCCGTGGGCTTACCCACGCTACAGACGCTCGCGTAGTTAAGTAACGCCAGTACGGCGAATATGGCTTCCTCGGTTCTAACGGTCTCGGTTCCTTGTCTAGGCACGAAATTCAGGAATAGGCCCTTGAGCTCCACGCCCTCCATTTTGGCTATCTCGTCGACGCCGGCCTTCGGGCCTCCGAAGACGACGAGCGTCCGGCCTACCGGCCTAGGCAAGCCCTCGCAGATCGATCTGCCCTCCTTGCCTGTGTATATAATCGTATCGTAGCCCTCGGCCAGCTGGCCGAACGGCCTTACCTCGACCTTATACCCCCAGTAGTCCGGCGGGTTTTTGAGGACTATCGCCCTGAATATATCGGGTCTATCCGTCTCCGCCTCTATCTTGACGATTAACCGGGCGCCTATGGGGTAGGGCTTGGGGACCTTGGCGTACTTCCTACCGCCTATATACACCAGGGAATAATAGCCGTCCCACCTCTCGACGATCCCCTCCACCACATCGCCGATCGACGGCTGCCTGGGGGCTAGGTGGCTCGGTATCTTCAGCGGCGGCAGTAGACCCGCCAGCGCGAGCCTTTTATCCAGCTTGAACACGCGCTTTCTGAGATGCGGCGGCGTCGCCGCGTATTCCAACAGCAACTTCATCTCCTCGACCTCGTCCCAGTCCACGTCTTTGCCGTATGTATATATCAACACCTTCTCGACCCTGAAGACGGCGGCGCCTCTCGCTATATAGCCGAGCTTCCTCACTTTGCTCTCCTCGTCTGGGGCCTCCGATAAAACATCGTGAGGGATCGCGATATCCACTGCGAAGTCTCTCGGTATAAAAATCAGCTTTCCTCGAGCTCGTCGAGCAAGTCCCTTAGATCGTCTAGAGCCTCCTCGACGAGCTTCCAGTCGTTATCTTGGACGGCCGACTCTAGTAGATCTATGGCGTCCCGCAGCCGGTTTATCACCTTCTTGTCCATGTAGACGTTGTTCCTAGCCTTAATGAGCTTATTGGCTTAACACGCGCTTAAGGCCTGGGTAGACCTCCATCAGCCCTTCCTGTAGTATCTGCGTGTAGTAGCCCAGCCCTATCTCGACCAGCAGTATCAAGCCTATGCCTGAGCCCCATACGCCGAATATATCGCCTACAGCCGCCAAGGTTCCAGCGATTAAGCCGCTTAACAGTATCAGAGTGTTTATTGGCCTCTTCAAGATCCTGGCGATGACCCTCTCGCTTTGTCTGAACCCGGGCACGTGGAGGCCGGATTCGACGAGGCTCTTGGCGTAGTCGTCGGGCCCTATACCTCCTATCTGCCCCCACAGCCATGCGAAGACCGTGGCAAGCGCCGCGTAGAGAAGTATGTGGATCACTATGTAGTCGGGCGTCAGTATCCTCGCCGGCATCATGGCCGTGAGCAACACGGCGAGCGCGGGCGAGATGCCGCCGGCCAGCGCCGCGAGGCCGGCTATGATCTGTTCCGCAAGTATGAGGGAATAAGCCGTGAATATTATCGGTATGACCGAGACGTACATGAACCTCAGGGGTATATTGATCCTGAAGCCCCAGTATTGAGTATAGGCCGCCGGTATGTTCACATGCATCTGCTCTATGTACACTATCACGTAGGCTAGGATCAGAGTAGCCGCGAGGCTGACCACATCGGGCAACGCGATGGTTCCGACTTGTCTGAACACCAAGGCCAAGAGCCCCGGCCCCGTGCCGTATATTGTATTGTATATAGCCACGGCGAGAGCCGGCACGAAGCCGAGAGGCAACTGCATGGCTGGGTTGTCCGCTGGATTCACGTTGGGAAACGCCGGCATGCTCCAAGAGAATAGATCTACGAAGAAGGTCCTCGTTATGGAGAGCAATATGATTAAGTTTATGGCGCTCCCGCCGAAGCCCCAGCCCTTGGCTATCATGTCGTCAAGGAGGATGACTATCTGGGTGGCTATCAGCAGTTGGATAAACACGGCCACCGCTTGGATCAACGAGAGCTGGCCGAACTCGCCCATGGCGATTATAGCCGCGGACTCCCCCGCCGCTAGGATCAAGGCGAGCAGCTTCTGGAACGCCGAGAACCTAAGCCTATCCTTTTTGTCGTCTAGATCGAAGGGGAGCAGATCCGAGAACTGAAGTATCTCCATCACTATGCCCGCGATGACTATCGGCCCTATGCCGAGCTGAGCCCAGGTGCCGAACGTTGTGCCGAATATGGTGGACACCAACGGGTTGTTGAATATAGATGCGGCGACCCCCGATGGGGTCGTCTTCTGGACGCCCCAAAGCGGCGTTATGGTCATCATGATGTAGACCAAGGCGGCCAGCGCAGTCCACATCAGCCTGGTGGAAAGCGGTAGCGCCTTCTTCGGCCTCTGTACGGTTATTAGCCGCTCTAAGATGGGGTCCAGGGACTCCATTACCTGTGGACAACGCCGTGGATTACGCGGACCTCGCCGCCTGCGCCCGTTATCTTCTTCACGGCCTCTTCCGTCGCCGCCGGCACGTAGACGACAACAGACTTCTCGATCTTGCCGCCGCCCAGCAGCTTGTTGTAGCCGAGCTCAAGCAGGTTGACCACGTACCTCCCGCCCTCCTTGACGGCCCTCCCCTCCCTCTCCAGCTCCTCGATCAATTCCTCGAGCTTGCCCACGTTTATGGGCCTCCACTCGACCGAGATGGGCTTAGGCTGCTTGAAGCCGTGTTTGCCGTAGAAAGGCCAGCCCGACGTCTCCTCCGCGTGCACCATCACGAAGGACCATTTGTGCTTGTGGAAGCCCACCATGCCCGTGCCGCCCGAGGAGCCGCTCTTCCTGTGTTGCCCCACTCTGCCCCAGCCGTGGGTCCTGGTGCCTCTTCTGTACTTAATCGCGGGCTTAAAACGGCGAACCATCGCCGACAGAGCTTCAGCTATATTTAAATATTTATCTCAGCGCGCCCAGCCGCCCGATTCGGCGATAGCCGCGTTGAAGTTCGCCGAGGCGGAGACACCCGGCCGCCTGCTCTTCTCGTTATCAGCGAACTGCGCCGTAGATCCCGTCCTAACGCGTATCGGAAGGCGTAACGCTTTTGACCGTGGAGTCTAAAGATGCTAATGAGCGCTTGTACGCGGCTCCGAACATTGCGCTCCCCCACAACCGGCGGAGGCGTGACGATCCTCCTGCTCGCCTACACGGCGTTTCTAGTCCTCAGCTACAGCGGCTTCTCGAACATGTTGCCCGCGCTTCTGGCGGTTAGAGGCGTTTCGGTGGAGGCGATAGGAGGGGCCTACGCCCTTGAAAAGGCTGTCGTCGCGGCGGTATCGTTTACTGCTCTCGCCCTCTCGACTTATAGAAGGGCCTACGCGGCTATGCCCCTCCTCACCATCCTCTACGGGCTACTGCTGGCGATCTTCGCTAAAGTCGAGGACCCCCGCTTGTTGGTTCTCCTGGTGCCTTTAATCACGGGCGTCTACATGTCCCTAAGGCCGTTCAACAGATCCCTTGTGAACGCGCTGGTGGAGGGGAGGAGGCTGGGGCTCGCCGCGGGCGCCCTATCGAGCATATCTACATTAATCGCCGCGATATCCACGGCGCTTTTCGGGGCCTTGTTGCAATACCTAGGGCTGGCCAATTCGATATTCGTGCTGCTGTTCTTTCTAGCCGCCGCGCTCATAATGCAGGCGATCCTGGTGAGGGCCGTGCCGCGCCCTCCCGAGGCGCCCCGCTCCTCCGCGAAGGCGCCTAAGGCGATGGGGCTGGACCTCGTGTTGTTGCTTTCGGCGATATCGGAGTTCTTCGAGGCGGCCGTCGCCGTTTACGGGAGCATAATCCTCTGGGATCTACTCGGCGGGCCTCTGCCGGCGGGCGTGGCGCTATCTCTGGGCTACGTGGTGGGAGTAGCGCTGGGCCCCATGATGGGGGCTCTTTCCGACAAACTAGATAAGCCCGTCGCACTCATGGGTCTCTCGACCGCGATGATAGCGTCTTCGTACTTCCTCCTCTCCTACGGCTATGTGGACGCCGGGGCCGTCTACGCCGCGATCGCCCTAATGGGGGCGGCGCCCGCGTTATACACCCCCAATCTACAGAGATATGTGAAGCACGTGACAAACACAAGGGGGATGGACCCCGCGGCCTACTTCTCCGCCTACGAATTATTTACGTCGTTGGCCGGAATACCGGCGCCCTTAGCGGCGGCTCTGTTGATAGCGCACTCGGGCTTCCAGGGGTTTCTGTTCGTCTACGCGTTGGGGACTCTGATCATAGGCCTACTGCTGATAGCCTTGGAGGGACGCATATAGCATCCG
>CAYFGI010000094.1:0-4121 GCA_964342785.1 uncultured Thermoproteaceae archaeon
CGCCATGGCTAGATTGCCCCACCACGACTTGGTCCTCCTGCCGAACAAGGCGTTTCTCACTATGCCGGTGGCGGCATCGCCGAATGCCATGAACAATATCGACGCGATCCCTACGTTCAACATATCGAGGAGGGCCCAGGAGATGAAGACCAAGAGGGCCCAGGACAGCGTGAAGTGTATCTCGTAGGCGTTGTCAAGCGTCTGGAACCAATACATGAGCCGTCCCGTCCTCCTCGGTATGTAGAGGAATATGCTTAGGAGCAACGCCATGACCACGGGCACGACCCAGGTGGAGAAGATAGGCAGCAACACGGCGACGAGGCCTCCCGCCAGTATATGTATCACCTTCCTGTTGAAATATACGGCGCGCGTAGGAGCCATCCCTCTGGAGACCCAGCGCTCGTAGAGCTTCTTGGTTATATACAACGACAGGAATATTATCCAAGCTAGGAGCAAGCCTCCGTACGCTAAATCTCTCAACATAGATCCCCCCGACGGAGGGATTTTTTAGCTTTTTGTCAAAACTATTTACGCCAATTTTTCCTGATCTGGGCGTATTCGTCCAAGGCCTCGCGTTCGTCGCCTCTTAGATACGCCTTGTATTGAAGCAGCCACTGCTTGAAGTGATCCTCCGGTATATACACGTAAAGGATATCGCCCTCCTTTATCTGCCGCCCGACCATCACGTCGCCTTGTATCGATATCGCCACCTCCTCGCCCACCTTGGCCTCTTGTTTGGGAGCTCCGTGTTCTTGAATCTGCTGTATCTTGCCTACCTCCCTCCCGTCGGCTCTCACCAAGGTGTAGCCGGGCTTGATGGTGCCTTTGACGACCCTCACGCCGACTATCACGGGGTCCCTCCTTCTGAAGACGTAGCCGGGCAGTAGCTGTATCACGCCCGGCTTCACGAGTTGGGACAACGCTTCCTCGAGGGCCTTCGTCTTGAGCTCGTTGGCCCATCTTAGATATTCGTCGACTACCTTGTACAAGATCTCGCCTTTGATTATCTTAACGCCGCTTGACTGCGCCTCCCTATCGACCTCCGGCGGCACCTTCACGTTGAAGGCCAGGATCACGCCGTAGGCGGGATCCTTCCTCTTGGAGAGGAGGGCCTCGACGACGTCCTTATGGCTAGGAGGCCCTACGTCGGCTCTCCTCACGGGTATCTTGGACTGCCTTAGGAACAAGACCATGCTCTCCAACGTGCCGAAGGTATCGGCCTTGGCCACGACGCCCTCCTTATCCGATTCTATCCTCACAGCCGCTATCTCCTCGCCCACGGCCCTCAAGGCGTCCTCCAGAGGCCCCGAGGCGACCAACAGAGGCGCGCCGGGGACCACCTCCTCGAGGCCATCGCCGATTATCCTCACGCCGGCGGCCGCCCTCACCTCGTCCACGTATTTGTACCTATCCTCGGGGTCCCTCATCTCGTCTAGAGGCTTGGGCACCACCAACATCTTAACCCTAGCCGAGACCGGGCCCTTGAGGCTCGCGGTGACTATCGTATCGCCTCTCCGCAGAACTCCGTCGTATATGATGGCGTCGACAACAGTGCCGAGCCCCTTCTCTTCCTTCACCTCCATGACGACGCCTCTAGCGGGCCCGTCGTGGACCGTCAGCTTCTCCTTGGACACGAAGCGCTGCGAGACTCCGGCTAAGACCAGGAGGAGATCCGCCACGCCTTCGCCCGTCACGGCGCTGGTGGGAACTATGGGCACTTGGGTCGCGAAGTCCCTCACCCTATCGTATCGATCGGCCTCTATGCCTAGGCGGGACAACTGTTCTATCAACTTACCTATTTGTTCCTCTAGGTTCGCCACGGCGTGCCACTCTTGCTTCTCTACGGCGAATAGAAACGGCCGGTTCTCCTCAGACTGCCAGCCGTATATCCTATCCAGCTTGTTGGCGGCTATGACGAAGGGGACCCCTCTAGCTCTTATCAAGTTGAGCGACTCGAGGCCTTGCTCCTCGAGCCCCGACGTTATATCCACGACGAGGATAGCCACGTCGGCTATGGAGCCGCCCCTCCTCCTGAGGTTGGAGAAGGCGGCGTGGCCCGGCGTGTCTATGAAGAGGAAGCCCGGTATCCATATCCTCCCCCTCAGCCTCATCTTGTCGACAAGGGGGCCCGCGAATTTCTCCACGGCGCTCCAAGGCACGAAGGACATCCCTATGTGCTGGGTTATCATGCCGGGCTCTCTATAGGCCACGGCCGTCCCCCTGATCTTGTCCAGGAGCAAGGTCTTGCCCACGTCCACGTGCCCGACGACGACGGCGATGGGCGATCTGATGCCGGCCATGGCGTCCCCCCTCTCCTAAGTTAAAAGCTTATCTACCTCGGCGATCTTAGGCAGAGTCGATAGGCATTCCTCCTCTACCGGGTTGAGCTGGCCCGGCACTATCAACACGGCGGGCGCGGGCAGCCTCGACTCGGCCGCGTCCTCCAGCGAGCCGACCGCGGCTCCGCCGCCCGGCCACCCCAGCCTATAGGCGACCACGACCTGCCTTTCGCCGATAAACACCCCTCTGCCGAACCTCTCCTCCAGCTCCATGAGCACCCTCGCCGCGTCCGAGGGGGGCATGAACCCGCCCTCATCCTTTATGTCGAGCAGAAGGAGCGTGTGGAGGCCTCTGGCCAGGTTCTGCTCGGCCAACTCGTAGGGCCTGGCCGAGTACACGCCCATCCTGGGGTACGTCACCGTCGCGACGCCGCCCAGTTTATATATGGATAGGCAGGCGGCCGACATGGCCGCGCATATCGCCGAGACTCCAGGCACCACGACGACCTCGAAGCCCTTCCTCCTCATGGACGCTACGAGCGCGGCGTGAGCCGTGGCGGCCAAGGGGTCGCCGGGCACCAGCAGGGCCGCGTTCCTGCCGGCCTTGAGGCACTCCTCTATGGCCGCGCCCCCTCTGTCCTCCAGCTCCTTTCTGTCCAAAGGCCTCGCCTCCACGCCGAGGGCGGCTAGGTCGAGGTAGCTCGTGTAGATATCGACGAAGACGCATTGGGAATCCCTTATGGCCTCCCTCGCCGCGTCCGTGAGGAAAGCCGGCGAGAGGCCTAGGCCCACTAGGTATAGGCGCGTCATCGCCTCCTCGACACCAAGATCTTGGTCTCCGCCACAGCGACGACCTCGCCTCTTTGGTTCCGCACCTCGTGCCTTAAGTGCACCACGCCTCCCTCGTATTTCTCCGTGGGCTTTTTGTCGAGGACCTCCGTGACTACTCGTATCGTATCGCCTATCTTGACGGGCTTTAGGAACCGCGCAGAGGCTTCCAGCAGAGCTATCGTGCTTCCATATATATTGGGCGCGAAGAGGCCCAACGCGAGCGATAACGTAAGGAGGCCGTGGGCTATCCTGCCGCCGAAGATCGTGCGTCTGGCGTACTCCTCGTCTAGATGCAGCGGGTTGAAATCGCCGGTAAGCCCAGCGAACGCCACGACGTGGGCCTCGGTCACGGTCAACCCCTGCGACTCTATCCTGGCCCCCGGCTGGAAGTCCTCGAAATAGAGCACCATATATGGTGTGGAGAAAAAGCTTATGAAGAGCATCGTTCCGGCAGATATGGACTGCATATTCTGCAAGATAGCTAAAGGCGAGGCGCCGGCCTGGAAAGTATACGAGGACGACGACGTGATAGTGATATTGGATAAATACCCGGCGTCGTACGGCCATCTGCTGGTGGTCCCGAAGGCTCATTACGAGAGCGTCATAGATACGCCGGACGAGCTGGTGGCGAAAACCTTCCTCGTAGCGACGCGCTACGCGCGTATATGGAAGAAGCTAGGCGCCAAGGGCGTCAACATAGTGACGAACGCGGGGAGGGAGGCGGGGCAAATAATATTCCACTACCACGTCCACGTGATACCTAGATGGGGCGATAAATTGGTCTGGCACGGACGGGACGAGATAAAAGAAGAGGTGGCTAGGGAGATCGTGGAGAAGATAAAATCCGCTACTGTTTAGCCTCCTTGGCTTCTTTCTTCTTCGACGACTTGCACGGCATGGTTGTTTCCCATCTCCCGTATTTTAAGAACTAGGTTCGTCCAAGATATCACTCTAATCCGCTACCTGCGAATATTTCGTTCAAAACCTCGGCGACCATCCTCTGGACCTTCC
>CAYFGI010000095.1:0-4107 GCA_964342785.1 uncultured Thermoproteaceae archaeon
CCTTGTTGAGAAGATAACTATGCGCTCATCCCGGGCTCGAACGTCCACTCCTCGTATCCCGCGATAACCTTCAAGGCGTTCTCCTCGTAGACGAGATCCTTTATGGATAAGACGCCGTATAGCCTGCCGTCTTTTGTCACCACAAGGTGCCGGATGTTATGTCGCCTCATCAAGTCGGCGGCTTTGCTCAACGGCTCGTCGACGTCTATCGTCACGACGGATCTAGTGGCGATATCCCACACGGGTCTAGACATATCCATGCCCTCGGCCACAGCCCTAACTAGATCCCTCTCGGACACGACCCCGATCACCCTATCGGGATCTTTGCCGTCGACGAGGACCAGAAGCCCTATGTTCTTCTCCTTTAAGATCTTCGCCGCGTCCTTTATTGATATATCTGGAGTGGCCTTAACTACATCGGTGGAGGCGAACTGAGCTACTGACATATCACCTCCTTACGTCTTTATTTTTATGTATTTCTTTAATTATAGTAAACGATAGATTCTCTAGGGCCAACAATTTATTTCTGACATTCGGCAACTCCATGGAGAGGCTTGTGGCGGAGGAGATGGAGCATCTCTCCGAGTTGTTGAGGCTGAGAGGCGCGATTAAGGACGAGTACGTAGCCGCCTTCCTAGACGGCGTTATTAGAGAGGTCCACCTAAGGATAAGGTTGCTGGAGGCTCTGCGGGCGCCCGATCTGCCCTATGGCGGGGACGGCCTCAAGATGGACGAGGTGGTGGCTAGGTTGAACGATATGTGTGAACAATACGAGGCCCATATGCAGTTGATCAAGTCTCTGAGGGCGGGGGCCAGGACCCAGCTGGAGCTGGAGGTCATCGGGTCGCTGGAGAAAAGCATCGAGAGGACCCACTTGATGTTGAGGATGCTCATAAACGCGTTGGGCGAGCTCTCCAAGGCGGAGGCGGCGTCAAGTGGGTTATAGCAAAATTTATCTAGCTTAAACAAGCTCATGGAGACCAGGCGGGTGTTTAAAATAAGGGAGTCCTACGCGGTCTTCCTCCCCAAGCCTTGGTGCGAGAAGAACTCGGTTGGGGAGAAGAGCGAGGTCAACGTCATGTGGGAGGAAGACGCCGTGGTGATAAAGCCGTTTAAGTCTAGATCCTTCTCGGCCAAGGTGTCCAGCCCCGATATCGACGTCGTGGTGAAGCTCCTCATGGCCGCGTTGGTGTCCGGCTACGACGAGGTGAGGCTAGAGGTGAGGGGGATGGGCCTCGAGTTTAGGCATAAGGTCATGTCGGTCGCCAGAGGCCTCTATATGTTGCCGCTGGAGGAGGGGCCCGACTACATCCTCTTCAAGGTCGAGGACGTTAAGTTCGACAAGGAGAAGCTGATAGCCAGGATGACGTCCACCCTCGCCTTCATGATAGACCACCTCTTGACGGCCCCCAAGGTCGACCCGGCGTTGCTCGAAAGCGTAGACGACGAGGTGGATAGGTATAGGCACATGATAGAGAGGCTTTGCCACAAGTACCCGACGGGGTCCTGCGTCGGCCACGTGCAGTTGGCGAGATACGTGGAGAGGGCGGCCGACCACATAGTGGAGCTCGCGAAGCTCGAGCCGCCCAGGGAGATAGCCGAGACCTTGAGGGAAGCCGTCGCCGAGTTCGTAAAGATGTCTTCAGCCAGCGACGTAAGGGAGATATTTACCTTCATCGAGATGATAGACAAGGCGAGGTTCCACATAAGGCAGATGGCCAGGGACGAGATAACGATGCTACACGCCGATAGGGTCCTGGACTACCTCGCCAACGCGGCCGAGATATATATCGATATGTTCGTCCACAAGACGCCCATGATAGAGCTATGACGGCGGTGAGGCCTAGACGCTATCGGCATAGGACGCCTTCCCCACCGATCGGCCCGGGTCTTATCCCCATCGAGCCCTCCTACTCTAACCTTAAAAAGCCCTGCCGAGATCGATGCGGTGATGTCCTCTAGTGGTCCCCTCGGCGATCGGTGAGCAAGGGTTAGGGGGTGCTGACGCGCCTCCGCGCAATGCCTTTATACCAGTGACGCGATCGCCTCCATGAGGCCTCACGAGGAGCATAGAGCGAGGGGGCCCAGGGAGCTGGCCTTTTGGGTGGTCACGGTGAGCACCTCGCGATACGAGGCCATGACGTCTGGGAGGCCCTACGCGGACGAGTCCGGCGATAGAGCCGCCGACTTGATATCTAAGGCGGGCCATAAGGTCGTCGGCAGATCTCTGATCAAGGACGACGTTGTGATGATCAGAGGGATAGTGCTGGATCTCTTGAGGCGGCCCGACGTAGACGTGATAGTGCTGACGGGCGGCACCGGGATCGCCAAGACCGACGTCACCGTGGAGGCCGTGAGGCCCCTCCTGGAGAAGGAGCTGGAGGGGTTCGGCGATATCTTCAGGCTACGGAGCTACCAAGAGGTGGGCACCGCCGCGATAATGTCCAGAGCCCTCGCGGGCGTGGCCAACGGCAAGCTCGTCGTAGCGCTGCCGGGATCCCCAAACGCGGTCGAGACGGGGCTGAACATCATACTGCCGGAAGCCCCCCATATAATCTACCTGGCGAGGTCGTGAAAACAGCCGGCGGGGTTCTAGCTACTCGTTAGGACTTGGCCGTTCGGCGCCACGCACTCGATCGACGTATGGAAGCCGTTGTTTGTATATGTCCAGGAGCTGGCCGTGTACGCAGGCGGCGGGCTGTGGGCGCCGAAGGAGGGCGGGACCACCGCGCCGTTTGGATTAACCCAGATGTCCCAGGTGATGTCGTAAACGATACGCTCCACGACGTCGCCGAGTATGCAGGTCTGGCTAGTATCTATAACCGCGGAGACCCCGGCAGGTATCGAGTAGACCGTCGGCTGCGGCATGAAGGCAGGGCCCATGTAGGCAAGCCCATCGCCGGCGGTGGCCAGCGTTGTAGCTTGGGTCATGGCGTTTACATCGATGGGCTTTAAGACCCAAGTCATATTGGAGGCCGGGCCCCCTATCGGGGTAGCGATGTTCTTCGGCGTAGTAACGCTGATCATATCCCCGGGACAAGTATACCACTGTTGTATAGAGGTGGCCGCTCCAGCGGATCCGGAGCCCGACGTGCTGACGTCTATCTGCGATGACCTAGTCGTAGGGGTGCAGATAATGGGTCCCGGCTGATAACCTGAATTTGTCCAATAGCCCGGGCCATACCCGCCGCCTATTGACGCTATGCCTTCGACATCGCCGGGCAGTTGTCCGCTCTCGCCGTTTTGCCACCATTGGTAAACTAGATACGAGGCGTAGGCGTCTTGGAACGACTTAAGGTAGTTGATCCACTCGCCGGGCGCCGGCGCAAAGCTTATGTAGTTATAAAACTGGGCGTCGGTAATAGAATAGCCGTTGTAATCTTGGAGGACCGTAGTGAGCCATATCGTGCAGAAGTCGACCGTCACGGTTCCGCCGAGAGGATCCGTATAGGACTGTGGGCCGTACACTATCGCGTAGGCCGTGTTGCTCACTTGGGAGGGCTCGTTAGTAGCGGGTATGTTATATTCAGTCATCAATTGGTAACACATGTCGTCTGTAGGCGGATCGACTAAGGCTCTCGTAGATACGAAGCTGGCGGCTGTTTCTAGCGCGGATACAGCGTCGTGCGGCCCTATGAGTAGGAACCTGCTTCCTCCGTATGCGACGACGTAATGTAGGCCCTTGGAGTATCTAGGCACCGGCATCGCGACGATGGAGGCGTTGTAGGCCTTGGCCCAAGCCTCGGCTAACGTCGCCTCGATGGCGGCCGTATCGTTTCCGCGTACCACGAGGAAATCGCCGCGTTTCATCAAGTCGACCAGGATGCGGAAAGCCGAGGCGTTGAGCGGATCGTAGGTAGACCAGTCGATCACGACGAGGCTACGCGGCGGCACGTACCGAAGCTCGTCAAGCCCTATCTGCTTGATTAGAGTAGGGTTCACGCCGGTTGCGACGAGCTTAGCGACGAGATCGGAGGGCCCCATAACGTACACCGGCGGTGCGCCGCTGGAGGAAACCACGGCCTTAGTCGAGGGGTTGCTCCCGCCGGCTCTACGCACGTGGAAGAGCCCCGCGATGAGCAGAGCCGCGAGCAACGCGACGACCAG
>CAYFGI010000096.1:0-4052 GCA_964342785.1 uncultured Thermoproteaceae archaeon
TCCATAACCCCCGCGGCCGGACAGAGCGTAGCCATCAGAGTGACCGTGCCCGGCACCGCCGGGATAACCATAGGCGGAGTTAGGATACCGATACCCGAGCTGGTGCTGTGGATAGTGTTGATAATAGTGATCGTGATAATCGTGGCGATACTGTTGATGGAGTACAGCAACTGGAGGAGGAGACGCTTAATGCAGATACTGGCGCCGCCTAAGTAATACAACAGCTCTTTTTAAACTCCGTCTCTTTTTCTTTTCATGCTTTCTTTAGAGGAAGGGGCTAGGCTTATTTCTCACATCCGCGCCTCGATGCAACGTAAGATAAAGGGGCTTCCCCTCAAGACGTCCGACGAGGTTCTCTCTAGGTATAAAACCGGCGTCTTCGTGACGGTGGAGTTCCTCGTGAGGTCCAACGGCTGGGAGAGGAGGGAGGTGAGGGGCTCCCTCGGCGTGGTGCAGCCCGTGAAGGATCTGGCGCACGACTCGGCTAAGATAGCCGGGAAGCTCGTGTTGCAGATACCTAGGTTCTCCGAGATGGAGTTGAGGCGCTCCGTGATAGAGGCGACGTTGGTGGGGGACCTCAAGGAGGCCTCTCTCGACTCGCTCTCCTCGCTTAGATGGGGCGCCGAGGGGGTCTACGTCCCGCCGAACTTCGTCGTGTTGCCGCAGACGATGATAGAAAGGAGGCTTCTAGGCGATGCCCTCAAGCGATACGTTATGAGCAACGTCGGGATGCCCGAGAAGCTCTACGTCTTCTCTACCCAGATATTCTACGAGCTGAGGCCCGAGGGGCAGGTGATAGAGAGGGAGCTCTGGCGCTCTAGGATAATATCGCAGACCTTGGGCCGGACTTGAGGCGGTATACGCCCGGTGCCCGGCCGTTAGTTGTCGATTACGTTTAAATAGATACGCGTAGTTGAAAATGTGTACGTAGAGCTCTTCGTGATATCGGGCAAGAGCCAGGAGCTCGAGGAGTCTCTTAAGAAGGCCATAGAGGAGATCCGGTCCAAGGTCGAGAGGAGGGATAAGGTGAGGCTCGCCACGGTCAAGATAAGACAAGACGCCGCCGAGCAAGTCGTCAAGATGCTGGATCTCCCCGTGGAGCGGGTGCCTCCCCACTTCCGTTCGTTGGTCTCTATCCTCAAGAGGTACAACGTCACGGCCTTCCCCGCGGTGGTCATAGACGGGCAGAAGGTGCTCGAAGGCGCCGAGGATGTGGCCAGAGCCCTCGAGGCCGTCTATAGAAAAGCCAGCGAGGAGTTCGGAGTTCAATTAGGCCCGTCCGCAGTCGCCGCGACCGCGGCCCCCACCCAGCCCGCGGCTCCGCCGCCCCTGCCGCCGGCGCCGCAGCCACAGCCGCCGCCTCCTCCGCCGTCCGTCCAGCCGCCTCCTCCCGTGGCTCAGCCCGAGGTGAGGCCTTTGGCGGAGGCCCTCAAGCCGCCCGAGCCTGTCCAGCCCCCTCCGCCGCCTCCTCCGCCTAGGCCCGAGCCTCCTGCTGCGCCTTCCCCGCAGCCTCCCGTTGCGCCTCCTCCTCCGCGGCCGGCCACGCCCGAGGCGCCCGTCGTTGCTCCCCCGGCGCCTAGACCTCCGCCTAAGGTGTCCGTCCGCATAGTGTTGGGCCGCCCCGACGATTGTCGCGAGTGTGCCTACTTCGGCGAGGCTACGTCGAGATGTTACCTCTTCGGAGTCGCCATAGCCGATCCCGCCAAGCCGCCTTGCAAGAATGTTGGAAGTTGAGCAGAAGTATAGAGCGGATATAGATAGGGTCAGGGAGGATCTCCTCAAGATCGGCGCCGTCCTTCTGGAGAAGAAGGAGGAGGTCGATATATACTTTCAGCATCCTTGTCGCGATTTCGCGAAGACCGACGAGGCGTTGCGCGTAAGGCGCTCCGGCTCGGACGTGGAGGTATCCTACAAGGGTCCGCGTATGTCCTCCGCCGTCAAGACGAGGCTGGAGCTCACGGCCTCGGCCGAGGGCGACGTCGAGGCCATGCTGGAGGCTCTGGGCTTCAGGAAGGTGGCCGTCATAAAGAAGAGGAGGGAGTACTACGCATATGGTTCCCTCACGGTATCTCTAGACAGCGTGGAGGGCCTCGGCGATTTCGTGGAGATCGAGGCTCTGGCGTCCTCTGAGGCTTCGGTTAAGGATGCCGAGGCGGAGATAGAGGCGTTGGCCGGAAGGCTGGGCTTGAGGGAGAAGGTCGACGAGACCTACCTAGAGCTTTATCTGAGGAGCCGCGCCTAAAAGTTTTATAACTCCTCGGCCTAAATTGACGTGGAGTTCTCGGAGCTAGCCAAGGTCCTAGCGGCGATCGAGTCGACCACGCAGAGGACCACGATGGTTAGGCTCCTCGTGGGGTTTTTCAAAAGGGTGGAGCCTTCAGAGATAGATAAAGCCGTCTACATCATCTTGGGCGACTTAAGGCCTCCGTGGGAGGGGCTGGAGCTGGGCGTCGGCGAGAAGCTGTGCCTCAAGGCCATCTCGAGGGCCTCCGGCGTTAAGGTGGAGGAGCTGGAGGATCTCTACAAGAAGACGGGGGATATGGGCGAGGCCGCGAGGAGGGCCTTGTCCAAAAGGCAGGCCCAGACCCTTCTGGCCTTCGCTGGAGGCAAGAAGGCCGGCCTCTCCATCTCGCAGGTATACGATACGCTCCTCAAGGTGGCTAGGGCCTCGGGCGAGGGGTCGCAGGACCTCAAGATATCCCTCCTCTCCTCGCTTTTCTCGCAGCTGTCGCCCGACGAGGCTAAATACGTGGCGCGTTTCGTGGTGGGCAGGTTGAGGCTCGGGGTGGCCGATATGACCGTCATAGACGCGCTGGCCGAGGCGTTCGACGTGCCGGAGGACGCCTTGGAGAGGGCGTACAACATAAGGCCGGATCTCGGCTACCTCGCGCGGTTGGCGGCCGAGAGGGGGAGGGAGGGGCTGGCCGAGGTCAAGATAACGCCCGGCGTCCCCGTGATGCCCATGTTGGCGCAACGCCTCAGCACCTCGCACGAGATATTGACCAAGCTGGGCGGGGCGGCTATATGCGAGTATAAATACGACGGGGAGAGGGCCCAGATCCATATATCCCCCCAGGGCGTGGCTATATACAGCAGGAGGCTTGAGAACATAACCCACGCCTACCCCGACGTGGTGGAGGCCGTGAGGAGGGCCGTCTCGGCCAGGGAGGCGATACTCGAGGGGGAGATAGTGGCTGTGGACCCCGAGACGGGGGATCTGCTGCCCTTCCAAGAGCTTATGCACAGGAAGAGGAAACACGACGTGGAGACGGCGTTGAGGGAGTACCCGGCTAAGTTGAACCTCTTCGACTTGCTCTATCTAGACGGGGAGGATCTAACGGACAAGCCGTTGATATATAGGCGCTTGAAGCTCTCCGAGATAGTCAAGGAGGGCGAGGAGGTCTCGATAGCGAAATGGTCTCTCTTCGACGACGAGGAGAAGGTCGACGTCTTCTTCCACGAGGCTGTGTCCATGGGCATGGAGGGCCTCGTCTGCAAGAGCCCCACCTCTGTGTACGAGATGGGGGCCAGGGGCTGGAACTGGATTAAATACAAGAGGGATTACAGGAGCGAGATGACGGACACGGTGGATCTAGTGGTCGTGGGCGCGTTCTACGGGAGGGGCAAGAGGGCCGGCCTATACGGCGCGTTTCTGACGGCGGCCTACGACCCCAAGACAGACACCTTCTACACGGTCTGCAAGGTCGGGAGCGGCTTCACCGACGCGGACCTCAAGAAGATGTACCAGATGTTGGAGCCCTACAAGATAGACCATAGACACCCCAGGGTCTCCTCGCGGATGGAGCCCGACGTTTGGTTCACGCCGGGCGTCGTGCTGGAGATAATCGGCGCCGAGATAACCCTATCTCCTCTGCATACTTGTTGCCTAGGCGCCGTGAGGCCGGACGTGGGGCTCGCCATCAGGTTCCCCAGGTTCACCGGCCGCTACAGGACGGATAAATCGCCGGAGGAGGCCACCACTGTGGACGAGCTCCTTGAGATGTATAAGAATCAGAAGAAGATCAAGGTGGAGCAGAGCCCCGAGGCGGCCG
>CAYFGI010000097.1:0-4048 GCA_964342785.1 uncultured Thermoproteaceae archaeon
ATAGGCTGGAGCAAGCCGCCGAGGCCCTCAAGGCTCTTGACAGCCCCGAGAGGCTCGGCAAGGTGATTATAGAGATTCATTACACGCCTTAAGTCCCAGCGGAGTTTATCGGCAACCCCACTAGTAGGGACGGCATAGTTTAAATACGAGCGTGGACGAGATGACGAGATGGCGAACGTGAGGGAGGAGGGCGTGGTTTGGCTGGAGGAGGCCGTGAGGGAGTGCGCGGCGGCTAAGTTGCTACTGCAACACTCGGTCTACAACCTAGCTGCTTTCCACTCCCACCAAGCTGCGGAGAAAGCGTTAAAATCGCTCTTCTACCTCCTTCTGAGGAGGGAGCCGCCCAGGCGGCGCAACCTCTTGGAGCTTTACAGAGAGCTCAGGGGGACTGGCGCGGAGCTATCGCCGGAGCTCGTGGATGGGCTCGCGGTGTTGACCAAGTACTACGCCACGTCTAGGTATCCAGACGCCGCGGGCGGCCCACCCTCTGAGCTGTTCACCAAGCGCGAGGCCGAATACGCCGTGGGCGTAGCCGCAGAGATAGTGAGGCTGGCCGCGCTTGCCTATGGACGAGAGGCTGGCTGTTGAGACAGCTCGCCGCTTCATCTCGGAGCTGGAGAGGCGCGGCGTCAAGGTGGTCGAGGCGTATCTCTTCGGGTCCTGGGCCAGGGGGGATTGGCTCGTGGATAGCGATGTGGACGTCGTGGTCGTCTCGCCTGACTTCCGGGGCGTGCCGTGGCTCAAGAGGCTGGAGCTCCTCGCCAAGGTGGAGGCGTCGCTGGACCTGCCCTTATCGATAGACGCCCTTCCTTACACCCCCGAGGAGGTGGAGGCGTCGTCTTCGGCCGTGTTGAGGGACGCCAGGAGGTACTGGAGGAGGATCTGGCCATAGGGATTTCCCGACGGTCGTAGCCGCGCCGACGCTAGCGTGTTGGCCGAGACGGGCGCCGGCAAGCTTCCGTCTGCTTGCAGCATCAACGAGTTGAGGTCTCAACATACTGTTGCCAAGATTCGCTAGCTATATGCTGAATTTCCTCGAAAATCGAATATGTATGTGATCATATTTTTAAATTTTGGCTTTAAAAATCTTTTTATAAAATATAATTACTTCTTATTTATTCTTTACTTTTATTAATTTTAAATATTTAAATATTGTTTTCATCTTATTCCTTATGTCGAAATATAAAGTGGTCGTCCTATCGCCGGTGCCTGAAGCCTTGATAAAAATGTGGGCGACCCCGATTGCTCAAAAATACGGAATAGCCATCGAGGATGTCGAGGTTGTCACGGTGTTTGAGCCTAACTACGAGGAGGTCGCCCGCCAAGTGGCCGACGCAGACGTCGTGGTGGGCGACTACACCTTCAGGATCAAAATAGATGCGAGCTTGTGCGAGAAGATGGCGAAGGCGAGGCTGATCCAACAGCCCAGCACGGGCTACGACCATATAGATGTAGCCGCTTGCGCCAGGAGGGGCATACCTGTGGCCAACATAGGCGGGGCCAACTCCATCTCGGTGGCTGAGCACACCATAATGCTTGCCTTGATGTTGTTGAAGAGGGCGGTGTATGCTCACCAGAAGCTTGTCGGCGGCCTGTGGACGCAGGGCGAGCTCATGAACACGATAGGCGAGATCTACGGCAAGACCTGGGGGATCCTCGGCATGGGCAGAATAGGGAGGGAGGTCGCCGCGAGGGCCTTGGCCTTCGGCGCCAAGGTCGTCTACTACGACGTCGTGAGGAAGGAGGAGGCGGAGAAGATGGGAGTGGAGTATAGGCCTTTCAACAGGTTGTTGGCTGAAAGCGATGTCCTCAGCGTCCATGTTCCCCTAACGGAGAAGACCAGGGGCATGATCGGCGAGCGGGAGCTCAGAATGATGAGGCCCAACGCCGTGCTCATCAACGTATCCCGCGGCGAGATCGTCGACGAGGAGGCTCTGGCGAGGGCGGTCCGCGAGGGCTGGATAGCCGGCGCCGCGGTCGACGTTTTCTCCGTCGAGCCTCCGCCGCCGGACCACCCGTTGTTGCAAGCCGCTAGGGAGGGCTTCAACGTGATCGTCACTCCCCACATCGCCGGGGCCACCAACGAGGCCAGGATGAGGATCATAAACGCGAGCTTGGAGAACGTGTTGAGGGCGCTGGCTGGGCAGAGGCCAGAGAACGTAGTGAACATGCCATGAGCGTAGCGCAGGTCGTCGTATCCTGCTTGGAGCAACTGGGCGTGAAGAGGATCTACGGCCTAATCGGCACGTCGATTCTGGATTTCGTAGACGCCGTTAGGGATAGCAAGATCAGATACATCTCGACGCGCCACGAGCAGGTGGCCGCGTCCATGGCCGACGCCGAGGGGAGGCTCACGGGCAAGCCCGGCGTAGCCGTAGTGCACGCCGGCCCCGGGTTCTTGAACTCGCTCATCTCGGTGGCTAACGCGTACAAGGACTCCTCGCCGGTGTTGTTGATATCGGGGGCCGTCAAGAGGCGGCTCGCGGGGCTCGACTCGTGGCTGGAGGTGCCCCAGAGGGAGATCGTAAGGCCCATCGTGAAGGCGACGTTCCGTATCGACAAGCCGCTCGACGCTGCCAAGATAATCGCCGAGGCGTATTCCATCGCTGCGTCTCCGCCGCAGGGCCCCGTGTTCGTGGAGGTGCCCGAGGACGTGTGGTCTATGTCGTCGGAGCCCGCGCCGTGTAGGCCTGTCGTCAGACCCCCGCCGGTCGCCTCCGATGAGGACTTGAGGAGGGTCGCCGAGTTGCTCTCGAGGGCGAGGAGGCCGGTCCTTCTGGCGGGCGGAGGGGTGAACAACGAGGAGGGCGCCAAGCTGCTTCTACAACTCGCCGAGAGGTGGCAAGCGCCTGTGGCCGTGACGGGCAACGGGCGGGGGTCCTTCCCCGAGGACCACCCTCTGTTTCTGGGGAGGGCGGGCTTCGGCGGCGGTAGCCCGGTGGCGGACCAAGCTCTTCTGAGGGCCGACCTAGTCCTCGCGGTCGGCGCCGGGCTTTCCGACGTCACGACTTACGGGTACAACTACGTGCCGAGGGGGGATATCGTGGCCGTCGATCTCGACCCGCTGGCCGATAGGAGGCCTGTTCCGTACACTCTGCACCTCTATGCAGATGCGGTGGACTTCTTGAGGAGGCTGGCGTCGTTGGGCGTGGACGTGAATGTCGACGGCGGCTGGCGTAGAGAAATCGATGAGTTGAGGAGGAGCTGGAGCGCGTTGTTGGAGGAGGCTTTGTCCCGGAGGTACCAAGGCTTCGTGAACCCCTCCAAGTTCTTCCACCAGCTGGATAAGGCGTTGCCCAAGGAAATCGTCATGGTGGGAGGCCAGGGAATGCACATAGTCTATACCTTCGACTTCGTTAGGATCAAGGCCGTGCGCGGGTATTTGGCGGCTTTCAACTTAGGCGCCATGGGGTTCGCCTTCCCGGCGGCTCTGGGGGCGAAGCTAGCCGCGCCAGAGCGCGACGTATATGCCGTTGTCGGAGACGGCGAGTTCATGATGACCGTGCAGGACCTGGAGACGGCCGTCAGGGAGAGGATACCCGTGAAGGTGATAGTCGTGAACGATAACTCCTATAGGGTGCTATATGCGCGTCAGAAGGCGCAGAAGATGGGGAGGGTTTTCGGCACGTTGCACGCGAACCCCGACTTCGTCAAGCTCGCTGAGGCGTTCGGCGTTGAGGCCATGTCCGTAAGCTCCGACGACGAAATACCCAGCGCTGTGAAGTACATAACGGAGCCGTCGGAGAAGCCCAAGCTCCTGGAGATAAAGATCCACCCGGACGACCTCCCGCCGATGAACATAGAGGCCACATTGAAGTTCTAAGGAATCTAGCTTGAGTATAACTTCATCGAAATTTTTGAGCGATACGTGAGGCTCGGCTCGCGGAGGGGGGCGTGAAGGCGCTAGCCGGTTATGTCGCGAAGAGGGCAGTGGGTCTGGAGGCGCAACGCTGGTGCCCTGCGACGGGCGCCGCCGACGGCCTCCGCTCCACGCGGCCGCCTAGCGCCTCTGGTGTAACGGCTATATAGCCGTTATCCATCTAGTCCA
>CAYFGI010000098.1:0-3923 GCA_964342785.1 uncultured Thermoproteaceae archaeon
CGGCGACGCGCGGGAGCTGGAGCTCGCGGCTAGGTACGTGCCCGTGGTATATATTGACGCTGAGCTTAAATACATATGCCGATACATGGAAGGTGCAAGTACTTGCGTTTCTTTCGGCTAGCGGCGGCGTCGGGAAGACGACGATGGCGCTACACGTAGCGCATAAATTCCTAGAGGAGGGCAGGAGGGTCCTCTTGGTGGATCTAGACCCGAGCGTAGGCCTCAGCTCGGCCCTTCTGGGCGAGTCCAAGACGGCCGAGATGGAGGACAAGGGGAGGACCATCGGCGACGCGCTTCTAAGGTACGTCAAGGGGGAGCGCGTCGATCTATCAGAGTACTTAGTGGAGGCGAGGCTGGGAGGGTTCCGCGTCGACGTGGTCCCCGGCGGAGACGCCTTGAGCGACGCCATGGGGCGCATATGGTACTCAGGCGATAGGCCCAGCCCCGAGCTCACGTTGAGGCGTTTCCTCGAGGCCGCGGGGGCATCGCGGTGGGACTTCGTGATCGTCGACACCCTGCCGTTTTATGAACGTAGATATACCCTAACAGCCATGTACACCGCGGATAAGATCGTGGTTGTGACCCACCCCTACGGCTCGGAGCCCCTCCGCGTCAAGAGGATGTACGGGAAGCTGGCGGAGGTCGTCAACGCGGGCGTGGACCTCAAGGCCAGGGTTCTGATCAACAAGGTGGACGTGAGGACCAGGGAGGGGAAAGAGGCCTATAAGATAGTCGAGAGGAGTTTGAACATACCTAGGTTCCAGACCATCGTGACGTTGAGGGTTTCCTACACCAGGGTGCCCGAGATGGAGTACCTCAGGGATAAAGACGCGAGGAAGGAGATGGAGTCCCTCTTCAGAGAGATCAAGGACTGGCTGAGCGTAGAGCTCGCCGTCTACTAGGGTCAAAGCCCCATGGCCATCTTGACCCTCCTCGCCGTGGAGATGCCGGCCCCCCTCAACATCTGCTTTATATAGACGGCGTATTCGGCGAGCTGGCTACTCCTAAAGGAGGCGACCTCGTGGGCGTACCAAAGCCAGTAGTTGTAGTGAGCCTCGTCCCTATATTGAGCCAAGAGCAGGGACACCACGTCCTCGACGGAGGCCTGCGGGTAGAAGGCCTTCACGGGCGCCCCGTCGAACATCTTGCTCCTAGGCAGCGGCGTCTCCACCAGCAACGGCTCGGAGGCCTCTGAGGGCTTGAGATAGAACAAGACAACCTTAGGTATCGAGGAGAGTGCCCTACGGGCCATCTCCATGTAGTCCAGCGCCGAGCTCTCGCCTCTGAAGGCCATGGAGTCCTCCACCCTATCCTCCACGGCGTCCATCAGCCTCCGCACCGACGTCAAGCCCTTGTAGCTCATATAGGCGTCGCAAGCGCCTAGCAACATGGGGACCGTGTAGGTGCGGGCGCCCATGCCCGCCAAGACGATGGGGTCCGTCACCGATTGTTTAAACAAGGCGTCCAACGCGGGCGCCGCGTCCGGATCCCCTCTGAGCTTTTGATACGCGGAGAAGATAGCCCTTCTGAACCTCCTCAGCCACATGACCGAGTACCAGCTCAGCCCTCTGTCCACGATGTAATCGTCGACCTTGCCCCTCAAGGCCTCGAAGGCCGCGTATTCCTTCAAGATCTTGAACCTGCTGTCCTTAGAGACGAAGACGACGCGGACGCCCGACTCCTCGGCCTTGTCGAGAAGCTCGGAGAGGGAGTAGAGCGCGATGATCATCTCGGGGATGTAGAATATGGACTGGAACTCCCTAGTCAATATCAGGTTGTGGATAAGCATTATGGTCTTGGCGTAGAGGGAGCCGTCCATGAGCAGATAGTCGAAGCCGCCCTCCTCCAACGCCGCGATCCCCACCAGCGACTCGACCATGATGAGGTAAGCCCAGGAGGCGGCCGAGGAGTCCACCGTCAAGACGTCGGCGATGAACTCCCGTTTCATCACCCCCCTCCCCACCGCCGCGGCGCGCGCCAAGACTATCTTATGGCCGTTGTCCAGCTCCACCACGCCTATGCCTCCATCCACCGCGGCCGTCGGCGCGTCCGCCTCCACGTCGGGGGCCTCCTCCGTCGGTATCATGGACAAGAGGAAGCCGTAGGACCGGCCGGACCTCTGGTAGTCGATGTATTTGCTTATCTTCCTCCTGGCCTCGCTTATGAAGAGATCGAAGAAGTGATCCACAAAATAACTAAAGCGAATAAATAGAACTCCTCAACGCGGCCGGAGGAGAGCACGTAGAAACTTTCAAAAACCTCCCGCCCCAAGCCTATATGCAGCGCGGAGACAGGGTTCTGTTCATCGGCGACAGCATAACCGACTCCGGGAGGAGGGACGCCGCGCCTCCTCTAGGCAACGGCTACGTGGCTCTCTTCAAGGACCTCGTCGACGTGACCAAGCCAGAGCTGAAGCTCGACGTGGTGAACAAAGGGATAAGCGGAAACACTGTGCTGGATCTAAGGGCGAGGTGGGAGGACGACGTCTTGGCCCTACGGCCCAAGGCGGTCTCGGTGCTCATAGGCATAAACGACGTCCATAGATATCTAGGCGGCGAGGAGCGCCTATCCCCCCAGAGGTACTACGAGACCTATAGGGAGCTCCTGGAGCTCACCACGAGGAGGCTCGACGCGAGGATCCTCCTTATGGCGCCTTTCTACGTGGCGAAGCCCGTGGACGAGGCGAGGAGGAAGGTGCTCGACGTCTTGACGCGGTACGTGGAGGCCGTGGAGAAGCTGAGCCGCGAGTACTCGACCCTCTACATCGACCTACACGCCAAGTTCCAGAGGCTCCTGGAGCATATAGACCCCGCCGAGCTCGCGCCCGACGCCATACACCCCACCAGGAAGGGCCATATGCTCATAGCCTACGAGGCCTACAAGGCGTTGATAGGCGATTGAAGCAAAGTAAAATATAGGTACTTGCGTTCCTACGTGGCCGAGGTACTCGAGGCGAGGTTCCAGAAGGCGGTCTTCCAAGGCTCCGAGGACGTGTTGACAGCAGACTTCGAGGCTAGGTACGGCCCCCGCTGGGTCCAGCTCATGGAGGCCGCGGAGGGCGCCGGCGAGGAGGACGTGGAGAAGGCAGAGGCCAACGCGGCCCAGCTGGCTGCGCTGGTCTCCTCCAGGATAGACGACGAGAGGACCGCGGTGCTCTACGCGAAATACGCGAGGGATCTAGCCGTCGAGGGGCAGCTGAGGCTTGGCCTGGAGCTACTCGGGCTCCCCGACGCCCTCGAGGAGCTCATCAGATGGGGCTTGGTCATGCACTTCTCCGACGACGTCGTCGCGGCCCCCTCCTACCTCGCCGGGCTCCTCAACCGCTACATGGCGTCCCCCCTGGCCGTCGCGATAGACGTCGCGGAGGAGCTCAGATCCCTGGACGACCCCCGCCTCCTGGCGCTCATGGAGGGCGAGATAGCTGGAGACGCCGATTGGGGCCTCTACGAGGAGATATACGGGCCGAGGCCTCCGTCGAGGTTGAGGATAGGGTCGCTGGCGGCCTACGACCCGGAGCTAGGGCTCGTCGTGAACCCCGCGACCTACCCCGACGAGGTGCTGGAAGAGCTCCTATCGATAAAAGAGATGAGGGCCAGGAGGATGGCGTCTACGCTGGGCCTACACGGCGAGTACGAATTCGACGAGAGATCTAGATGCGGCCTCGCCTACCTCTCCCTGGACGGGACGGCCGACGGAAGCGCCGAGGTCTACATATGCCCTTGGCTCGCCGTACCGGCGTCAGTCTCGCGGGGAGGAAGGCTCAACAAGGTCTTCGTCGTCTGGGGCCCCCCGCCCCAATCCGGCTTAAGGAAGCGATACGACATGTTCGTCTTCCTATACGAGGAGGGGGCGAGGGTCTACTACCCGGACAGGCAGAGGCCCGTACACGAGCACCTGGTGGACCTCCTCTATAGGTCGGGCCT
>CAYFGI010000099.1:0-3861 GCA_964342785.1 uncultured Thermoproteaceae archaeon
TTGCCTCCCATAGCCTCGTTGAGGCCTTTCGAGGGCATTATGCCGGTCAAGCCTCATATCACAATAGTGAAGATAAGGGAGCCCAGGATCGTCTCGCTTAGTTTCAAGCCTTTCGTGGCTCAGCTTAAAGAGGTCGTGTTGTTGCCGAGTAGCGCTAAGCCGAGGTACATAGCTTTAAGCGTCGAGCCCTATTCGGAGTTCCTAGCGCTTAGGAAGGCGCTTGAGGCGCTCCTTGGAGGGGTCGTGGATGAGAAGCACGGGGAATTTAAGCCGCATCTAACCGTGTATTCGATCAGGATCAAGAACCCGAGCCTCGACGAGCTCGCGCCGGCGCTTGACGAAGCCTCGGCCTTGAGGAATACGGCTTTCGAAATTAGGAGCGTCGACTTGATAGACACGACGGGCGGCGAGTACAAGCCTATCTACACCATCAGGCCCGATGGCAGATAGGAGACGTCCCGAGGGCTGTCGCCCATCGGCAGATGCCGAGGAGATCGCCGCGTGTATACGCGACGTATTTAAATCAGTGGGCGAGTTCTTCGACCCCGATCCGCATGCCGAGAGGAATCTGCTTATTATCTTCAGGAACCCGCCCGACTGCCTCGTGTCTTGTCTGGAGAGGTTAGGGATAGAGGCCCTCGAGACTACCGACGAGAAGGGATCGACGCGATATGTGGTGATATACGACGAGAGGTCCATCGAGCTTTTCCTCAAGATAGTTAAGCCGCCTATTCCGGACGTAGAGCCCTTATATAGAAAGGTGAGGTCCTATTATGATAGCTGACGCCATAATAGAGGTCTTGAACTACATAGGCATAATAGCGTTCGCAGTATCGGGGGCGTTGAAGGCGGGGGAGAAGGGCATGGATCTGCTCGGCTTCATAGTGCTCGGCTTCTCTACGGCGCTTGCCGGCGGAATCATAAGGGATGTGCTGTTAGGCAGGCTGCCGCCTGTCAACATAACCTCGGTGCCGTATCAACTCACGGCTGTGGCCGCGGCTATCGCCACGTTTGTGTTCTACGATAAGGTGAGTAGACATAGGGACGTCGTGTTATATCCAGACGCGGTAGGGCTCGGGGCCTTTGCGGCTATAGGCGCCGACGTGGCGTTTAGAAGCGGCCTTAACCCTCTGGCCGTCATGGCCATGGCCGCCGTAACAGCCGCGGGGGGCGGGGTCGTCAGAGATGTGTTAGCCGCCGAGATTCCGTTGGTGTTACGGCGCGAGGTATACGCGACTGCGGCGGCCGTAGGCGGAGGGCTTTACATGATCCTTTACTACATGTTCGGCAGGGAGACGGCCCTTCTAGGCACCGCGGCTATAGTCGCTGCGTTGAGGCTGGCGTCTCTCCACTACGGTTGGGAGTTGCCGAAGGTCAAGAACACGGCTTAATTCCGAGGAGCTTCGCTAGATATCGCGGAGCCACGGCGCCGCCGTCGGCGACGGCATCCACTATCCAACACCTAGGCTTCTCCCGAGTCGATATGGCGAACCCGGCTTCGTGGAGCCTCTGGAGCATATGTAGCTCCTCGAGCCTCCCCGAGGGTGAGTAGGGCACTACGCACATGGTGTCCAGATCGATGACCTTTCTTTCGCCTATATTCACGACTAGATACGCCTTGGCCTTCGCCGACGACGCTAGAACCCCTTTGGGAGGCATGTCGTAGGCGAGGCCGTACAACGATAGGCGTGGATTCTCGACGAAGATGGCGGCGCCTAGATCGCAGGTGGTGCGACCTATGCCTATCATCAGCGCCCTCTGTAATGCGAGCAAATCGACGTATTCCATCTCTTTGAACATCTCAACGATATGTAGTAGAAGCTCTCTCTCGTCTATAACGCCTCGCCTTAACTGGAGTATATAGGCGTATGTAGCCTCCGCAAGCCTTGCGTTGCCCACGCTAGCCCAGACAGCCACTACCTTATCCAACAGCTCCGGCGCCTCGCGGAATATAAGGGATGAAAGGAAAAGCCCGGGTTTCTCAAGTAGCCTCTCTAGGGCGTCCTCATCGGCGATAGGCCCTCCGTCGGGATGATCGACATATGCTATCATTTAAACAAATTATTACGTTTATCTACAAGTTTCTCTAAATCAAGAATCACTTGTAGTAATCCTTCATAATTCTTAGATTGTATTAATGAAAATATATTATTTATTTTATCGAAGATCTCACCGTCTATCTCCTCAAGTTGTTCAAGATCGGAAGGCTTCCCCTTCGGCGTCTTCACTTTTACGGATATCATGTTGATAGCCTTCAAAGCTCTGCCTAGCGAATCTAGCGTCTCCTCGCCTACCATGCGGCGCCTTATAGCAGCCTCTGCATCTTTAAGCGCCTTGTATATTTTCTGTCTTATTTCAGGTTCGTCGTCTATATCATCGTAGCCGGGAAACACGTAGAGGCGGGCCACGTTTTTTCCTCGCACTCTCTTTAAATAAATTTTTCTAGAGAAATATTTAAAGGACAATTGATATGGATTGGCTATGTCTCAAGTCCAGCGATCCTTCCGCCGAACGCCTCGGCGAAGTGACTAACGCAATAATTATAAAGATACAGAAAACTTTACTTGTGGCTGTAGTCCAAAAGTTTAAATGTCCAGTCTGCGGCGCCGAGGTAGAGCCGTCCTTAGCTCCGGAGGTCCTCAGGGCTTACGAGGCGGGGGAAGCCGTCTTCTTAAGCCTTACGTGTCCGAGAGGTCACACGTTCTCCGTGGTCTTAAAGAAACCAGCTGTCGAGGAGGAGGCGTTGGTCGACTGCGAGATAAGAGACTGGGATCGTTTCTCGCTACTGCCTCAGCAACAGCAGCAAGTGGTGCTGGAGTCTATCCAAAGCGGTAGGGTCAGCCCGTCCGTGAGGGCGTTATTACGCCGCCTTAAGGAGGCGGGCATAGTGGTCTGTACATGAGTTTTTTCGGGAAGTTCGTAGAGGATCTCAACGTAACTAGATACTATAGTGACTTCATAAAAGCCGCAGGCGGGCTCGACGAGGTTAGAAACGCGTTGAGGTGGAGCGTCTGGTATGCGCTGAAATGGTGGTATGAAATATATAGAGAAGGCCTCAATAAGAACAATAACATGTTCGTGAGGGCACTTTATCTATCTCTACTCGAGAATGGATATATAGATAGAGATGGTAGGGTCGTCAAGAGGGTCAAGGAGCCTAGACCGCCTGTCAACTCCTATGCGGCGGAGTTCGTAGGCCTCCACGAGTCCTTCGATAGGCTAGGCGCGGTTAGGATAGCCTCAAATCAAGTCGACGAGAACACCATAGGAGTTCTTTACTCGGCTATGTTGTCGCAGGGGTGGTACGACACGATGAGGATAACCTTCTACAAGCTGGTGGGTGCGACCAGCTTTAGAAGGCTTTACGTCCCTGTGGTCAAGGAGGGTCACGACATAGCCTCGCTCTTAGCGGTCTCCGTCGCTGCGCCCGAGCTGATAGTAGGGTACGACTACAGACCGGATTCGGTGGAGCTATCGAGGGAGGTGTTGGGCAAAGGAGTTAACATAGGTTCATGTCCGGGCCAAGGCATCTGCATATTCCAAGCGGCTAGCACCTGCGAGGTAGCCGATTCGCTAGGGCCCCAACTGGCGCGTAGCTTCGACGCAGCGCTGGTGTTCCACTCGCTGTATTGGATGTTGGATCCCATGAGGGATCTCCAGTGCATGCGGAGATTGTTGAAGCCCAACGGCAAGCTCCTAATCGGGCAGCAAGTGATCGAATCTACGCCGGGTCTGGTCGCCATAGTGGCGGCCATGGGGGCGAAACACATCTTTAGATCTTCTGACGTGGATAACCTCCTGGAGGCCGCCGGCTATAGGCGGGAGAAGGTGTATCTAAGGACTATGCCGTTTTATATCGCG
>CAYFGI010000100.1:0-1681 GCA_964342785.1 uncultured Thermoproteaceae archaeon
TCGGAGGAGGCCGTCAAGGCGTCGGGCGTCGCCTCGTGCGGGTTGGCTGAGTGCTTCGATTCTGATTACGTGGTGTTGGCCCTCCCGACGGGCAGAGAGGTCCTCGACGTCTTGAGGAAAGCCCCGTCGACCAACGCAGTCGTCGTGGATACGACGACGCAAAGCCTATCGGAGCTCAAGGCGGTCCTCGAGGCGGCGAGAGGAATCAAGTACCTCACCTGTAGAGTCGAGAGGGGGCCTAGGGAGGCCGAGGAGGGGAGGCTTGTCCTCTACGTGGGAGGACCCAGGGAGCTCTACGAACAGGCGAGGGGCTTCCTCGCCGAGCTCGGCGAGCCTCTATACGTGGGCACCCACGAGCAAGCTACGGTGTTGAAGCTCGTGAGCACATCGCTCCTAGTGGCCAACGTGGCGGCCTTGGCGGAGGCGGCCGAGATACTACGGCGCTTCGGGATGGATCCGGACCAAGCCGTATCCCTTCTGTCTAAAGGAGGCGCCGCCTCGGCCCAGCTGACCGCGAGGATGCCGGCTATGCTCAAGGCGCAGTTCCAGACGGGGTTCTCGGCCCGGCAGGCCGAGGTGGTGTTGCGCCAGACCTTGGAGCTCGCCGAGGGGCTCGGGGTGGAGGTCCTGCCCCTCCTGGGCAAGGTGAGGGAGATCTTGAGGCACGCCTCGACGTCGCAAGTGGGGCTTAACGACATATCGGAGCTCGTGCTATACGTGAGGTCGCTCAACGTGCAGAATTAACACGATCCATTTAGGTGAAAAACACACGCGGCGTTTTTCCAGTGGACGCGATAGAGGCGCCGGGATGCCCCAACGGGAGCTTGTTCGTGTTGTCGTACCTAATGGAGAAGAGGCCCAAGGCGGCTAAGTTCCTGGTGCCCGACGCCGAGTGCGTGGCCGCCTTGAGGTACGTGTTGCCTCATCTCGGCTACAAGTCGAGGGCTTCCAGGTCGGAGAAGGGCTGGCTCGTCGAGGTGGAGAGGACATAACGATATAAATCGGCATCGACATCACGTCGTGCGTAACGTCGAGAAGAGACGCGGCGATATTTACTCGGATCTGGACAGGTACGATCTAGGTTCCCCGGTCCTCGACGTGGGGACCGGCTGGGGAGGTGTCGTGGAGTACCTCCTCGCGCGGGGCGTGAAGGAGATCTGGAGCGTCGACGTGGATCCATGGGCGTTGTCCGCGGCTAAAAGCCGTTTTAAAAACGCGGTGAGGGCGGGCGTGGTGAAGATACTGAGGGCTAGGGCCGAGGATCTGCCCTTCGAGGATGGCCAGTTCGATTCCGTCATCTCGGTGGCCGCGCTCCACCACTTCTCCGACGTGGGCAGGGCCCTGGCCGAGATGGCGCGCGTGTCGAGGAGGCTTGTCGTCGTCTACGACTGGGGGCCCGAGTCGGCCGGCTTGACGAATCCGCACAGCGAGCGGGAGCTGGCGGAGACCATGGAGGCCGCCTCCAGGGCCGCGGAGCGGTTGGGATACCGCGTGGAGGACGCGGGGCTTTGGTACAAGCTTGAGCTTATAAAGATGAGGTAGGGCCTACGCGTGAGGATAACGAGGAGGGCCTTCCTCGCCGCGCTCATATCGGCGGCGGCCTCCCTGCTGGTCTACATGTACGAAAGCGGCTACGCGACGCCCCGGCCCCCGAGGACCTCCTCAAGCTTGGTCCTCCCCG
>CAYFGI010000100.1:1781-3860 GCA_964342785.1 uncultured Thermoproteaceae archaeon
GGGGATCGGCTTCGTGGACTGGCGCGGCTACGCGGCCGTCTTCAAGTCTTGTTCCCTATCGTCGGGGACTCCCGTCGAGCTCACGCCGTTGATCTAAAATTCGGCCACCACCTCGCCCGTCTCGGGCAACTTCTTGTACCCAGGCGGGAGGTCCTCAGCGGATTTGATCGCATCTATCACAGGCTTGGCTCTGGCCAAGGCCTCGCGTCTTATCAATAGGTCGTAGACCTCCCAGCCCACGGGTATGAAGTCGAGGCCGTAGAGCTCCGCGGCGTATCTTATGGCGAGGCCCACGTCGGCTCTCCCTTGCGCCACGGCCGCCGCGACCGCCGTGTGGGTCCTCACCTCGTACGTATAGCCCCTTATGGACTTCACGAGCTCCTCGAGGGCCGCGCCCCTGGCCTTGGCTATCCTCTCCAGCTGTAGATCCAGGAGGGTCCTCGTGCCGGTGCCCTTAGATCTGTTGACCATGACTACGTCGCGCCTCAAGAGGTCCTCGAACCCCCTTATCCCCTTGGGGTTCCCCTTCGCTACGACCAGCCCCTGCTCCCTCGCGAATCCCCTCACCAACACGGCGTCCTTAACGCCGAGCTTCTTTATCACCGGTACGTTGTACTCGCCCGTCTCGGGGTCCAACATATGCGTGCCCGCCAGATCGGCCTCCCCCCTCTTGACCGCCAATATTCCGCCCATGGAGCCCACGTAGACCGCCTTCACGTCGAACTGAGCCAATATCCTGTCTAGGAATATGTCGTTGCTACCGATGAAGTAGAGGGAGGCGGGGCGGTACCGCTCGAAGAGCCTCACCTCGACCACCTCACCCTCGTCTAGGAACTCCACGTCCTCGGGTATGACGATATAGCCGTCGGCCCTCGCCAACACGGATATAGCCCCCGACTCCGCGTTGAGCGGATAGGCCACGAACTCGCCGCCTCTATCTATCAAGACGACGGGGTACAGAGAGCGCCGGCCCTTAGCCCCCTCGGTCTTGATGGACAACTTGGCCTTATATACGGCGGGGGGCTCCGGCTTCATGCACTGCATGGCTAGAAGCGCCGGCCTCACCACCGAGTGGAATATCATGAGGGCGCTCGAGGGGTAGCCGGGGAGCCCCACCACGAGCTTGCCCCCCACGTCGGCGGCCACCGTCGGCTTGCCCGGCCTCACCTTTATGCCGTGGAATAGAATACTCCCGAGCTCGCCCAACACCCTATAGGTGAGGTCGGCCATCCCGGCGGAGGTGCCGCCGGATATCAAGACAACGTCTGCTCTGGACAAAGCCTCCTCCAACGCCTTCCTATACGCCGAGGGGTCGTCAGGAACCCTGCCGAACACCAACGGCGCGCCTCCGGCCTCCACCACGGCGGCGGCTATCGAGAAGGTATTGACGTCGTAGAGCTTCCCTGGCCTCAAGGGCGCCCCCGGCTCCTCGAGCTCGTCCCCCGTGGATATTATGGCCACCCTCGGCCTCCTGAAGACCTCGACCTTCCTGAAGCCCGCGGCGGCCAACACGCCTATCTCCCTCTGGGTCAGCTTAGTGCAACGCCTCAACAGGAGCTCCCCCGCCGAGAAGTCGGAGCCCGCCGTCATTATGTTCTCGCCGGGGTAGGCCGATCTGTAGATCGTCACGACGCCGTCTTTCTCCGAGGTGTACTCGACCATGACGACGGAGTCGGCCCCGCGCGGCACGGGTGCGCCCGTGGCCACCTCCGCCGCCTCCCCCCTCGAGAGCTCGAAGCTTGGGAAATCGCCGGCCTCGACCCTGCCCTTAAGCCTCAACGACACCGGCGTCAACTCGCTCGCCCCGGCCAGATCGGCCGACGACACGGCGTAGCCGTCGACGGTGCTCCTATCGAACGGCGGGACGTCCACAGGCGAGTAGATATCTTCGGCGAGGACCCGGCCGTAGGCCTCCTCAAGGGGCACCTCCTCGGTCTCCAAGGGCCTCGCCCTCCGGAGGAGGACCTCGACGGCCTCGTCGAGCGTTATCAACTCGTGGAAGATAACCCGTTTCTCCATGGCCAATCCGAGTCCCATATTTGTGCAATAAGTGCACGATTAATAGGGCATAAAAGCGGC
>CAYFGI010000101.1:0-3849 GCA_964342785.1 uncultured Thermoproteaceae archaeon
AGGCCCCCAGGCCTGTAGCGGGCGGTCCCGGGTTCGAATCCCGGCGGGCCGACTGGTTCCCCGTTCGTTTACTTACAGCGATCTCCCCCCGCACCTTCAATCACCATGCACTTTAAACCTCCAGCATATAGCCGATCGTGAACGTCGATGGGGCCCCGGCCTTTATACGCGTAGGAGATGTCCTCAAGGCCGCCAGGATCGTGGCCGGCATGGGCGGGGAGGCGCCCTTAGAGCGTTTCTACGAGCTCTGGGGCGGCTACGCGTTCGCGGTGATCAAAACGGCGCAGGCGTGGGGCGTGTTGAGGCGGGCTAGGCGAGGGAGGGGCGGCGGGGCGCGGGCTGTATTGGTCCTAGGCGCGAGGGGCATCTCCCTTCTAGGCGCGACCAGGGAGGTATGTCCCTTCGAGGTCGATCTTAACGGGGGGAGGCTTAGGGTGTCAACTACCCTGGGGACGTTCGACGTCGAGCTTTCCGTCAGCTCGCTCCTCTCGCTCGCCTACAACCTCTCCATCGCTTGCGGGGAGGATCCCCGCGTCTTATACGACAAGCTCAGAAGGGCTGTGGAGAGGGCCCTCAAAACCGCGAGGGGACTGGAGAGGTGGCTAGTTCGATGGCCCTTGGAGCCCGGCGGCGGGCCCTAAGTCCCTCCAGCAGCGGCTCTCTCCGCGGGCCTCGCTATATGAAGAGGCTCTGGAGTCTGCCGAATAGGGCGCTCCAGAGCCCGAGCCCGGCCGCCTCGCCTAGGAGGAGCGCCCCGATCACTATCGACGCGACTCCCACTATCAGCTCTAGGCGTCTCCCCCATTTACTTAACCCCATCGATTTGAGCGCGGCCTTCCTCCCCCACTTGGATATAACCTTCAATATAACGTAGAGAGCTACCGCGAGGCCTAGAGCGTAGGCGAGCATTATGGCGAAGCCCTCCAGGAAGTTGCCGGATATCAACGCGGATACAGCCGCGAGGCCCATGAAGGGCGCTATACAGGGGGTCCACACGGCGCCGAGCGAAAGCCCCAAGGCGAAATCGCCCGCGCCCCTCGCGGCCTTCGAGGCCCTGGTCTGAAGCCCCGACATCGACACCACGAATCTTCTCTCCAGGGAGGGCACGACCAGGACGAGGCCTAGGGACATCAATATGAAGCCGCCGACGGCCTCCAGAGCTACCTTGAACCCCGAGGCCGCTTGGCCCAACGCGGAGACCGCTATCCCCAACGCGCTGAAGGAGAGAGCCATCCCGAGCAGGACCTTCCAGATGCTACGCCTGGCCGCGACCGCCAGAGCCCCCACGGTCAGCATGGGGAGCACGCACGGCGAGAGGACGCTGGCGGCGCCCACGGCGAAGGCGATCGGCAACGCCAGGAGGGGGCCGGCGCCGTTCTGCTGGGCTGTTTGCTGTTGCGTATAGCTTGTTGCTTGTTGCGTCTGCGCGAATCCGGAGAGCTCTAGGAACTCTATGAGTCCCTGCGGCGGCAAGCCGCCTAGCAGCAAGCCCTTAAGGTAGAGCTTCCCGTCGATGGAATAACCGACTAACGTCGTCGGAGTGCCGAGTATGGGGACGGAGTAGGGGCCGTAGTACGGCTTGCTGTAGCCGGCCTGTCCGTTCTCGACTAGGAAGACGGAGCCGTTTATATAGACCGGCACGGAGCTCACGGGGACGTACGTTATGTCGATGGCCACTAGGTTGAAACGAGAGAGTATCGCGTCGACCGTCGAGTTCGTGAACACCTGCGTTATCATGTAGTCGCAGGCGGGGCAACCCTCCTCGTGTATGAAGAGGAACACGGGGCCTTGGTGTGAAGCTAAATACGAGCTCAGATCCTGGAGGCTCGACGCCTCGTAGAACTGCAACCCTCCTAGCGAGGTGTAGGAGCCAGCGAGGGCGAAGCCCGCCAACAATAAGGCTAGGAGCCAGAGCCGCATTACCTTAATTTGTTTACACTTTTTTAACTTTATGGACGTCCTCAGGAGGATAGCCAAGGCTGCCAACGACGGAAAGATGTGGAAAGCCTACGTGGCCGCCCGAACGCTGGCAGAAATCGCGGCGAGGGCGGTGGTCGAGGCAGGCCTTCCGAGGCCCGCGAGGTGCGAGGATATACCCGCGGTGTTGTCCGGGAGCGTCCTAGACGCTAGAGATGCCGCCAGGCTCGCGGAGGTGCTGAAGGTGGCCCGATCGTTGCATAGAACTCAAGATCCCGAGGCCGCCGAGAGGGCCGCTGACGACGCGGTGGAGCTCCTCCAGAAGCTCGCTAAGGCCATCAGACGTAGATACCCCGCGATCGAGATGGGGGAAAACGTTAGATATGTCCTCAAGGCCGCCGGAGTGAGGGCGGCGTATTCGTTAGGCCGACGCGAGGTGGCCGTAAGGGCCGGCAGAGCTCTCGGCATCGACGAAAGGCTTAGGCTGGCCGTCGAGCTCTCCGCCGAGCTGGGGATCCCGCCCGAGGAGTTCGTCGTGAGCGATATATCGGAGCATACAACTCTCGAAAGAGTGATAAGGGAGGGGAGGCTTATCTACGCGGAGGATCTAGACGAGGAGATCGAGTGGCTTGCGGAGAAATACATAGACTATCTATGTTGTTGATAAACTCCCCGGGAGATTCCCAACGGCCTCCTTAGACGCCCGCGTACTCCTTGACGCGAGCTAGGAGCTCGTGCTCCGGCGGAACCCCCACGAACTCCATGTTGCCCATCGGATCGCCCTCCCTCATCAATATCACGGCGGGCACGCCGGTCACGCCGTATTGATCCGCTATATCGGGGTTCTCGTAGGCCTCGACCATCACCGAGACCACCTTGCCCTTGCTCTCAAAGGCGAACATGTTGGCCAGCAAGACGGCGTATGGACAATAGGGGCACGACGGCGTGACGACAGTCATCACGTAAACCCTCTTCTGGGCCTTCTCGGCCAAGGCGGCCAGCTCGTTCTTGGTCCTAGCCCTGAGGCCCGTCCTCTTCGTCGAGAGCCTGACGATTGTCTCTATAAATGCCCTCACCTCTTCGCCCAGAGGAGCGCCCCAATACCTTATGAAGCCGTCTCCGAAATATATAGCGGGCACCCTCGTCGGCTCGACGCCGAATTTAGAGAGGACGTCTTTATCCTTAGCCACGTCGTATTTCTTGATGACTAGCTTATCGGGAGGCGCCAGTTGGCTCAACAAATCGAGCAGCTCCTCGGTGGGGACGCACCAATTGGTCTCCCTTCCTCCACAATCGTTGCTGTGGAAGAAGTTCACCTCCACCGGGGACTCCATCTGCGACAAAGTCTCCTTTATGATCTCCTTCGTCTCTTCGTCCACCTCGATGTGAGGCACCTCAACAGGTGCAGGACCTATAGGCGTTGCTTCGCCCATGAACCCTCTATCCGTATGTCATTTTTTACTTTTTCGACCTCGCTTTCTGCTCCCCTTCCTGCTTTTCTTTTTCTTCTTCCTCCCGCGTTTCTTCCTGCGCCTAGGCTTAGCCTCGCCGGCTTCATCTATGATCTTCTTGACCACGTCGAGTATCTCCCTGTATTTCGCCTCCAACGCTTTGCTCAACGCCTGCAGATCCAGATCGTTCTCGTTGGTCCAAGCCGATATGTCGAGGACCAGCCCCATGCCGTCGACGTAACGCCAGGGGTCGTGGGTAGCCGTGACTATCTCCCGCACCACGGCTTGCGTCAACCTCTTCTCAACAGGTATATGCGCGTAGAGGTGGCCTAGCTCCTTATCGTGGACGATCCTAAAAACCAGGGGGCCTTGGATCTCGGCGACTACCTCGCTCACTTATATTGGCTTGGGAGCGAGTTTAATAGTTTACGTATAGCCTCTACGCTCTGGGCGAACTTGGTCTTCTCCTCAGCGTTGAGCT
>CAYFGI010000102.1:0-3795 GCA_964342785.1 uncultured Thermoproteaceae archaeon
GAGGTCCAAGATGGAGACCGCCCTTCAGGAGATAGCCGCGGGCAGGATGGACTCGACTAAGGTTATCGCTAGCATAAGAGAGGAGTTCAAACGATATTACAAAGCCCTCGAGGATAAGAAGATCGAGATAGCGAAGGAGCTCGTCGATGTGTTGCGGAAAACACAATAAAATATATTGAAGGTATTCGAGGACGTGGAACTAGGCAATTTGATAATCCCCGACGAGGTCTTGGCCCTGCTGGGGCCCGACGTCTTGCTGGAGGCGCCCCCCGGGTTCAAATGGGCCGCCGTGGAGCTGGCCAGGAAGACCGGCGCTAAGCTCTCGGGCAGAGCCGTGTGGGGCAGTTGCGACGTGGGCTTGACGGACGCGATCTACATGAAGGCCAAGAGGATAGTCCACCTAGGCCACGGCGTGCCTCCCAACGTGGGGTATCTGCTTAAGAAAAACACGGGGGGTACCCTCGAGAAGATCGACGTGGATACCTACTTGTTGCGGACAAACGACGTCGAGGTATACTTCGTCCCCGTCTACTACATCCCCCCGCCGAACCTTCCGCGCCCTCCGATGGGCAAGATATACTTCCCCGTGCCCTACCGCCTCATAGCCGAGGAACTAGCCCTACAACACTCCATGGAGATGGCTAGGGAACCCATCACGGGCTGTTGGGTCGGGGAGCCTCCTGACGGCTCCGCCGTCGTCGTGTCGTCCGGCTACTTCTACCCTCTTGCGGTCAAGTTGTTTTACCCCAACGCCGAGGTGTGGGGCTACGATCCATTCAAGGGCAAGGCCTTCCCGGTCGAGGGCGAGTACAGAAGGCTCATGGGGCTGAAGGCGAGGGCCTATATGTCGAAAAAAGAGAGGGTTATCGTCGTGGTGTCGAGGAAGCCGGGGCAGATGCAGAGGGAGGAGGCCGAGAGGGTGGCAGCGCAGATGAACGGCGTAGTGGTCGAGGTCGACGAGGCGTCGCCGGACCTCCTCGACGATCTGGGCGCCGACCTGATCGTGAACACGGCGTGTCCCCGTATAGGCTTCGACGACCAGGATAGGATACGGACGCCTGTGGTGAACCTACACGAGCTCCAGGGGTTTACGCCCCAGAATATCATCAGGTTGGTTTAAGCTTCTATCGCGCCGCGCCTACATAGCGGGCGCTTTTATCCGTAGCATTAATAAGGGCGTGTGGATCGCCGTACGTGGATCCTGTGGGCGTGGTGGTGAAGGTGCCTTCTATCAACTACTTCATATTTCGCACCTTCGTCGGGGCTGAGGTGGAGAACGGCTCTCTTCTCGTCGCGGGCTCGGAGGACCGAGTCTTGGCCAAGGTCGTGGCCATCAGGAGGAGAAACGCCGTGGTCGACTCGCGCCTCATAGCCCAGCTGGACGATCTAGACGCGGTTAGGTACATAAAGGAGAAGCTCGGCGTCGATTCGCTCCTTTATTATACCGAGGCGAAGGCCGTGGTCGTGGGGGCCTTGAGGGGCGAGAGGCTGGGGAGGCCCTCGAGGCCCTTGAGGCCTATGGACTACGTCTACAAGGCGCCGCCGGAGCTCGTGGCGAAGTTCTTGACGCCGAGCGGCGAGGGGCCCTACGTGGAGCTGGGCAAGGTCTGGGGCTACGACATATCTGCTCTCGTCGACGCCACTAGGCTAGTGACGCAACACTGCGCCATCCTCGCCAGCACGGGCGCCGGCAAGTCCTGGCTGGCCGGCGTCGTGATAGAGCGGCTCATCTCGGCGGCCGACGTGGCCGTGGTGGTCTTCGATCCACACGGCGAGTACTCGGCTATGCAGGTGCCTAGATCCGAGGAGGGGAAGGCCGTCTCGGAGCTCGTGGACATATACGTGGTGGGCAAAGTCGACGTGTCGCCGCAGGACAAGGCCTTCGAGGCCAAGTTCGGGACCGCCCGGAGGTACGAGAGGATTGCGCTCAACCCCCGCTCGGTCCCCCTCCGCGTCTTGGAGAGGCTTCTTGAGAGCACCTACGGCCTCACGGACGCCCAGAGGAGGATTCTGGAGGAGGGGTGGCAACACGCCACTGCCTACGGCGATAGGCAGCCCCTCACGGATCTAGAGGAGCTCATAGAGGAGGTCGTCGAGGGGGGCAAGGCGGCTGCTCCCGGCGGATACGCGGGGGAGATGGCGGTGGGGGGCCTCGTGGGGAGGCTGAGGGCTTTGTTCAAGGGGAGCCCGGTCTTCTTGGAGCGCTACGGCGAGACCTTCAACGGGGAGCCCGTCAGGCTCTTCGACCCGGCCAAGCTCCTCACGACGAGAGGCGTGAAGGTGCTCGACCTCTCGGGGCTCGACCTCTTCGACCAGAGGATCTTCATGGCGGTGGCCCTCGACGGCATGTATAAAGCCGCCTTGAGGAGGCTCAACATCCCCACGCTCATAGTCGTCGAGGAGGCCCATAACTTCGTCCCGGCCAGGGAGTCCCCCGTCAGCAAGCCGTATTTGGTCAAGATAGCCAGGGAGGGCAGGAAGTTCGGGCTGGGGCTGTGCCTCATATCCCAGAGGCCCACGAAGCTCGACCCCGACGCCCTCTCTCAGTGCATGACGCAGATATTCAAGCGCATCATCAACCCGGTGGACTTGAGGTACGTGGCCACGGTGGCCGAGCACTTGGACGACCCCTACCAGCTCAGAGGCCTCGACGAAGAGGCTGCGTTGATCACCGGGGTCTCGGTCTCTCTACCCCTCCTGATAAAGGTAGGGGATCGTTGGACGCAACACGGAGGGATCGGCGCCAGGCTCGCCCCCAGATCCTAGCCCTCCGGCCGTTGGGCCTTGCCTCGTTGCTCCATCTTAGATATTTAAAGCGAGGCGTACGTCATGCCATGAAGGTCTACGTATCCGTGGATCTACCTCCCGATCTAGCCGACAGGATATCGCGCGTAGCCGAGATAGTAGGCCGGGATCGCATGGCGGAGGCCGACGCCGCTCTGTGCTTCAGGATAACCGCAGACGAGATAAAAGCTATGCCGCGCCTGAAGTTCATACAAGTAATCACGGCGGGTCTGGACCACCTGCCCTGGGAGGCCATACCGCCCCACGTAGTTGTGGCGGGCAACGCGGGCTCCAACGCCGACGCAGTAGCCGAATTCGCCGTGGCCATGGCCTTGGCCGCGTATAAACGCATCATCCACTACAACGAGAAGATGAAGAGAGGGGATTACGCAAGGGATATAGGCATACCCATGGTCGCCGGCTCTAAAGTCGCCGTGTTGGGCCTCGGCGAGATAGGGGCGAGGACCGCCAGGATCTTCGCCGCGATGGGGGCTGTGGTCTACGGGTTCTCGCGCCGGGAGAGGGAGGGGCCGTGGAGGTTCACGAGGGACCTCGCAGAAGCCCTCTCGGGCGCCAAGATAGCCGTCTCGGCGCTACCACTGAACAAATACACGAGGGGGCTGATAAAATACGAGCACCTCGCCGCCATGGACCCCGAGGGGGTTTTCGTCAACGTGGGGAGGGCCGAGGTCGTGGAGAGAGACGCCGTGGTTAGGATACTCAAGGAGAGGCCGCGCTTCGTCTTCGCCTCAGACGTCTGGTGGGGCCGGAACGACTTCGCCAAGGATTCAGACATAATCGCCCTGCCGAACGCGGTGGCGACGCCTTGGGTGGCCGGAGGCTACGGCAACGAGACGGTGTGGCGCAAGATGCTGGAGGAAGCCGTCGAGAACCTCCTGAGGTGGATGAAAGGAGAAAAGCCGAGGAATATAGCCGATAGGAGCGACTACGTCTAGATCCACCCTCTTGCTTTCATTGCTTTGTATATCCTTTCGACGGCTATCACGTATG
>CAYFGI010000103.1:0-3784 GCA_964342785.1 uncultured Thermoproteaceae archaeon
GCTAGCTCCAGCGCGACCTCGAGGAGGCTCACGAAATCGCCCTCGGTTTTCACGGACTTGACCGCGTTGACGAGCTCGGGATCGCTCCCGAGGTCTATGATCTTGTCCTGTGCCGGCTCCCTCTTCTCGGCTGTCTCGTTAGGCCCCTGCCCACATCTCTGGTAGTTTCCCGAGGCTAGCTTCAAGCTGACCTTATCGCCGACAAGAGATATGGAGGCCAACGCGTAGGGCCCCTGCAGGCATGTACCGCTGGCCTCGATGCCCTGTAGGACTAACGTCGCGATGACGGAGTCGGATCCTTTTATCAACTCGAAGCTGTGGAAGTTGCTTTCCGATTTCCCGATCCTATTGAATGCTTGTATCCAGGCGTTGACCGCCTGAAGTCCTTCCCTTTCCATTAGTGCCTAGAGGAAGGCCTATTTATTTCTTACTAAGGTATTTATTGACACGACGACATGTCGATGTGCGAGTAGCCATAGTGGACGGCTATACCGACGAGCCCGCGGGGCTCGGCGTGCCGCCGTATATCGACGTCTATCCGCGCTATGTTGCAGGCGCCGTGAAGAGCGCGAGCCCCGACAGCGACGTGAGGTACTTTACGATAGACGCGTTGAGGAAAGACTGGGTTGCCTCGCTTAAGATGCTCGCGGGTTTCGACGTAGTAGTGGTGGTGGCCGGCATAACCACGCCGGGGAAATACCTAGCTGGAACCCCTATCTCCTACGAGGAGCTGCTGGACATCGGGAGGCTGGAGGGCCCCGTGAAGATACTAGGCGGCCCCGTGGCGCGCTACGGCTACGGGATAGAGGGAGGCACCGCGGCGGTGCCTCCAAGTCGTTTCAAGCGTTATTACGACATAGTGGCGACGGGGGATGTGGACTTAGTGGTCTACGAAGCGCTTAAATTCGGCGTAGAGAAGGCGCGCCCATCGGCGATGCACGAAGGGTATGAGCTGGTCGATCAATTCGCTGTGCGAGGCGCCTTCGTCGTCCAGCAGCACCCCAACTTCGGCGTGAACCTAGTGGCCGAGATAGAGACCTACAGCGGATGTCCTCGTTACGTCTCGGGAGGATGCTCTTTCTGCACCACGGTGGCGTACGGCGCTGTGGAGTTCAGATCGCCGGAGGCCGTGGCGCGCGAGGTCGAGGCGCTCCATAAAGCCGGCGTGGTCCACTTCAGGCTGGGGAGGCAAGCCGATTTCTACGCATATATGGCCGAGGACACGGGGAAGGTAGATCTGCCGAGACCCAACGTGGCCGCTGTGGAGCGCCTGCTAGTGGGGGTCAGAAACGCCGCGCCGGGGCTCGAGACCCTGCACATAGATAACGTCAACCCCGGGACCGTCGCTAGATGGCCGAAGGAATCGGCCGAGATCACAAGGCTTCTGCTGAAATACGGCACGCCTGGCAACGTGGCCGCCATGGGCGTCGAGACGGCGGATCCCCGCGTGGTGAAGCTGAACAACCTCAAGGCGTACCCAGAGGAGGCGTTCGAGGCGGTCAAGCTCATCAGCACCATGGGCGCCGTGAGGGGGCCGAACGGAATGCCGTGGCTTTTACCCGGCATAAACTTCGTCCTGGGGTTGCCGGGGGAGACCAAGGAGACCTATGAGCTGAATAAACAGTTCCTCCAGAGGATTTTAGACGAGGGCCTCATGGTGAGGCGCGTAAATATCAGGCAGGTGCTCGTCTTCCCGGGGACTAGGCTCTGGCCTCTAGCGAGGAAGCTCGAGGCGAGGCTTAGGGAGAAGAAAAGGCTGGTGCACGCCTTCAAGAGGTGGGTGAGGCACAATTTCGACAAGCCTATGCTCGAAAGAATTGTGCCGAGGGGCACCGTGCTGAGAGGTCTCGTGGCCGAGGTCAACTACGGCAAGGGCACCTACGCCCGCCAGCCGGGCTCCTACCCGTTGCTGGTATACATCCCGGAGGTCATAAGGCCGGGGACCCGGCTCGACGCGGTGGTCGTGGAACACGGCTTTAGGAGCGTGCTCGCCGTCCCGTATCCGCCGGAGCCTAAGAGCAAGAGGATAGCTAAATATCTAAAGAAGCTGGGGCTGGGTTAACGCCCTTTTCTACCTGCCTGCTTTCCTCTCGCCGGCTTCTGCGGCGCCGCGGCGGCTCTGGCCCTCTCCTCCTCGACGTATTTCAAGTATATAGCGAATATTGTGGCCGCTCCGAAGATAGCCGCGACGAGCTCCGCCAAGTTCACCGAGTAGCTCCCTATGGAGACTGTGGGGGATATATAGCCTCCGAGCGTCATGTAGAGATAAAACACAGCGGCGCCTAGCGCGAACCCTATGTAGGCGTAGTAGTAATAGCGGAAGACGCCCTCGCCCAACTTGCGCATGGGGCACTAGGCAAGCGTCTATAAAAAGTTGAGCCCCGCCAGCAGGGCGAGCAGACAAGCCGAGTAGAGAGCTAAGGCCGCCGCCAGGAGGCGCAAGCCCCTCAAGACGTCGCTACGGCTCGGGAGCCCGCCTTGCCCTACGCTGTAGGAGCCGGGCTTCTCCAGCTTCACCCTCAGCGAGGCCGCCATGGCGGAGATAGGCCAGCGGGCGTTGGGGCTCTCGACGGACTTGTCGCCGACCGCCTTGAGGTCGGGCCTATGGCCCAGGAGATACGCGGCGGCCAGCATAAACAAGGCGGCCATCCTGGCGGGCACCCAATTAAGCGCAGTGTCCAAGTAGGCGGCCGGGGCGCCCGATTTGCCCCACTCCTTGAAGCCTATGAGCCCGTCTAGGGTGTTGGCGATCCTCTGCGCCCAAGCGCCGGGGAGGCCCAAGAGGGCGTACCAGAACAGCGGCGAGACGAAGGAATCGACGAAGGACTCAGCGGCGGATTCGAGACAAGCCGAGGCCACGTGGCCGCAGCTGGCGGCTCTCAAATCCCTCCTCACGAACTGAGCGACGACGTCGCGGGGACAATCGCCGGATCTATAGGCAGACGCGCAGGGGTAGAGGATGTGCGTCTCCGAGAAGGATAGCTTCAAGAGGTAAGCCTCCAGCAGGGTCTGCCAGAGGCCGCGTCCGATGTAGGCCTCCAGAGCCCAGAGGAGGGCTGGGATCGCCGTAGTGAACAACGCTACGACGGCCGCGTTCCTAGCCGCGGAGCCCTTTACGACGAGGCGGGCGGCCGCTTTATATATCAAGGACACAGGGTGTACCTGGGGCAGTATTAGCCGACTGACCAGATAGCCTCTCCAACGCCTCGGCGCGTCGATAGCCTCTAGCAGGAGAGCTACCGCGAGGACCTCCGGAGATCCCCACTCAGCCTTCCGGCGATCGTCCTTAAAAGTCTTCGGATGATCTTCCTCTTCTCGATGCTTCCGAAGAGCTTCACGGCCGCCTTCCTGATGCTTTTGTACTTAACGACGGCCGCTAGTATCCTCCTCTCGCGTTCATCTAGCTCGAGCCGTCTAAGCGCCAGCTCGGCCAACTCGTGGGGCTTCATGCCGCCGTATTCCCCGCCCTCCGGCGCGTCAAGAGGCTTCACGGAGCCGAACAATATTATGGACACCACGTCGTCGTCTTTGATATGGGGATAGTGCCTTCGTAGCGCCTTTTTGAGCTCCTCGGCGTCTTTATAGCCGTCGAGTTGCGCGTCGAAATCGTCGAGCTCGGCGAAGCGCTTATAGCGGACGTCTAGTATCTGGGCCACGGCCACTATCCGTCCGCCGCTGTGTATTATCGCTTCTTTATCTCTCCTGATCTTGCCGAGCCTCACCGTGGCCCTCTTCTTGCCGCTCAATAACTCCTCGACGTACTGCTTAGATAGCATTAGATGCA
>CAYFGI010000104.1:0-3714 GCA_964342785.1 uncultured Thermoproteaceae archaeon
AATGGTGCGGGGGGTGGGATTTGAACCCACGCAGGCCTACGCCACAGGGACCTGAACCCTGCCCCTTTGACCTGGCTCGGGCACCCCCGCTCGTTGCTTTTATCCTCCGCGGGTTTTAAGCTTTTCGCAGTGCGGGCCGACGCTCTGAGGAGCGAGGAGGCGTCGGAGCCGAGCCCGAGGCCCCGGCGTCCATGTCGGCTCGAGCCTCCGCGCTTCATATGAGGCTCTTTCGTCGACAAGGCGACATAAGCCCTCGCCGATGTATCAACGAGGGCTCGGCTCCGACGCTTTCTGGCGGAACAGCCTAGAGGGATTACTCGCCCCGGCTGGGTTTCTCCAGGCGTAGGTTCAGCTTCTTTAGATGCGCCATCACGAGATCGATATACCGCTCTACCTCCTCCTCAGCCACGCCTTTCTCCTTCAATTGAGCCTTCACGATGTTCATAACGACCTCGTATTTCTTGTACTCCTCGTTGAGTTTCCGCCACGGTATGCCCTTCAGCGCCTCGGCGAGCTTTTGATCTACCGGCAGGATCCCGCGGGCCATCAAGAACGAAATTATGGGGTACCCCACGTATCCTCTATATATAGTGCCGTTGTCGTCGCTGTAGGCGGCCCTCCTCCCTATATCGACCACGACCTTATACGTCCTAGCGCCGTCCGAGGAGATCACCTCGGCCTCCTTATCGCCGAGGAGCTTCACCCTCCCGTCCGCTAGGGCTGAGAGCGCCTCGAGGATCTTTATCCTCGGCGGCAGGCGCATCAAACTCTGAGCAAAGTAAGGGCGATGACGACGCCCATTATCACTATGGAGGCTATCACCACGGCCTTGGGGCTTATCTTGTACCTCTCGATCTCGCCCTCCCTGGAGAAGTTCAACAAGCCGGCCGCTGTGAACAAATTAAGATCGCCCCTCCTACGCCTCCTCGCCATATGCCCAACGACGTGTTGGTATTTAAGCTTATCCTCGTGGCGGCGTATGCGTATATTCGACAACCACGCCCACGCCAACGAGGTCACCGGGCTTGGGGCCGAGGAGGTGGCCAAGAGGTTCAAGAGGGCCGGGGGGACCGGCATCGTATTCGTGGCTCTGCTCACTTGGAGCATCGGCGGTTCCCCTGGGGATAAGGCGTGGGTCGAGAAGCTCTACGAGCACACTGTGAGGAACAGCGAGATCGCCAGGCGGCTTGGGCTCATCTCGGGGGCGATCGTCGGGGTCCACCCGGCCGAGTGCGCGGCCCTGCGGGACGCCGGATGGAGCGCGGATAGGATAGAGGAGTTCATGAGGTGGACCGTGGACCTCGCGGCTCGTTATGTGGCCGAGGGGAGGGCTGTCGGGTTCGGCGAATACGGCAGGCCCCATTGGGACGCCCCGAGGGATCTAGTGGAGCTATGCAACAAGGTGCTAGAATACGTTCTGGCGAAGGCCCGCGATGTGGGCGCCGTGGTGCACCTACATCTTGAGCGTAGAGGCGAGGAGACCGTTAGGAGCATCGCCGAGATCGCCAGAAGGGTCAACGCAAGGCTTGGCTCGATAGTGATGCACCACATAGAGCCTCGCGCCGCTCCGCTGGCGAGGGAGCTGGGGCTGGCGCCCTCGGTGCCTATAGGCCGTAGGGGCGAGTTCGAGGAGGCTCTGCGCCTCGATCCGATATATCTAACCGAGAGCGATTATATAGACGACAACAAGAGGCCGGGCGCCGTGATACCCCCGTGGAGCCTCGCCAACAAGATAAGAAAGGCGGTCGAAAGGGGGCTCGCCACGGAGGAGTACTTCGAGAAGATCTTCGAGAACGCGGAGGCGATATACGGCGATATATTCCACAAATTCTTGTAATAACGTCTATCTCCCTACACCTATACCTATATATGAGCAAAAGGGATAGGGTCAACATCGCCATCTCCACGGAGGTGGCCCAGAGGCTGGCTAACATCTCCGACTCGACTGGCATGACTCAATACGCCTTGGCCAACGACCTCCTCTCGCTGGGGCTTGACCTCTTGGAGCAAGGCTACAACATACAGCAGATGCGGGAACTAGCCAAGTTGTGGAGGATCTGCCTAGACGTGGAGGCCGTGCCCGTCCCGGCGGCTCTGCTGGATAGATTGATAACCAAGATCTACGGGGAGATGGGGGGTTTGTTGAAGGAACTTTGGTGCGAAACAGGGAGGGTCCTGGCCGCCTACCTTAAGGCCACGTCGACGGCGGGGACGGGGGAGGTGGTCTCGTTAATGCAGTACTTGGGGAAGATGCTCCCGGCTAAGAGGACCGAGGCGAGGCAGGAGGACGGCTCGGTCGTCTTCAGCGTGGTCGGCGTGGGGTACAGCAGGGAGACTATAGAAGTCAACGCCTCGGCCGTTAGATGTTTCTTCGAATCCCTGGGGTTCAAGATAGCCCAAATAGACGTGGAGCCCGGCGTGCTTTACGTCAAGGCCGTCCCCTCAACGTCTTAACTCGCCCAACACTTTTTCGAAGGCCTTGGCCGTATCCGCCGCATCCTCGGCGGTCAAGTTAGGCAACACGAGCAACGAGACGATCCTCTCGGCGGCCCACTCGGCGTTAGGAAGCCTCTCGTAGACGACCTTACGGCCGTAAAACGGGCAACTCCAGGGACATCCCCTCCCATGCCCCTCCATCTTCTGGAAGAGCGGAGTTCTATACAACGGGACAGGGTAAGCCACCGAGACGTTGCCTATGCCCTCCCTCCGCAACGCCTCCACCACGAAGTCGCGCGGCTTGCTCAGCCTCTCCACTGACAGCAATATCTGCACGAGATGCCAACTATGTTTCACGTAGGGCTTCGGCTTGACCACGGCCAGAAGGCCCTCGCCCTCGAGGCGGGACAGCCCATCGAGGAGCGACTTGACGTACTCCTCGCGGGCTCTCTGGAACTCATCGAATTTCTTCAACTCGTGGTATAACAGCAGGCCTTGTAGCTCGGTCATCCTGTAGTTGTACCCCAGAAGCTCGTACCAATATTTCTCCGTCTCGCCGTGGGCTCTTATGAGGCGGGCCCTCTCGGCGTACGCAGCTATGTCGGTGGCCACGGCCCCACCCTCGCCGCCAGTTATGTGTTTAGTCGCATAGAAGCTAAATGCCGACATATGGCCGAAGGAGCCGGCCTTCCTGCCCCTGTATTCGGCCCCCAGCGCTTGCGCCACGTCCTCGATTATATATACGCCGTATTTCTCGGCGATTTTGGCGAAGGCGTCCATCTCGGCCGGGTAGCCGGCGAGGTGCACCACGACTATTGCCTTGGTCCTATCGGTTATCTTGGACTCAACCGACGCCGGATCGAGGTTCAAAGTCTCCCGATCTATATCGGCGAAGATAGGGACCGCGTTCGCGTGTAGCACAGCCGTCGCTGAGGCGGCGAAGGTAAACGGCGTTGTTATCACCTCGTCGCCGGGGCCCACGCCGAGGGCCTTAAGGGCTAGGTGGAGCGCCGTCGTGCCGCTGGTAGTAGCGTAGGCGTACCTAACCCCGAGGAATTTCGCCAGCTCCTCCTCGAAGGCCTTGACCCACTTGCCGTGGGTGGAGACGAGCGTCCCCGACTTCAGCACCTCCTCTATCTCCTTGATCAACTCGGGGCTGTAGACAGTCGGCTTGGCCACTATCGGCTTCTCCCTCACGGGCGTGCCTCCGAATATCGCCAGCATGGGCCATGACAGCAAGCAGTATATAAGGATCGCGCGGAGTATGTACGCCTACTG
>CAYFGI010000105.1:0-3700 GCA_964342785.1 uncultured Thermoproteaceae archaeon
CGCCTAGTTATCGTCGGGAAGTGGTCTTGCGTCATGCCGGCTATTATCAACAGCTTCGTGTAATCGCTATCCCAACCACCGTACTCCCACCACGTACCGCCTAGGGCGTAGGAGCCGCCAGCCGCGACAGCAACCGCGCAGAAGCCTCCATGGGCCGCCTGGTTCGGCGAGCCGAACATAGCGGCGAACCACGTGTTCTCCGTCGGGTTATACTGGTCCCTGCCTGTGAAGTATACGAACTTGTATGGGCAACACTCCCTAATTTTCTTAAGGCCTAGGAACCCGTACTTCCAGCCCCTCTCCTTCAGAATGGCCGCGTCGTCGCCGTTGACCAATATATCGAGCATATCGTTGTAGGTTATCTCTATGAAGTCGCCGTCGCACCTCTCGCTGGTGGGCACCCTCAGCAGAGGCGATCTGAGCCTCGCCGGGCTGAGGTAGTGCAACATGGTGCTGGGCCCGATGGGGCACGTGGCGCCTTCGTTGCGCGTATATATGGAGCCTGCTATGAACCTGGGCAGCTTGGTGGGACTTATCTCCACTTGTAGGTTACATCTGCCGAGGCAACCGTAGCAAGTGGTGAACGCTATTACGTTGCTGGTCGTCGCCTCGAGCTTGGCGCCCTCCTGGAATATCTTGCCGAATATGAGCTGCTCCTTGCTTATTGTGGCCGCGACGGCGACGGCGGTGCCGGTGACCGCGGCGAGCTTCAGGAAGTCCCTCCTAGTTAGCTTGGGGCTCACGACCACCATGGCCCCCACTGGCTAACCGCGTTTGTTAGGGGAGTGAAGGGGCTGTAGTAATACGCGGTGGCTATCACTATATACCTCAGAGTATAGCCGCCGATCATCACCGCTATGAATATAACGGGTATAGCGTAGGCGGCGAACTTGCCCAGGGGGTCCATCTTCAGCAAGGCCAGCTCCAGGAGGAGGGGTATCGCTATGCCCAACGTCACCACGAAGCCCCAGAAGTAGGGCGCGTACGTCTGGAGGAGCAGTTGAGTTAGCGGTATTCTAGCCTCCATGTGGTTGGAGTAAGCCACGCTTAAGAAGAGGACCCACGCGAAGGCCTCGAATAGAACCGCCAGGAGGTCGACCCAGCTCAGCTCGTGTATGAAGTGCCTTAACTTCGCTATGTCGCTGCCCCTCTCCAGCTTGATGAATCTGCCCAGCAGGAGCATGAAGGCGGCCCCGTAGCCTAAGCCCGAGGATAGCCACAGGAGGGGCAGGGAGCCGTTCCACCAGTAGGATTTACCGCCGGCGGCCGAGAATAGAAACGCTGTATATATGGTGGCCAACACGGCGTTTATCATGATGAGGTAGTAGAGCGCGTTCAGCAGAGCCGGGCGCTGGAGCGCCTTTATGAAGGACGCGCCGATGTAGATCAAGCCCCATAGGGTCATCCCCCCCAGGAACATGACTCCCCAAGCCATCCACGACTGGGCCAAGCGGCCGTTGGGCCACCCGATGAAGATTATGTTGCCGGCCCTCGAGGGGACGCCCAGATCTATGACGAAGAAGGCGAGCGCCGCCAGTATGAATATCCAGCCGGCTATCATGCCGTAGCGCGTCGCTATGCCCCTTATCTTCCTCAGCTCGTAGAAGGCGGATAGCGCCATCGTCATGGCGCCAAGCGCCGTCAGGAACACGGCGGCGGCGATCCTCCAGCCCCATATCATCTCGAAGCCTGGCGGCATATAGGGACCCCAGCCACTCCAGCTTACAGGCCAGGGATTTGACATGTTGTTTCGACTTGGGAGATTGAGTTAAACCTTGCTTTCCGGCCGGGAAAAAAGTCGGGGGAGACTCCCTACGCGCCGCCGTTGAATTTTTCGTTGTTTTGAAAGATCCGCTTGATGACGTCCGCCAGCAGAGCTTGGCCGGCGCTACACCTAAGCCCTAAGGTATATCCCTTGACTTTACAATAAGATGCCAGTACGTTCAACTTTGCGCCGTACTCCCCCTGGGGTATCACGACGGCTTTACAACCGTCGGGCAACTTGATGGAGGGGAAGAACTCGAGGATTGCCCTTGCTATAACGCGCTCGGCCTTCTCGACCATCTCGATGGGGACCGATAGATGTTGCGCCACAGCCTCCACGACGTTCCTCCCGCCGAATTTAGGAGGCAACAAGACCTGGACCGTCCTGCCGAAATCGTCGGCGCAGAAGCCGAGCGGGGGCCTGCCCAACCTCTCCAGCCCTATCAGAAGGAGCCTCACGTAGGCCTCGACCTCCTCGTTGGTTACATCGGAGAGGTCCCAATCTGACTTAAGCCTTTTGATCGCTACCTCCAGCGCGTGCGCGGGGCCTCCGTTCTTTATCGCGTAGGCGGCTAGATAAAAGGCGCCTTTAGGCGTCACCACATAGGCGCCTTTGCCTAGCCTCAACAAAAGGCCCATGCGGGAAAGCTCTAGGGATTTCCTATAAACGGTCGCGATGCTGAGACCTGTCTCCTTGGAGACGTTATATAACGACACGCGGACGCCTCTGTTCTTAATTTGTAGTAGCAGTATTGTGAATAAAACCGAGATGCACTCAGGCGCCAAACAATGCGGCATCGATCCTCGATAGCTATATACTTTAAAAATTTTCTACTTTTTGCTTATTTTATATCACCTTATTCTTAAATTAATATAGTTAATCGATATGGTATATCAATATTTTTATTTTATAAATGAATTACTAAATGTTGTAACATATAGTTAATTATAGAAAATATTTATTAGCGTTGTATGTTATATGTATGCAGAGGATCAAAGTCCCTCTACCCGGCATGGAGCTGGGCCACGTCAACGCGTATCTGCTCGACTGCGGAGGCGAATACGCCCTCGTGGACGTGGGTCTGGCCACATATGAGGCAGCCGTCGGGCTCCTCAAAGGGCTGAAGAACATCGGCGTGGCGCCTTGGCGGATCGCGTATATCTTCGTCACCCATTACCACGCCGACCATATAACTCTGGCGTCGTTATTAGCCCAGCTGACCTCGGCCGAGTACTACATAGGCGAGGCTGAGCTGAAGGCCGTGGGCTCTAGTTTCGACGAGTTTCTGGATAACCTATTCTCGGAATACGCGAGGCAAGGCGCGCCTTCCTCGTTCCTAGAGGAGGCGAAGAAAGTAGCCCCGATGGTTAGGTTCAGGAAGGTCTTCGAGGAGGTATGGCGACTGGAGTGGAAGGGCGTAAAAGACGGCGAGGAGCTGCCCTGCGGCCTTAAGGCCGTGTGGACGCCGGGGCACACCCCGGGCCACATAGTCTACGTAGCCAAGGGCGGCGCCTTCACGGGGGACCACGTCCTCCCGAAGATAACGCCGAATATATCCTATTGGTACAAGATAGAGGGGTACGATCCCCTTGGCGAGTACCTCAAGAGCTTGGTCAAGACCAAGGGCCTCGGGGTCGGCTATCCGGCGCACGGCGACGCCATACCGGACCTCGACGCGAGGATAGACGAGATATTAAGGCACCACGAGGAGAGGCTAGCGGAGATCGAGTCGATACTCGCCGAGGGGCCCATGACGGCGTACGAGGTCGCCAGAAGGGTGAAGTGGGACATAGGGCCGTTCGATCAGCTCGACGTCTACAACAAGTTCTTCGCCGTCGGCGAGGCCTTATCCCATCTAGTCCACCTCGAGTTCCGGGGGAGAGTCGAGTCGAGGGAACAAAACGGCTTGGTCTACTGGAGGCTGGGTTAACTATT
>CAYFGI010000106.1:0-3631 GCA_964342785.1 uncultured Thermoproteaceae archaeon
GCCCTTAGCTTCTACGAGCGGACCTACGAGGGGACCTTGAAATGGATAGGCCTAGGCAACTACGTCTGGCTCTTCCAGAAGGATCCCTACGGGCCTTTGATAGTGGGCAACACCATTGTCTACTCTCTGGCGACTCCGGCGATAGCCATCGCCATAGCCATACCGACGGCCTTAGCCTTGAGGCGGATAGGAGGCAAGTGGCTCCTCTTGGTCATGATACCTGCGTTTATACCCCCGGTCACGGCCGCCATGGCTTGGTACCTCTTGTTGAATCCGCTCTACGGGGTCGGGTATTATCTTCTAAACGCCGGCTTGATCAAGACAAACCCCATATCGTCGATATGGGCCATAGTGCTTATAGATGTGTGGCGCGCATTCCCCACCGCCGTGTTGATAATATACTCGGGGCTTAGGGCCATACCGAGAACCGTCGAAGAGGCGGCGCTCGCAGACGGCCTCACAGGCCCCAGGAAATTCCTGGCGGTGGACCTCCCCCTGGTGTCGCCGCATATATTAACCGCATTTATCTTGACGGCCTTAACAGGCTTCTTCACCTTCGACCCGATATATATAGGGACGGCGCAAGTAGGCCCCCGTATATTGGACAACCTAGCATACTACAGCTACGAGGCGTTTACCTCCGGCGAATTCGGGTACTCGGCTATGTTGATCGTGGTCATGACGTTGATAGGAACGGCGCTGTCGCTCGCCTACATGAAGGCGCTTTCAGCGCATACGTTCATAAGGCTACCTCTGCCCTCTTGGATGCCCAGAAGGGAGGTCCCCAAGGCTGTACACGCGGCGATCCTCGCCCTAGTCCTCGCGTTCGTGTTGACCCCCTTCGCTTGGCTTTTCCTAATCTCGGTGAAGCCGCCCGGCGAGATAATACAAGTCCCGCCGACGATCTTGCCCTCGCGGTTAGATATAAGCAACTACGTACAAGCCTTCACAAATGGTTTACCGTTTCTTCTCATGAGCCTATACATATCTATAATCAACACAATACTGACTATTTTCCTCGCGGCCGCCACGGCCTACCAGATGAGGGTACACGGCTTCGGCGGGGGCAAGCTCCTAGCCTACATCCTCTACCTCATGTCCACACCTACGTTGATATATATAGTGCCTCTTTACCTAATGTTGAGATACCTAGGCGTGTTGGACACATTGTGGGCCTTGGTCCTGACCTACCCCATAATGACGCTTCCATACGGCATATGGATACTCTACAACTACTACTCCGGCTTCAATAGACAAGTCGAGGAGGCGGCTTTAGCTGACGGCATGAGCAGAATAAAGGCCTTCGCCAAGGTGGTGCTCCCGCTCAGCAGAAACGGCATGAGCGTAGCCGGCCTATATGCATTTCTATTCTCATGGGGCGCGTTGATCTTCCCGTTGGCCTTCACGCAGACGCCGTATAATTTGAGCAAACCGCTCAGCTTCAGCGGAGCCCAGACGTTTTCGATATATATAGGCATGTTGATGAGCCCCGTGACGTTGAGCTACGGCCAGGTGGCCGCCGCGGGGATAGTGAGCATCATACCGCCCTTGATCTACTTAATAGCCGTGAGGCGCAACCTGGAGAAAATATGGGGGGCTGGGTGATATGTTGATCCTAAGAGGCGTGAAGAAGTCCTTCAAGGGGTTCACGTTGCGCGTAGAGGAGTTGGCAGTTCCCGACAAGACATACGCCGTGGTCCTCGGCCCGTCCGGCTCCGGCAAGACCACGCTTCTGCGCATAATAGCGGGCCTCGAGAAGCCCGACGAGGGCTCCATCTTGCTAGACGGCGTGGATATAACGAAGTTGCCGGTCTGGGAGAGAGATGTGGGGATAGTGTTCCAGAACTACGCGCTCTACCCGCACCTCACCGTGTTCGACAACATCGCGATGCCTCTGAAGAACAAGAGGATGCCCAAGGACGAGATAAGGAGGAGGGTAGAGCACATAGCCGAGGTGTTGAACATAAAGGATCAATTGCACAAATATCCGCACCAGCTCTCGGGAGGCCAGCAACAGAGGGTCGCCATAGCCCGGGCGCTGGTCAAGGAGCCGAAGGTGCTCCTCCTCGACGAGCCGCTCAGCAATCTAGACGCTAGGTTGAGGCTAGACGTGAGGGGATTCCTGAAGGAGTTGCAACGCAACGTCGGCGCGACCGTTATCCACGTGACGCACGACCAAGAGGAGGCCATGGCCCTGGGCGATCTAATGATCGTCATGAACAACGGGAGGGTGGAGCAGGTGGGAACGCCCGAGGAGCTCTACAGAAGGCCCAAGAGCCTCTTTGTGTTCAACTTCCTCGGCTTAGGTAACCTACTGCCGGCGAAGGCGCTTGGCCTCGGCGGCGACGAGCTCGTGGGGTTCAGGCCGGAGGACGTAGCGCTGGGCGTCGGGGAATACGCCGCGAGGGTCGTTAGGCAGGAATACCTAGGCCCCTACAAGCTGGTCGAGCTGGAGTACAACGGGTTTAGGATCAAGGCGAGGGCGCCTCCGACGGTCGACCTCAAGGAGGGAGACGTCGTAAGGTTCAGCGTAAATCTTGAAAAGGCGCTGAAGTTCGCCGGGTGATGTACATCCACATACTGGGCTCGGGGGCCGGGGGAAGCCCCGGCTCGCGGAGGTGGAGGGCGGCCAACCTCGTGGAGGCCAACGGCTACCTCGCCGTAGTGGATTGCGGAGTAGGTTGCCACTACCGGCTATCGGATCGGGGGCTGCTCAAAGAGATAGACTACGTCTTCATCACCCACAGCCACATGGACCACTTCCTGGGCTTGCCCGAGGCCCTCTTCCAAGCGCATATAGAGGGCAGATCTAAGCCCATCACTATTTTTGCGCCAAGGAGGGTCGAGGAGACCATAAGGGCTGCGGCGCCCCACGTCTTGACCAACATGCGGTACACCGTGGAGATCAAGAGGATAGCGCCGGGCACTCTCCTGGACCTGCCGGGGCTTAAGGTCGAGGCGGCTACCGCGTGTCACAACACGGCGGAGGAGGCCTACGGATTCAGGCTGGAGGCCGACGTAGATGTGTTGTTCACAGGCGATACGGCGCCTGGATGTACGCCCCTAGAGAAGCTAGGCGCGGATATAGACGTGTTGATCCACGAAGCTACGTGCAACGAACAAAACCGCGAGATATGCGCGAAGTACGCCCACACGACTACTTTCCAAGCGTTGGCCGAAGCCGACGTGATGAAGGCCGAGACAGTAGTTTTGACGCATATCGACGAGTTCTTCAACCCAACTGTATACAGCGACGTGAAGAAAGCCAGCCGACCGGCTTTGATCGCCGAAGACAACATGGTCCTCAAGATCTAAGCCTCCCACATACGGATGTACATCTAAACGGTTCTCGCCGAATCCCTGCAGATACCATCAGCTCAGCTGGACAAGCAACCGAAATCGTAGACGCACCTCTACGCAAGTCGTTAACAAGGTTTCTCATCGGCGCAAAACCGGTTCGCAAAGAGGAATTGAAGCGACTCGTGGCTGATCCTCCCGCGTCTTGAAAAGGCGTTGAGGGGGCTAGGGGCTGGGGAGAGTTTTAAATCTTCCCCACGGTTTTTGACATGCTTGCTCTTTCCAAGCCTTGGGTCGATCTGGAGAAGTACCGGCGTGATCGGCTGAAGGAGGC
>CAYFGI010000107.1:0-3541 GCA_964342785.1 uncultured Thermoproteaceae archaeon
CGATCTCCAGGGACGGCAGGCCTTGCGCGAGGGCCGCGGCCTTGTCTCTATCCTCTACGACGTTGTATACGAGGTGGCCGCCGTGAGGTTCAAGTGGGGCAGGCATTACGCGAAATGCGCCGGTAGTTATAAGAATTATTATAGTTCAACTGTTAATTAATAGCCTGGTTGTATCTCTTTACCTGTTCTATTTACATGCTTTATATCAGTAGGCGGAAGTCTCGTATTCCTTCCAGCGTTCTCTCTATCTATATATTCATACATGCGCCAGAATATTTGGTAAACTATATGTTCGCCATTAGTCCAGAAAAGCGCCCAGAAAAACAACGCCACTATTATTGCATGGAAATGTATCGCGGTCCAGAGGAAGGCCTCCGCGGCCAGCGCGGTCTGGTTGAAGGCCCAGATGTAGATAGCGGCTTGGAGCAAGAACCCGCTTATCCCTAGAAGTAGCACCATCAAGGGCAGAAACTCAGCGCCGAGGAGATCCCACACGCCTTTGTATCGAACCTCCTTATACCTGACGCCTAGCCACAAGGCCGCGCCTACTATCATCAAGACGCCTCCGATCATGCCGAGGATCCTCGGCGGCGAGTTCAGGTTCAAGGCTATCATGTTGTGCGGGAACATCAAATAGGCCAGCGTAGTCGAAACGGCGGCGAATATGAACCCCCAGATGATCATGAGCTTCGCGGCTCTTTTCGCCACTCTCGTGGCGACAATCTCCCCGGGAGCTCTGCCGTATTGACACTTGAGTATATCCATGGCTAACGCATCTACAAATATAGTTCTTATCAACGCCGCGATCACCTTGCCCGCCCCCATCGGCGGCTTCTGCGATATGAGTTTAGTTTCCCATTGGGAATACGGTATCGCGATCTGTATCTGGGGATACCTCAAGACCCTACGTTGGCCCACGCCCTTGTAGAAGAAGGCAAACAAGAGGAATACCACGGTTATTGCGGCGAGCACGTCTATGAGCGTCCAGTCCACAGGAGATACGACGTATATATACCCGCTTGAAGTATCCTTAAACAAGTTGGGTCCGATGGCCTCTAGGGCCATGAGACGACGCTCCAGCTTTAATAAAAAAATTGTTATCACTACCTTGTGAACAATATTTTTTATGTTATGATAGCACGGCTCTATGCCTACTTTCGTATATGCGTCCATCTGTAAAGGATGTGGAAAATGTGTAGATATTTGTCCAGCGGATAATATGCAGTTCAACACGAAGACTAGGAAGGCCTTTAACGCGGATCCAGTTAGCTGCGCCGAGTGTCTTAACTGCGTGAAGTATTGCCCCGAACACGCTGTCGACGTGAGGTCCTACGCCGACTTCGTGCCGCTCGGCGCCCGCGTGGGCGTGATAAGGGATACCAAGAAGAACGTCATATATTGGCGTTTGATGTTCAGAGACGGCACTGTGCTGGACTACGCCATACCCATAAGGACCACGCCGTGGGGTAGCGCTAAGGGCGCGTTGGAGTTCCCGGAGCGGCAAGATCTAGACTCTGAGCTTCTCTGTTGTGAGGACAACCCGGAGTGGCTCGGCTTCAAGGAATTACCTAGGCCAAAGGAGTTGAAATACATCAAGGGCCCGCCTTGATATGTCAGCCCTCCACTTCCCCACCAAGGTAGTTGAAACCGACATATTGGTGATAGGCGGCGGGATGGCGGGATGCGGCGCCGTCTTCGAGGCTAAGTATTGGTGTAGAGGCAGATGCAAGGTGGTGCTCGTCGAGAAGGCCAAGACCGAGAAGTCGGGAGCCGTGGGCATGGGCCTCTCCGCAGCTAATTTAGGCGTGTTCTCCGAGGATCCCGACGATCCTAAGCCGGAGGATTTCGTCCACTACGTCAGAAACGAGTTCTTCGGCATAGTGCGCGAGGACCTCGTCTACGACATAGCGCGCCATATGACGTCCACCATCAAGCTTTTCGACTCATGGGGACTGCCGCTGTGGCGGGATCCAAAGACCGGCAAATTCCTGAGGACAGGCCGGTGGCAACACCCCGTCCACGGCGAATCGTACAAAGCCATAGTGGCCGAGCCTTGCCTTAAATCCGCCGACGAGGTATACGAAAGGGTTTTGATCACACATCCGCTTCTAGATGAAAGCGTCCCCAACCGTATAGCTGGAGCAGTTGGCTTCCACGTAAGGGACGGCACGTTCTACGTCTTCAAGGCGAAGGCGGTCATAGTCGCCGCGGGGGGCGCCTCTCTGGTATATCGCCCAAGATCTACTGCCGAGGGTCTCGGCAGGACTTGGTACCCCACATGGGCCTCAGGCTCGGCCTACGCGATACCGATACTCGCCGGCGCGGAGACCACCTCCATGGAGGCCCGCCTCGTCGTGGTGAGGTTTAAGGATGCCTACGGCCCGGTCGGCTTCCCCTATCTACTCCTCAAGATGAGGTCGACCGACGTACACGGCAAGCAATGGGAGCCTCTTCCCGACGAGGCCAGGGAGGAGTTCAAGAAGCTCTATGGAAAATACGCCGAGGCTAGGCCCACGCCGACTCTGCTCAGAGTATTGGTGACAGAGAGGAACTTGATGATGGGCAGAGGGCCGGATCTGATGCAGACACAAGAGAGGCTTAAGACCAACGAAGACCTCGAGGTCCTCTACGAGGATTATCTCGACATGACCCCCACCCAAGCGTTCCTATGGGCTGGCCAGAACATACACCCAGAGAAGAGGCCCTCCGAGCTGGTCCCCACGGAGCCCTACGTGCAAGGAAGCCACGCATCGCCTAGCGGCATGTGGGCGTCGGGCCCAGCAGATCTAGCGCCTCCGGAGTATAGATGGGGCCCCAACAGGATGTTAACCGTCGAGGGGCTCTTCGGGGCCGGCGACACGGTGGGCGCCTCGGGCCATAAGTTCAGTAGCGGCTCGTTCACCGAGGGCAGGATAGCCGGTAAATCCGCCGCGAGATACGTCTTGACGCAAGCCAAGGACTACAAGCCGACGGTAAGCAACGATACTATCGAGAGGTACAAGGAGATTGTATACAGACCTCTGGAGTGGTATCACGCCAACAAGCCTCTGACCACGACCCCCGAGATGCCGTTCCAACTGACGAACTGGTTCGAGATACATCCCAACTACCTGAATTGGTTCCAGTTGTTGAACCGCCTCATGAAGATAATGGATGAATACGCCGCGGGCTGGGGCATGCACTACATAACCAACGACTATATGTTGAGCCGGGCTTGGGAGCTGCTGACGATGCTCGAGGAGGACTTCCGCTTCGCCGCCGCGGCCAGCCTGCACGAGTTGCTCCGTGTGTGGGAGGTATACCATCGCCTCCTTGTGGCGCAAGCCGTGGTGCAATCCATGATGGCCCGCAAGGAGACGCGCTTCCCCGGTTATTACATAAACGCAGATCACCCCAATCTAGACGAGCAGAACTGGCATGTATTCGTAAACGCCAGGAGGGACCCCAAGACCGGCCAGTGGTCGGTCCGGACGGTTCCGGTTATACATATAATACCTTGATCCAATCCATAAGTGTTTTCGTTGGAGGTTCCTCCGGACGG
>CAYFGI010000108.1:0-3494 GCA_964342785.1 uncultured Thermoproteaceae archaeon
AAGCCTCCCTTCGAGGAGGTGTGGCGGGTTACGGGAGGCAATCCCAAACTGCTTGGCGAGTTGTATGCAAAGGAGTGGAATGTTGATAATATATTAAGGGAGCTCGCCGGCAAAAAGAGACTTGATGCCTTTGTCAAGTCGCTGGGCGACAAGGAGATGGAGCTCCTCAAGAGGGCGGTCGACGACCCCGACGTCTTGTTCACCAGGGAGGGGATTCCGTTGATGGATAAGCTGGTGGATATGAACCTAGTTGTCGATACCCTGCCGGAGCGCGACCCCTGGTTCTGGGCCGGGGAACCGCCGCCCGAGAAAGATCTTGAGCTGGGAATAGGCAGACGAGTCGCTTGGCAGACGCCGCTTCACCGAGAAGCGGTGAGGAGGGTCTTGGGGGAGAGGTAACCACAGATCGTGATAGACCGTGGCTCGATCGTTGGCCGCGGCGATCGCTGAGGACGCGCGTCTATCGTCAACCTCTTTGGAGCTCCTCCAAGGTTCTCCTGGCGGATTCACGCCCCTTGATGTGCCAAATGACGGCCGCGATCACGCCGGCGGCCCACACCGCGGCGTTCATGGCCATGAAGGTAGGCGCGTCGACGGAGCTCTCGACGGCCACGAGGGCCGTGTTGACGCCCCACGCGATGCCGGTCACAAGGCCCACGACAGTGGCTCTGACCCCCGTCGGGAATAACTCGCTCTCGAGGACCCCGAGGGAGCCCCACGACCATTCGGCGAAGACCGCGTTGACCCAGAGGGCGGCGAGGAAGGGCGCAAACGGCGCGGCGCGTTGAGCTAAGTACCAGAATAAAAGCGCCGTGAGGAGACCTCCCAGGTAGGCGGAGGTCAGAGATATCTTCCGCGACCTATCGATCAAGGGCAACAGGAGGAACGCCCCTATGGAGGCCCCGGCGTTGGCCACGGCGACTATCACGGGGGCGGCGTCGGCGCCGTATGGGAAGCCGGGGGCGTAGGGCAGGTAGTAGGCGGCTATGTTGTAGGTCACCACGTTGGCCGCGCTGACCGTGGCCAAGACGGCGAGCCCAAGGGCCTTGGTCCTAACGGCGTCCCTCAGCCCCACGCCCTCCGGCTGCGGAGGCGGATCCGCCTCGACGCCGGCGAAAGCCGCCACGATCTTCCTAGCCTCGGCTATCCTCCCGCGGGCCGCCAGCCACCTGGGGGACTCGGGGAGGTGGAGCCTGGCCGCCAGCACGACGAGAGCCAAGGCGACTGCCGTGCCGAATATCGACAGCACCACGACGTGGGGATCGCTGGATAGAGCAGAGTAGACAAGCGAGAGGCCGGCGATCACGGCCGCGCCTATGTTCCAGAAGTTCGCGGCCAGCATCAGAGCCTTGCCTCTATGTCTCGCCGGGGAGAACTCGGCGAGCGCCGAGAAGGCGGGCCCTATCTCGCCCCCCACCCCGAAGTTTATGATGCTCGTGAGGAGGAAAGCCGCGGCGAGCCCCAAGGCGTTGAGCCAAAAAGCCGCGGCGAAAACTATCGAGGCCGCCGTGTATAGAGCTAGGGATATCACGAGCCCCGCCCTCCTCCCCACGGCGTCCGAGATCTTGCCGAAGATCAGAGCGCCCAGGAGGTACGCCAGCGAGTTGGCCGCGAAGATATAGGTGGCGTAGGGCTCGAGGACGGGCAGTATGTAGGCGACGAGAGGGACCAAGCTGAAGAGGACGCCGTCTAGCAGGAAGCTCAGGGAGACTATCGCGAAAAGAACCCAATGCGCCCTCCTCCAAGGGCTTTCGTCGAGGGGATGAGCCATAAGAATTTTATTTTTTCCATATAAAAGTATTATTGGCCCATTATCAGCCTCCCGAGCTTCTCCTCGTCGAGCTCCTTGGCCGGGCCAGAATACCGGAGGCGCCCCGTCACCATCACGAAGGCCCTATCCCCTATCTCCAGCGCCTTCCTAGCGTTCTGCTCCACCAACAGGATCGTTATGCCCATATCCCTTATGGACCTTATGGCCGAGAAGACGTCCGACGCCACCTTGGGGGCCAGGCCGGCCGTGGGCTCGTCGAGCATGAGGAGCTTCGGCCTCTTCATGAGCCCCATGGAGATCGCCAACATCTGCCTCTCGCCGCCCGACAGGAACTTGCCCTTGCGGTTCTGGAGCTCCTTCAGCTTCGGGAAAAGCCCGAACACCTCCTCAAGCGTCTTCTCGACCACGTCCTGCGGAACCCCGACGGAGGCCGCCACGAGGTTCTCCCTGACCGTGAGCTCCGGGAAGACGTTTGGCGTGCCGAAGTTGTTTGGGGACTGCATCACGTAGCCGACGCCGGCCTTCTGTATCTCGTCGGGGCTCTTCCTCGTGATATCCCTCCCGTCGATCTCTATAGAGCCGCCGAATATAGTTGCGAGGCCCGCCACGGCGTTCAGGAGGGTCGATTTACCGGCTCCGTTCGGGCCTAGGAGCACGGCTATCTCCCCCTTCTCGACCTCCAGGGAGACGCCGTTGAGCACGTGGAACTTGCCGTATCCAGCGTTTAGGTTAGAGATCTTCAGGAGCGGCATATCACCCACCGATGTAGCTCTCTATCACCTTGGGGTCTTTAGCCACGACGTCGGGCGGTCCCTGCGATATAACTCTGCCGCTAGCCATGGCGTAGACGTAATCCACGTACTTAAACGCGATATCTATACGGTGCTCCACGATCCAGAAGGTTATCCCCTTGGCGTTTATATCTCTTATCGTCTGGAAGATAGAATGCGCTTGCGTTATGGGTATGCCGGCGATGGGCTCGTCTAGGATCACCAGCTTGGCGCCCGCCATCAACGCCCTGGCCAGCTCCAAGAGCTTCATCTGGCCCGCCGAGAGGGAATAGGCGTAGTGATCCCACACGTCGCCGAGACCCACGAGGTCGAGGATCTCGAAGGCCCGCTCGGCCAGCTCCCTCTCCTGCTTAGCCCACCTCCCCTCGCGAACCGCGTTGAGGACATCCTCGCCGACCTGCCCCCTGGCCACCGCCAAGAGGTTCTCTATGACCGTCAGCCTCTGGAAGACCTGCGGTATTTGGAACGTCCTCACTATACCCTGCGCGAAAACCTTGTGAGGAGGCCACCCAGTTATGTCCAAGGTCTTCCCGTCGTCGTGGAAATACACGCGGCCGGCCTCGGGCTTGTAGACGCCCGTGACGACGTTTATTAGCGTGGTCTTGCCCGAGCCGTTCGGGCCTATGAGCAAAGTGATCTTGCCTTTCTCCACGGTCATATCAACTCCATCTAAAGCCCTAAAGGCGCCGAATTGTTTCACTATACCCTTAATTTCAAGCACGTCGACAAAAAAGAGGGGTATTTTTAAAAATTTTTGGATATTGTTACGAGCTGAATAGCGCTTGTCCTTGCGGGAATACTGTTATTTGTCCGGTGGTGCCGTTGTAGAAGCCGGCGTTTATCCAAGTCGGCGTCCCGTTGACGATAACGACGCCGACGATCAAATAACTGGCGTACTGCCTGTCGTGATACTGGTCGAAGTAGACGGGGCC
>CAYFGI010000109.1:0-3472 GCA_964342785.1 uncultured Thermoproteaceae archaeon
GGGTCGATAGTTAGATGCGGGCTTAAGCCGCCTTGCTGATCTCCTCTATGCTCTCGGGATCCTCCAACGTGCTTAGATCGCCTAGAGGCTGGCCCGCGGCTATGGCCTTAAGCACTCTGCGCATGACTTTGCCGGATCTCGTCTTAGGCAGCTTCCCGACTATGGCTATCTTGCCCACGACCGCGACGGGGCCCAGCGATCTCCTCAGATGGTTCATCACCTCCTCCTCCGTGAGCTTAGCGCCGTCTTTAGGCACCACGAAGACCCCGAGGACCTCCCCGCGGACGGGATCCGGCACGCCCACTACGGCCGCCTCGGCCACCGCGGGGTGGGCCGTCAGAAGATCCTCGACCTCCCTCGTGGAGAGCCTATGGCCCGCCACCTTTATCACGTCGTCTGAACGGCCCAGTATGTGGAGATGGCCTTCCTCGTCTATATAGCCGAGATCGCCCGTGTAGTAGTAGCCGGGGAACTTGGACCAGTAGGAGCGGACGTACCTATCGGGGTCGCCCCAGAGGCTGTGTAGGAAGGCCGGCGGCAAGGGCGGCTTGACGGCGACGTGGCCCTTCTGTCCCGGCGGGAGGGGCCTCCCGTCGTCGTCGAGGATCTCTATCCTCAAGGTCGGGTAGGGCAGCCCCACGGAGCCGTACTTATAGCGGAAGCCGCCGAGGTTCATGGAGCCGGGCGCCGTGACGAAACAAGCGGTCTCGGTCTGGCCCCAGATGTCCGCTATCTGGCAGCCCGCTCTGCCGCCGCATATGACATCCCTCAGCCATCTATACGCCTCCTCGTTGAGGACCTCCCCCGTCGGGTACAACGCGATCAATCTGCTCAAGTTATATCTCTTGGGCCATTCATCTCCGTATTTCATCAATAGGCGAATCGCGGTGGGCGAGAAGAGCATGTGGGTAACCCCGTAGGCCTCCGCTATCTCCCACCAGATGCCGGGATGCGGGTAATCAGGCGCGTCTTCGTACCAAAGCACGGTCAGCCCATTGAGCAGAGGGCCGTGGACGCCGTAGTGGTGGCCCGATATCCAGCCGATGTCGGCTGTGGAGAAGAAGACTATGTCGTCTCTGAACTCCCTCTCGGCGCCTACCAGGTGGTTGAAGGCGTACCATATCCAGACCATGTAGGCTCCGTGTAGGTGGAGGATCCCCTTGGGCTTCCCCGTGGTGCCCGAGGTGTATAGGATGAAGAGCGGCGCATCTCCCTCCACCCACTCGGGCTCGGCGTACGCGCCTTGCGGTATCTGCCTCAACGCCTCGTGCCACCAGAGGTCTCTCCCCTCCCTCATCCCCACGTCGACCCCCAGCCTTCTGTAGACCAAAACCCTCGCGTCGATCCCGGCGATCTTCAACGCCTCGTCCACCACGGGCTTCAACGGGATCGACTTGCCCCTTCTGGTCATCGCGTCGGCGGTTATCACGAGGGACGCCTTGGCGTCCAGGATCCTATCGGCGAGGGCCTGGGCGCCGAAGCCCGAGAACACCACCGTGTGGACCGCGCCTATCCTGTTGACCGCCAGCATGGACATCATGGCTTCGGGCACCATGGGCATGTATATGACGACCCTATCCCCCTTGCCCACGCCCAAGCTCCTCAAGAGAATCGCCAGCCTGTTGACTTCCCTGTAGAGATCCCAGTAGCGTAGAATCCTCGCCTCCCCCGACGCCGAGATCCATATCAACGCGGCTTTGTTGCCCCTCCCCTCTCTTATATGGCGATCTAGCGCGTTGTAGGCTATGTTCGTCTTCCCTCCGACGAACCACTTGTAGAAAGGCGGGTTGGAGTCGTCGTACGTCTTGGCCCAAGGCTCCTTCCAGTAGAGCCTCTTGGCTTGCTCCGCCCAGAACCCCGCGGGGTCCTCGAGGGATTTCCTATAGACCTCCAGGAACTCGGAGGACATGCGCGCGAGCTTGAATCTTTTTAAAAATCTTTCTATAATTATCTTGTTAAAGAATATTTATAATTAAAAATAATTATAAGAATAAGTAAAAATATCGCTCAAGAGGTTCAGTGTATGGAGGCTAGCCGACGTTCAACACGACGTATTTAGGCTCGGTGAAGTAATACATGGTGGATCTAACGCCCTCCCTCCAGCCGAAGCCCGACATCTTGACCCCTCCGTACGGCAACGCATCGAAACGGACCCTGGTGGAGTCGTTTATCATGACGGCGCCCGCCTTGATGTATCTAGCCACCCTCACGGCCCTTCTGTAATCTGCTGTGAACACGGCGGCTTGTAGCCCATAGCGCGTGGAGTTAGCCAGCTCGACCGCCTCCTCCTCGTCGTCGAAAGGCGCCACGGGCAAGACGGGGCCGAAGACCTCCTCGCGGAGAACCTTGGCATCCACGCCGCCGTCTTCGAACCTAAGGAGCGTGGGCTCGAAGAAATAGCCCCTCCTGGCCATCCTCCTCCCTCCGTGGATGAGCCCGGCGCCTCTGCTCAAGGCGTCCGCCACGAAGCCCTCCATGGATTTCACCATCTTCTCAGATATGAGCGGGCCCATGTCCGTCGCCTCGTCCGCGGGATCGCCGACCTTAATGGCGGCGATCCTCTCGGCGAGAAGCCGCAGGAACTTCTCGAAGACGGGCCTCTCCACGTATACCCTCTTCGTGGCGTTGCAGTTCTGCCCCGCGTTCTCGAAACGAGCCCTCGCGACGATAGAAGCGGCTAGCTCCAGGTCGGCGTCGGCGAAGATCAAGGCGGGATCGGAGCCGCTGGGGGCTATCATAAACTTCTTCCCCCTCCCCGCGGCCTTCGCCGCCACCTGTAGCCCCACGGCGGTGCTGCCCGTGAAGGAGATCCCGGCCACCTTTGGGTTCTCTATGAACTCGTCGAATATCTCCTCGCCGCTCCCCACGACCACCTTGACGACGCCCTCGGGCACGCCCGCCTTGCGTAAAACCTCGGCCATCTTCAACGCGGTGAGCGGGGTGTGGGTAGACGGCTTGACGACGGCTGTGTTTCCTGCGGCTATCACCGGCGCTACCTTATGGGCGAAGGTGGAGGCGGGGTTGTTGTAGCTGAGAGCGCCGGCCACGACCCCTATGGGCTCCCTCGACTCCATCGCTAGCCTCCTCTCGTTGCCGGGAGGGTACTCGTAGGCGTCGACCCTCGGGATCCTCCCCTCGAGCACGTGCTTAGCCTCCTCCGCGCTGGATCTAAATATCTCCACGGCCCTCCTCAGCTCCGCTCTGGCGTCCCGTATAGGCTTGCCCGACTCGGAGACCAACACCCTGACCAGATCCTCCGACTCCAGCTCGATGAGCTGAGCCGCCTTAAGCAACGCCTTGCTCCTCTCCCTCAAGGGGAGCTCGGACCATCTATAGAACGCCTCCTCCGCCTCGTCGACGGCCCTCCTGACGTCCTCCCTGGTGGCTGAAGGCAAAACTGCGAGCACCTCCTCGGTGGCCGGGTTCACCACGAATATATCGCCCATGCGCCCTCGTTCCTATCTATTTTTAA
>CAYFGI010000110.1:0-1936 GCA_964342785.1 uncultured Thermoproteaceae archaeon
ACGCTCAGCCTATTCCTACTGCCCTACGGCCTCGCCCTCGCCGCCTCCTACCTCCCCGCCTTCTCCGGCCCGTTGCTCGCCGCGGCGACCGCCTATTCTATCGCGCTGCTGGCCCTCTCGGCCGTCTTCTTCTACCTAGCCGTGGCGTCGCCAAAGAGCTACGGCTTATGGAGGTGGCTAGTGGATAAACTATCCGAAAACGGCTACGTCTAGGCCCTCAGCCCGCTGGAGGGGATCACGCCGAGCGATCTTCGGCCTGGCTTTGCCGACAGAGCCCCGATCTCCTCAGGAGCTATCTAGCGCGGCCTAAGTCGGCGCGACGCCGACGAGGACGTCTACGCGAGGGCCTCAATGTCTCGCGTAGAGGCTGAGGCGAGGAGGCTCAGCTCGAACATGGACCGGGCGGCTAACTCGAGCGGCCATGTAGACGCTATATGGTATTTTCCGCCCCGCGAAGAATTTAAGGTAGATACGGATTAGATGGGGATGGAGGGCGTGGAGCTGGAGTATAGAGCTGTCCTGTCCTTGATATACTCGGAGCTGGTGGCCGACCTTAAGAGCCTCCACGTGATCTACGAGGAGACTCCCAGTTGTATCTCCATGGCGTCCGCGTTAGCGGCTTTGTTGATGAACAGAGGCGTCTCGGTATCGGCCTCGCCCGTCTCCAAGCTGGGGAAGCCCGTGGAATCCGCGTTTTTAGCCATGGGGCCCTATAGAGACGATCTGGCCGAGGCCGTAGCCGCTGTTCTGCCTCTTGTCGAAAAAACCGCGGTGTTGCACACCCCCGCGTATTACGCCGCGGAGGAGCTCCGGGATTTCCCCAAGATGATAGAAGGCAAGGAGGTTAGATACGCCGTAAGGGAAGAGCCCGGCGAGATAACCTTCTACAAGGTGGTGTCCCGCGGCGGGGAGCTCGAGAAGTCTGCGATAGGCAGGAGGCGGCTCACCGGGGCCGAGAGCGAGGTAATAAGGCGCTACGAATCCCTACACGCGATATAGGCCTCAGAGCGCGCGGTACCCTCTGTTGTAGTAGACTAGAGGCGGTTTGTCGTTTAACACCTTCCCCTCCACCACGCGGCCGACGAAAATTGTGTGGTCGCCGCCTGGATACTCGGCCTCGACCTCGCAGTCTAGATACGCCAAGGCGTCGGCCAATATGGGCGCCCCGGTGGCCCCGCGTAATAGCTTCAGCCCCTCGAACCGCCTTTCTTGAGGCGCCTCGGCGAACCTAACGGCTAGCTGCTCGGCGTCGTGCGGCAATATGTTGACCGCGTAGACCCCGGCCTTCTTGATCGCGTCGTGGCTATGAGCCCTCTTATCGATTGCGATAAGCACCAACGGGGGTTCCAACGATAGCGACGTGAAGGCGTTCACGGTCAGGCCGTAGTAGACGCCGTTCCAAGTCGTGGTGACTACCGTGACGCCCGTGGGGTAGCGCCTCATTATAGCCTTTAGATCGTCGCCTGTGAACACAATATCTGGAGAAGAGGAGTTTATCAACTCTTCAACGCGGCGATACACCTACCGTGCCGTCGAATAGAACGCCGTTATAGCCGTTTACGCTCAACATCCGCATCAAGCGCGGCGAAGCGCACCGTGAGCGACTTGGGAACGCGTACAGAACCCGTCGGCCGGGCCCCGCTGGATGGTCGAGCGTCCATCGACAAAGCCGCAACGCCCTTAATACGAGCAAAACGGCGGCCAACGCGGTGGTCGCCATCACGACCGACCGCCTAGATGGGCTGCGTCTCCGCAACCTAGTGAAACCCAACCAGGAAGGTTTCATGTGGTGAAACCCGGCCCAAGCGGAGGTTTCACCATAGGGATATATAGCTGTGCGTGAGGCTTGGGCATGAAGCGGTACTTAGCCGGCTTAATAGCTACGTTGTTGATGGCGGCGAGCGCCTACGCCCAGTGCCCCATGTGTTGGGGCGGC
>CAYFGI010000110.1:2036-3456 GCA_964342785.1 uncultured Thermoproteaceae archaeon
GTCTTCCTGATGTCGTTATTTATAGCGCTTCTGGTGTTGCTCGTACTTTGGCTCTGGAGGCAGATCACTAGATCTCAAGCGCATAACTAACCTACCCTTGATTTTTTCCAGCTCCACCAAACCCTTTTCTTGCAGCCTCTGGGCCGCCCTCCAGGCCTTGACCTTGTTGAGACCTAGCTCTTTCGCTATCTGGGCAACGAAGGCCTCGCCCCCATGGTCGACCAGCTTGAGGTACATGGAGCGCTCCGGTTCTCTTAACAACGAGGCCAAGATCCTCGCGTCGACGCTCCTCCCGGCTTCCCCCTCGTTGGGGGGTCTCCTCAGCGTCAAATATAGGGAGAAACCAAGCATTGAGAATATGGCGAAGAATACAGCCGACATAGGCGTGGGATAGGGGCAGCTGATACACATGATCCTGACATGTATGTAGTCGAGAAGAAGCGAGGCGGCTAGAGCCACGGCCAGAATCAAGACTACTGCCTTCACGTCGATGACCCCAAGCGGACTGGACGCGCCTCCTGTCTGCACCGCGGCGGCATGCGCCGTTTGGAGCCCTTCCTCGCGCCCCCTAGGCCCCGCCCCGCGCATCACCATAAGCCCCACCGGTTCTACCGATATATTTCTTACGCCAGATTGAGTAGACGCGTTGCTGAGAGTATTTCGACCTAGCCACGCAAGCGAGTTCCCCAACTTGATTTTTATATACATAATACTTTCCCCATGGTCAAGGAGGTAGACCCCGTATGCGGTATGGAGGTGGACCCCTCTACGACCCGCTACAAAACCCTCTACAAAGGCAGAATATACTACTTCTGCTCCTCGGCGTGCAAGGAGGCGTTCGAGAAGGACCCGGAGCATTACCTAAGGCACGGCCCGCAGGGAATGCCGCATCACCACTAGTCGTTTCTTTAAGTAGGGAAGACCGCCCGTTGATTTACGTCGAGAGGAAGTTCCGCCAGTATGCGGAGAGGGCCCTAGAGGAGGAGCCGACCTAGCTCCGCTTCTCGCAGAGCGGTTCAATCACGAGGCGTTTATCCCGTTAGTATTTTGAGGACACCGATGGAGTTCACGCTACGGCGCTTCAAGTGCTCTAGCGGCGCGCTCGATTTCTATGCCAAAGGCAACCTATACGACAAGCTCGTCCTATCCTTCATGCCCTATATTACCAACAAGGCCCGAGACCTCGCGCACTTCCCTCGTCACGATCAAGCCGCCGATGCCTCCGCCTAACACGAGAAGCCTCTTTAGCATGTTTAAAAGCATATTGAGCTTTTCCCTATAGGATTATTAATAAAATTAAAGTTTATTCTCTCGGTTCTTACATATGTCAAAACGATCACAAGCTTAATATATGCCTCCAACACTCCCTTATGAAGTTGAGCTCCGGCGCTAAATGGGGCGCCGCGACGGGCGCCATCGC
>CAYFGI010000111.1:0-3437 GCA_964342785.1 uncultured Thermoproteaceae archaeon
CTCCTCGGTCAATTTGATGAAGCCGTGGACGGGGTCCCTCACGGCCTTTTTATACTGCACGGAAACAGAACGGCGCCACAATAAAAAGCTAAACGAGAAACTGACGGTGTCTGCGAGCCCGCCGCGAGGGCGGTCGCGCCGGCCGTCCACGCGCTGGGGTCCGGCCGCCGTCGGCGCGCCGTAGGAGGCCTGGCTCGTCGAGGCCCCGCTGATTTTAATAAACCTCTATCGGTTGAGGCGTGAAGATCGCCGTCATCGGGGCGGGGCCCGCCGGGCTGGCGTTGGCCTCCAGGGTCGAGGCGGAGGTGTTCGAGGAGCACGACGACGTAGGTCTCCCGAGGCATTGCACAAGCCTTGTCAGCAAGAGATCGGCCGAGGAGGTAGGCGTGCCGAGAGGCGTGGTGTTGAACGAATACTATTGGCTCGTGGCGACGGATCTAGAGGGCCATGAGGTCTATTTCCGCATAAAAGACGGCGTATATCTTCTGGACAGGCCCGGGCTGGAGCGGAAGCTCGCCGAGAGGGCCCCCCTCTTGAGGCTAGGCGAGAGGGTCGAGGCCGTGAAGGGGCGGTATCTGCTCACGTCGGCCGGCGTCCGCGGGCCCTACGATATGATCGTGATAGCGGAAGGCGCCGCGAGGAGGCTCTCGAAGGCCTACGGCGAGGTGACCAGGCTCCCCGGCCTTCAGGTGGACGTGAGGAGCAACATAGGGCTGGAGGGGATAGCCGTGGTGTACAACAAGAAGCTATCTAGGTCCTATTTCTCCTGGATAGTTGAAATAGATAGAGGCGTCTACAGAGTCGGGCTCGCCGATAGTTGTTGTACCGTGGAGAAGCTGAGGAAGCTCGTCAAGCTGGTGCGGGGCGAGCCCGTAGGCAAGCCCTTCGGCGGGGGAGTGCTGGCCGGGCCCCCCGTGAGGAGGCTCGTACACGGACACATAGCGCTGGCGGGAGACGCGGCGGGGCTCACCAAGCCGCTGAGCGGAGGCGGCATAATACTCGCTCTGAGGAGCGGCCTCCAGCTGGGCGAAGCCCTCAGGAGAGGACGCCCGGCGCTCTACGACGAAGGCATGCGGCCGACGATCTTAAGGCTTTCCATAGCCCGCCTCGCGTATAAGCTCATGTACGAAAAAGGCTTCGTACACGAGGCGCTGAGGATCTTCAACAAGTCGGAATTTCTAGCGATCGACTACGACGACCACGTCAAGACCCTGGCCATAGCCCTGCTGACGACGCCCCGCGCGCCGCGCGCCGTAGTCGCCGCGCTGAGCCGCCTGCTTAGGCGCGAGGAAGCGTTCTAAGTTCGAATCGCCGCTCCCCGCGGGGAGCAGCAACCGCTGGCGACGCGAGGCCTTAGGCAGACCGCTAGTGCCGACTTGAGTAGAGAGAGCCTCTTTACGTCGGGCCGAGGGCTTCGAAAACGACGGCGTCTCCCGGGCTCACCGCGCGATCTCAGCGCTGTGTAAAGTTTATTAACTCAGCAGTAGAGGGAGGTTGCCGGGGTGGCCGAGCGGCCCAAGGCGCGGGACTCGAGACCTAGGCAAGACATCCCGTCCCCGCGAGGGGGCGTGGGTTCAAATCCCACCCCCGGCGCCTCTATTTCAACTTCCTCACGACGATGTAACTCTCTTACTCTTGATGTCGACAGAAAGGCGGGATGGGCCCGCCGGGATTTGAACCCGGGATCTCCCGCGCGTCAGGCGGGCCTTAGGGAATCGTCTTTCAATCCTAGCCGCTAGACTACGGGCCCTGGGCCTATTGAATAGGCCTATTTTAAGCTTTTCCCCGCGGGGCTCCACGGCCCGGGCTCCGCCGGGCCCCATCGGTCGGGGAGCTTAAAGTTTTTCTATTCTCGGTTTCTCGCGCCTATGGGCTGGGCGGAGTTGATGGAGGATCTCAAGACGCTCCGCGCTTTGGTCGCATACTACGTGCAGGAGACCTCTAGGGCGAACGAAGCGATATCTCTAGACGTGGAGAGGTTCAAGGGCGATAGAGACAAGTTGGTGGAGGGGCTCAGGAGGCTGGAGGACGGCTTCAGGCGCGTGTGGGAGAAACGGCTTGAGTTCAAATGCCTGGGGGACGTCGGCCAGCTGGCCTACGAGGAGCTCCTCGAGGCAGCCGTCATGTTGACCATGGCGGAGGGGTTGATGTTGATATCGAGGGAGCCCGTCCACAAGGTCGCCTTAGTGCTCAGAATAGAGGGGCTCGACAGCTTGAGGGAATCCCTCCGCACCGTGGAGCACTCGGCGGCCTACGCAGCTGCGTCGTTCTTGGCGCATTACTACTTCTCGAGGATCGTGGCGGGCGCCTTCAAGCTGACCAGGGATAGCTTCGAGGCGGGATCGCCGAAAGCCGTAGAGGAGTTCAAGGAGCATCTCCTCAAGGCGACGCCTCTGGCTCTGTCCAGCGACGCCCGGGATTGGGCGGACGCAATAGCTAGATGTACCGGCGACCAGACGGCCTCCGTGGCGATCGTCCAGCTGGCCGAGCTTATGTATCAACTCAAGATCTCGCAGACGTTGAGGCTCCTCCAGTCCTTCTAGCCCAAACCCTTCTGGGATCCACCTTGTAGAAGGCCCTCCCGGCTCCGTGCAACAACAGGTTGGTCTTCTCGAGGACAGGCCCCCACTCGTCCACGAGGCCTTCGCGCACCTTGACCTTAAGCGCCTCGAAGACGTAAAGCCTGACCTCGCCCACGTCTAGCTTGGCCATCACCCTCGCCTCGTATATAGCTATGGCGCCGTCTAGGCCAGGGGCCTTGACGACGTCGCTAGGGATCAGCTTGAGGCCGAACGCAGATACCTTATCCACATCCCTTCCGCTGACGGATCCCAGCGCATACGCGAGGTCCGCCAACTCGATGGGGACCACGTTTATGGTGGCCTCGCCCGAGTGCTCCAGGCACTGGAACGTGTAGGCCGACCTATCGACCGCGACAGCTATGGTGGGGGGCTCCTCCGACACGGGCGTGTTCCAGCTGGCCGGCATCGCGTTGAGCCTCCCGCCCGGGCACTGCGCTATTATCACCACGGTGGGACGGGGGTGGAGCGGCCTGTAGAAGACGCCTTTGTACTCGACGTACATGCGTCGAAGGACGATTTAATTAAAAAAGATAAAACGGGTATTATAACCATGGAGACCTCTAGTAACGGCGTGGTCTTCAAGACGAATCTGCCTCCGGAGAAAGTGAAGCAGTTGATTGAGGTGCTCCGCAACGTATACGATCCCGAGATCCCGATCAACGTCTACGACCTAGGCCTCATCAGGGAGATCACGTTGGACGAGAACGGAACCCTCAAGATAGTCATGACCTTAACCGCCGTCGGCTGTCCGGTCAGCGCCAATCTGGCGAACGAGGTGGGGCTGGCGGTTCAGTCTGTGGTGCCCGAGGCCAAGGACGTGGAGGTGGACGTAGACTTCGAGCGGCCCTGGGACCC
>CAYFGI010000112.1:0-3414 GCA_964342785.1 uncultured Thermoproteaceae archaeon
CCAGAGCAATATTTATCCGTACTGCCTCGATGGAACGTGATCGTCAAGGATAGGCTGGCGCACGCCAAGACCTACGTCGAGGTTCTACGCGCGCTTAAGTCGCGCGTCTCAGGGCCGCGCGGCTTGGCCGAGGACTACGTGGTGAGGGGCGCCGTTGAGAGGTACATGCACCTCGCGCTGGAGGCGTTAATAGACGTCGGGATGAGGCCCGCGGCCCTCACGGGAAGGGGCAAGCCGGAGAGATATCGGGATATCGCCAAGATCCTAAAGGAGCTGGGAGCGCTGGATGGCGGCGAGGCCGAGAGGCTCGAGCTGTGGATAGGGCTCAGGAACATCTTGGTCCACGGCTACGCCGACGTGGACTACGGGAAGCTCTCCGAGGCCCTCGACGAGCTCGACGAGCTGGAGCGCCTCATCGAGAAAATCGGCTACTTCGTGGAGAGGGAGGGAATCGATCCTCCGCAGACCGCCTTCGGCGAGGTCGAGGAGATCCTCAAAAAGCATGACCTAATTTTCGCCTACGTCTTCGGGTCGCGCGCGAGGGGCGGGCGCGGAGGCGATATAGACGTAGCCGTATATGCCGGGAGGCCGCTGGGGTGGAGGGAGCTGGTCAAGCTGGCGCATGAGCTGGAGGACTCCCTGGGCACGGCGGTGGACGTGGTCGATCTATACGACGCGCCGCCCCTATTGGCCTACGAGGTGGTGTCTAAAGGCGTCGTCGTGCTGGATAGAGACAGGGAGAGGCGCGTGGAGTTCGAGGTCAAGGTCCTGAAGGAGTTCCTGGACCTAAGGCCGAGGCTAGAAAGATACTACCGCGACTTGCTGTCGTAGACCACCTGGAGATTGCGACCTCTACGAGCCCGGAGCCTTACGACCCCTCCAGCCGGAGATGCACGCCTTTGAGAGGTCGCCTAATTGCGTAGGCGATCAGCCAGTGCATGTTGCTTCCGGCCGCCGCTTCCCGTCTAGCGCATGGCGGGAACCGTTAAATAAAGAGTCGCATAATGTAGGACTATGTTATCGCTTGACGGCGTAGAGAGCATTGGCGTGATTTCGGCGTGGATGCTCGAGCCAGACCTAGGCGCCCTCCTTTTGGGGCTTAGGGAGCGGGGATACGCGACGGCGAGGGTTAGGCCCAGGAGCGCGGGGGCTACGAGATAATGTTTCTAGAACCTGGTGTGATAGCAATTAGGGGCTTGACATATATCCTATATAACCCGGAAAGGCGCACCTTAGCGGTCGAGGGCTCCAGGGCTGAGGAGGTGCTGGCGACTCTTGACGAGATCGAAGCTCCGCTGATGTTAACTACGGTTAAGGAGAGTCAGCTGTCTTGGAGTGGGCGGACATTGGCGGCTATTGTGAAAGATGCTCTGAAAAACCTCGGCGTGCCTGTGATAAGCGTGGAGATGCGCCATAGCGAGTCTCTTGGCCTCTACGCCCTGGCTCTGCTCGACTGCGATATGGGCGAGGCGTTGAGGCGTTGGCCGGAAATCGCCGATGTGGCGCGGGAGCTCGGAGTCCCGATATTCGTCGCGTGGACGAGGGGCGGCGAGATGCCGCCGGAGGAGGCGGGGGCCTACGTCGGGAGGGCCCTCGCGAAGATGGGCGTGTTCCTGCAGACGGAGGGGCCCGTGGACGTGCTGGAGGCGCTGAGGGAGGAGCGGGGTCGAGGCCAATGGGGCGGACGAGGCGGCGATTACCTTTAATATCGAGCCCGTTGTCCGGTCGTGGAGGTCGTGGTGGGGCGGAGCTTCAAGGTGTCGCTGGACGCGCTCAAGTCGTTCCCTTGGGGGAAATACGTCAGATTCGCCTTCCTCTTCGGCTCGACCGCCACGAGGGGTTTCGGAAACGACTTGGATATAGCGATCTCGGAGATAGGCCTCGAGGCTCTAGGGGAGCTGCTGGCCGAGCTGGTCAAGCGCCTATCGCTGCCGGAGGACTACATAGACTTGGTCGCGGTGACCGAGAGGACGCCTTGCCCCTTGGTCCTCGAGGCTCTGAAGGGCGTGCCGCTCTACGTCGCGGATTGGGACGAGGTCTATAGGTATTTCAACGTGTGTCAAGACCAGCAGATCGACTCGAGGAAACTCAAGTTGCTAGAGACCGCGCTCGAGGCGATATGGCGAAGATGAGGGCCCTCCTCGAATCGCCAAGCTGTCCGCGTATCTAGACGGAGTAGTTGAGAGGGGCTACGATTTGTCCAACTGGGACGATCTGATGAGGATACTCCACGCGTTGCAACTACAAGCACAAGCCCTAATCGACATGGCCCAGAGGGCCGCCTCCCTGCTGGGGGAGCCGGCCCAGACGTATATGGAGGCGGGCGAGGCGCTTCGGCGGCGCGGGGTGCTGGACCCCCAAGACCTCTCGTTCTACCGCTCCGTGGTGGGCTTCAGAAACGTCGTGGTCCACGGCTACGTCTCGCTGGACGCGGCCAGAGTCGAGGAGGTGCTCAGGAAGAGACTTTACAGAAGGATCCTAGCGCTGGCGGAGAAAATCGACGCGCATTTCCCCGACCCCTAGCAACCCGGCGGGCTTATGGAGCGCCTCCTCCCATTAGGGCCCCCAGCGGCACGGCCCCGACGATCACGCCGGACGCCGCCATTCGGCACCCCGCTCGAGCCCCGCTCTGCCCAGCCCTCCCTCGCCGTCGGCGCCCAGACGCTCGGCGGCCTCCCCACGAGCCCGGCGAGCCGCCAACGCGCGCCCACCGGTCGGCCGCGGCCGATCGACTCCTCGGTGGCGCCGTCCCGCCCGCCGTCTACGCAAGACATAGCTCAACAGCGCCATTTAAACCCGCGACAGCCGCCTTCGCCAGCCACGAGGCGCAACCTCCGAACGCGGACCGCGGAGCTTAGAGAGCATTGGCCCCGAGTTGGAGCGCGGCTCCGGCCTGCGATAGGCCGAGCGCAGGGCGCGCCTCCGCTACCCCCATCCACGTTACCTCCCCTATCCCTAAGCCCCGCGCTCCTCTGCTGGGGGGCCGCCGCCACAATGCTTCTCCCTATCTATGTGGACAATGTTATTGCCGACTATCTTTGTGAACTCAACCAAGTGCCTTCCCGGCTCTAAACACGTGCTCCACGGCGCCAACAGCCCCCTATGCCCACACGGGGTGAAAGGCTTGAGCAGCCTCATTTAGCTTCCTCGCGTCTCCGGATTCGGTGTGGCGGGCCCCGAGAACTACCGCAACGTAGCTACACGCCTCCTCTGAAAGCGCGCAGGTCGCCCCCCAGGACCCCGGCGGCGGCCACGCCGGGCGTGACCGCTCGCGCAGACAATTGAACGATGCAATCCCCTCCACAACTGCTACAGGAAGCGCAGCGCGGAAAAGACGCAACACGATGTAAAGCCCGGAGCGCAACGTCGGTTCTCAACACGCTAGGCCTCCCTCAGCGCCTTCAGCGCTTCCTC
>CAYFGI010000113.1:0-3356 GCA_964342785.1 uncultured Thermoproteaceae archaeon
GAGGCGTGGAGCTTAGGATAGGCGTGGCGCCTATACGACGGGGCTCGTAGCTCGCGTCGCCTTCACGACGTATTTAAATTCTTGTGTTTATGCCGCTATGTGGACTATAGGGCGTTGGGCTTGAAAACGGGGCTGGAGATACACATCCAGCTCAACACCAAGCGGAAGCTGTTCTGCGGATGTCCGCCGGTTCTGCGCGACGACGAGCCGCACTTCAGGGTGACCAGGAGGCTCTACGTGGCCCTCAGCGAGCTGGGCTCGGTGGATCCTGCGGCCGTGTGGGAGGTGAGGAAGAGGCGCGTATACGTCTACGAGGGTTATAGGGACACCACCTGCCTCGTGGAGCTGGACGAGGAGCCTCCCCACCTTCCCGACGAGGAGGCGTTGACGACGGCCGTGGCCGTGGCGAAGATGTTCAACGCGAAGCTCTACGACGAGATTTACGTCATGAGGAAGATCGTTGTCGACGGCTCTAATACCTCGGGCTTCCAGCGCACTATGCTCGTGGCGCACGATGGGAGGGCGAAGATCCTTGGCTACGAGATAGGCGTGGACACCATCGCGCTCGAGGAGGACGCCGCTAGGAAGATCAAGGAGGAGGGGAAATACGTTTACTACAGGCTGGATAGGCTGGGGATACCGCTCGTGGAGATATCCACGTCGCCTATGGAGTACGACCCCCAGCAGATGGAGGAGGTCGCTTGGATAATAGGATACAGCGTTAAGGTGACCGGCAGGGCCAAGAGGGGCCTGGGGACCGTGAGGCAAGACGTCAACGTGTCCATAGCGGGAGGCGCCAAGACGGAGATAAAGGGAGTGCCCAAGCTGGAGCTGATACCTAAGGTTATCGAGTACGAGGTCCTCCGCCAGCTGAACCTCCTCAAGATAAGGGACGAGCTGAGGAACAGAGGGGCGCAGCCCCCCGAGGGCGGCTACGTGGATGTGACCGACGTGTTCAGGGACACCAAGTCGAAGATCCTCAGAAGGGTCCTCGACGCGGGGGGCGTGGTCTACGCGGTGAAGGCCCCGGGCTTCCAGAAGCTACTGGGCTTCGAGGTGCAGCCCGGCCGCCGCCTCGGGACCGAGCTCGCCGACTACGTCAGGGCCTGGACCGAGCTAGGCGGTTTGATGCATTCCGACGAGCTGCCCGGCTATGGGGTGACCTCCGACGAGGTGAGGGCCGTGGGGCAGAGGCTTGGTGTGGACTCCTTTGTGTTGCTCTCCGGCTCGGATCCCAAGGAGGTGGCCGAGGCTGTCGAGGTGGTCGTGCGTAGGTTAAGGCAAGCGTTTGAAGGCGTCCCCGAGGAGACCAGGGCGGCTAATCCCGACGGCACGACGAGGTTCATGAGGCCTAGGCCCGGCGCGGCCAGGATGTACCCCGAGACCGACCTCCCGCCGGTCAAGGTAACCATAGAGATAGAGAGGAAAGCCGAGGAGATAGCGTCGCGGAGCCTAGAGGCGGAGATCGAGAAGATCGTATCGCTCGGCGTGAATAAGGACATGGCGATGAGGCTCGTGAAATCGCCTTGGTTGGAGTACTTCGAGGATTTCGTCGATAAATATAAGCGCGTGCCGCCGACGCAGATAGCTAGCCTTTTGCTCAACACGGCTAGAGCTCTCTCCAGGGAGGGCGTCGACGTGACGCCGGAGAAGATAGGCTCCGTGCTGGAGGAGCTCGACAAGGGGAATATCACCAAGGAGGCCGTCGAGGAGGTGCTGAGGGCGATGAAGGAGGGCGAGAGCGCCCTGGATGCCGCCAAGCGGCTGGGCCTCTTGAGGATGCCCTACGAGGAGGTGAAGAAGATAGTCGAGGAGCTCGTCAAGGAGGTGGGGCCCGAGAAGACTCTGAAGGAAGCCATGAGGAGGTATAGAGGCAGGATAGACGCAGGCGACGTCATGAGGGCGCTGAAGGAGCTGTCATCGTCGTGATGCGCCGCCCCGGCCCTCAACGCCCCGGGAGAGCTCGCGGCATTTGAGGCCGGCGCCCGCCCGGCCTCCGGCCTACGCATAGGCCCTCATCGCCCAAGGCGGCGCCACGACGCATGAATGCGATTTACGCCGTGATGATATATACATACGCCGCTTGTCGCGCAATGTTTATAAGCTGGGGGCAGTAGATCAGCGATGACGATACATATAGCCACCGACGTGCTCGGTCTGATCGCGCTGGACGATCAAGGCAATGTAGTCGATAAGGCCTTGTTTGAACGCAAGGCCGAGATCATAGCCGAGAAGCTAATCGAGCTCGAGAAATCTTCGCCGATACCTGAGCTCGTGGAGCTCGTCAAGAGGCTTAAGGACAAGGTGGTGCTGGAGGACCCCGAGCTGGCCAGAAGGCTCTCGGCGACCTTACAAGGAGCGGAGATAGTCAGCGAATCGCCGGACCCCGTCGTGGTGGAGTTCAGGAGGAGGTTCTGGGAGGCCTACCTGCCGAGCTTGGGGGTGAGCAGAGAGGAATACAACGCGCTCTTGATGGAGGTATCCGATCTCATAACGAGGAAGAAGTTGAGGCAAGCCGTGGAGAAACGCGATCTCTTCATAGCCCAGTCCATAAGCACGGTGGACGATATCGACAAGACCTTGAACTTAATAGCTTCGCGCATAAGGGAATGGTACGGCATACATTTCCCCGAGCTGGAGGAGCTCGTTAGGGACAACAAGGAGTATGTCCTCTTGGTTAGAGATATCGGCCATAGGTCTAAGTACGCCTACGACGCCGTGAGGGAGGTGCTGAAGGGAGCGCCCGAGGAGAGGGTGAAGAGGATAGTCGAGGCGGCCAAGAAGAGCATAGGCGCGGATATGTCCGATTGGGATCTGGACCAGATAAAAGCATACGCCGACATATACCTAAGGCTGGACGAGTATAGGAACAAGCTGTCTGAATATATAGACGAAGCGATGAAGGACGTAGCCCCCAACATAAGGGAGCTCGTAGGCTCTCTGCTGGGGGCCAGGCTCATAAAGCTCGCCGGCGGCCTCTCGAGGCTCGCGATGCTCCCCGCCTCGACCATACAGGTGCTAGGCGCCGAGAAGGCCCTCTTCAGGGCGTTACGCACGGGCGGCAAGCCGCCGAAACATGGAGTGATATTCCAGTACCCCGAGATCTTCCGCGCGCCTAGATGGCAGAGAGGCAAGATAGCCAGAGCGCTTGCCGCAAAGCTGGCCATAGCGGCTAAAGCCGACGCGTTCACGGGCAACTTCATAGCGCCTAAGCTCAAGGAGGATCTATTGGCGAGAATACAAGAGGTCAAGACGCTTTACGCCAAGCCGCCGCCCAGAGCCCCCGTCGTCAAGCCCTCGAGAGGCCCCGAGAGGCGCCAAGGACCGCCGCCCAAAAAGCCGTCCGCTAAAAAGCC
>CAYFGI010000114.1:0-3341 GCA_964342785.1 uncultured Thermoproteaceae archaeon
CTTATATAGCTTGCCCCACCGCGGCTACGAAGCGGCGGCAGCCCTCGGCCCGTCCAACCTCCGCGGGGACCATCCCTATATATCGCCAGATCGAAGTATCTAGTGAGCTACGTGGAGACGGCAAAGAGGCTCTTCCTGGAGACCGGCACGCGCTTCCCTCGGAGGGTCATATGGGCCATGGGCTTGTTGAAAAGAGCGGCCGCCGTGGCGAACGCCGAGCTGGGCCTACTGGAGCGTAGGAAGGCCGAGGCCATAGCGGAGGTCGCTAAATCGCTCGCCGAGGGGACTTACGACGCCGAGATAACCGTTGACGTCTTCCAGACGGGATCGGGGACTGGCCTCAATATGAACGTAAACGAGGTCATAGCTAGGCATGTAGCCTCGGAGCTCGGAGTAGCGGTGCATCCCAACGACGACGTTAACCTATGCCAATCTTCTAACGACGTGGTTCCTTCAGCGGTGAGGATAGCCGCGGTGGCGACCTACGTCGAGGAGCTGAGGCCGGAGCTAGGACGTCTCATCGCTCTGTTGAGCAAGAAGTCGGAGGAGTATAAACATGTGGTCAAGGCAGGCCGTACGCATCTAAGAGACGCCTTGCCCGTGACCTTAGGCCAAGAGCTCTCGGGCTTCGCGGACGCCTTAGCCCGGGATCTCTCCGCCCTTGACCACACGGCCGAGTTGGCTAAGAGGCTCCCTATAGGCGGCACCGCCGTGGGCACCGGCGTCAACGCCCATCCTAGATTCGGCCAGCTTGTGGTCGATCTACTCAATGAATGGACGAAGCTAGGCTTCGAGAGGGGGAACCCGTTCGCGGGGATGAAGCTGTTGACGGATCTCCTCCTGTTTTCAGGCGCCGTGAGGACGCTCGCCGTGGATATGCTCCGCCTAGGCCAGGACCTAAGGCTTATGTTCTCCGGACCCTTCACAGGTCTAGGCGAAGTGGATATACCCTCCCAGGAGGAGCTCCCGGGCTCCAGCATAATGCCCGGCAAGACGAACCCAGTTACCGTCGAGGCCGTCATGCAGGCAGCGGCCTACGTGCTGGGGCTCGATAAATCCATCGAATGGGGCGCCTCTCTGGGGGAGCTGGAGCTCGGCATGGGGATACCGCTCGTGGGATACTCCGTGGTCTTGGAGGAGCTTATCGTCGCGGAGGCGCTACGCAAGCTGGCCGACCGCGTGGTGCCCTACGTGAGGCCTAACGCCGAGAGGATGAGGGCTCAAGCCGAGCGCTCAGCCGCGTTGATTACACTCTTGGCGCCCGCTATAGGCTACGATAAAGCGGTGGAGCTGGGGAAACGGCTACGCGAGGGGGCGAGCATAAGGGATGTGTTAGAGGAATTGGGGCTATCTAAGGCCGAGATAGATAGACTACTCGATTTGGATAAGATGGTCGAAGGCGGTTTTAGGACTTGATGACCTACGCCTCGTGCGGTTAGAGGCGACGAAGATCGCAGTAAGCCGACTACAGCATTAATTGGGTCGGCTCGCGTCTGCCGTAGCTCGGCCGAGTTCATATATGCAGAATCGCCATGCTCGCTATGTCTTAACTAAGATTGATTTATACAATTGACCAATTCTGTGTTTGTATTAAGGCGTTATATGGCGGATCGGCTTATTTCTATGCACTTTTGAAAACATTTTTATAGCAATATTGACGGTTGGTCATGCCGTTAAAAATCGGAGAAAAGGCGCCGGACTTCGAGCTGCTCAGCGAGGAGTTGAGGCCCGTTAGGCTGTCGGAGGTGTTGAGGAGGGGGAGGCCCGTGGTGCTTTTGTTCTTCCCGGGCGCCTTCACGTCGGTGTGCACCAAGGAGCTCTGCACCTTTAGGGATAAGATGGCTCTACTCAACAAGGCCAACGCAGAGGTGCTGGCCATATCGGTGGACAGCCCCTTCGCGCTTAAAGCCTTCAAGGAGGCGAACCGCCTCAACTTCACGCTGCTGTCGGACTACAACCGCATCGTGATCGGGATGTACGACGTGGTGCAAGCCAACCTACTGGGCCTGCCGCTCTACCACCTAGCGAAGAGAGCCGTGTACATAATCGATAGAGACGGCGTCATCCGCTACGTCTGGCACAGCGACGACCCCAGGGACGAGCCTCCCTACGACGAAGTGATAAAGGAGGCCGAGAAGATAGGCGCCCAAAAATAAAGCGTGGAGATCGAATATCTGCTGAAAGGCTCGTGGACTAGAGATGGCGCTGGGGTTAAGCTGTACCGGATCTTCGGGGATCCGATAGTTGCAGAAATAACAGATCCATTTCTGCTCCTCGACCACTTCGGCTCGCGGTACCCCCACGAGTATCTAGCCGGCTTCCCCTGGCATCCACATAGAGGGATACAGACTATTACGTATTTGATAAAAGGCGAAGTACGCCACGAGGATTCGGAGGGCAATAAAGGCGTCTTGACGCCCGGCGATCTCCAGTGGATGAACGCAGGTTCCGGCATATTCCACTCCGAGATGCCCAGACCCTTTAGACAAGACCCGGAGGTGTCGGGGTTCCAGTTATGGATCAACTTACCGAGGCGGTTAAAGATGTCGGATCCCTTCTACAAAAACTTAAGGAGGGATTCAGTGCCTCGGCTGACTACAGACGAAGGCGCCGTGGTCAGGCTTGTGTCGGGGAAGATAAGAGAGCCTGGATCTGGCGTCGTCGAGGGGCCTATATCTGGTCTGCCCATCCCTGTCGTCTACATGGATGTGGAGATCCCCCAGGACGTGGAGTTCAACTACGAGATAGACATAGGCTGGAGGACCTTGGTCTATAACTTCGGAGGATCTGCCGTGATTCAAGGGAGGCGGTTGGAGGATAAGACGCTTGTAGTTATGTCCGCAGACGGAGGGACGCTGAAAGCCGCCGGGCCCGCGCGGTTCTTGTTGCTCTCAGGCATACCCATAGGTGAGCCTATCGCTTGGCGCGGCCCTATCGTTATGAACACATGGGAGGAGATCAACAAGGCGTTCATAGAGCTAGAGCAAGGCACATTTATAAAGAAAAAAGCAATAATTGAAGATATATAAATATAAAATATTATTTTTCGATATATCTTAATATTATATTAAAGAACTTATGTATTATACAGCATTAAATTCACTCCGGCGGAATACGAGGCTAGAAACTCCGCACCGCAATGAAGAGTTCAAAAGAGATTCACACAATGTTCAGTAATGTCCTACTGGCGTATCGCTGATGAAACGCCTAGCACCAAGAAATATGGCGACTATACTATATGTCATGCGGCGGACTCGCCCGGCGTAAGGAGGTCATGCCGTTTCTGTTCTCCAAGCGTCCGGAGGACAGCGCCTTGGAGCTCTAGACGGGGAAGATCGGAG
>CAYFGI010000115.1:0-3279 GCA_964342785.1 uncultured Thermoproteaceae archaeon
GCCAAGGCGATGAACCTAGCCGGGTCGTTGAGGGCCTCCTTGGCCCTCTCCACGGCGCCGTTGAGGGACTCCACAAGCTTGAGCAACATCTCGAAGTTATGCTTGCCCAACGCCTTCTGGAGCGCCGAGAAGAAGGCGCTCTCGTCGTTCATGACCCTCTCGGGCTTGACGCCCGCCGCCTTCAGCTTCGTCAACACCATGGTCCTCGTGGCCTCGTCGAGATAAGCGAGGAAGAGAGCTGGCTTCACAAAGCGCTATCAGGAGCTCAATTTATACATTTCTCAACATCTCGTCCGCCTCACTCGAGCTCAACAAGAACACATCGGTGAGCCACCTACGGAGGTCGTCCCTATGCCTATCCTTGAAGCTCCCATCTAGGGCTCTTAATTCCTTCAAGGAACATATCCTCGTCCCCTCGGCGTAGAAACAACGCTCGTCGTTTAGCCGTAGCCTCTCGGCGTGTTCTCTACGCCATGTCTCCCTCACGAGCGAGAACAACGCGGCGAGGGCGTTCATATATATGTCGTGGGCTTTATACGCGGAGCCGTAGGGGCTGAAGTAGGAGTGCACCTCGCCGGCGGGGCCCGTCTTGGTGGCTTGATAGTAGAAATGATCGCTGGTCGAGAGGAGGCGCCAAAGCCTAAGCACATCGCCTCCTATAGCCTTGGCGTAGGGATATAGCCATTTGAGCAGAGAGAAGGCGCCTCGTTGCATCTCGTTCCCCAGCCAAGCCGAGAGGTCGCGTTCATCGGCCCAGCTGATCGTAGCCCACGGGGGCACGTCGTATGTATCTCTAGGCGGATGTCTAGACGCGGCCTCGCTGACTGTGGCGAACCTCAACTTCGGCCTCTTGGCGATCTCGCGGGGGAGCCATCTGAGGAACTCGTGTATTCCGGACTCCGGCCAGTGGTGCTCGCCGAAGGTCTCGTAGTCCACGGCTATGAGCACGAGGTCGCCGGGCGTAGCCTCAAGCCACGACGCGTATTTATCGGCCGTCAACGGCCATTGATCCCACCAGCGGGCCCCGAAGCGGAAGCCTATGTCGTCGCTTAGGCGGTAGTTCCTGGTCAACACCCGTACGTCGCATCCCCACGCCCTGTAGACGTAGTTAGGCGAGCGCCAGCCGAGCACCCAATCGACGCCCTCGGTCACCACGGCACTAAACCCCATCCTGGCCAACTTGCAAGCTATATCGTTGTTGTACATAAACTCCGTATTCTCAGCGGCATGCGGCCTATAGCCTATCAACTCCTCAACGGCTTTAGCTTGAAGCTCGATCTGCTCCTCGAACTCCTCCTCGTCGACGAACCAAGCCAAGCTGTGGTAGTAGGTCTGGGCCGCGAACTCGAAGCCCCTCGACGCGAGCTCACGGAAGAGCTCCAAGACGTCGGGAGCGTGCCTCCTGAACTGCTCCAACGCGAGGCCGCTTACGCTGAACGTAGCCTTGAAGCCCACCTCCTTCGCCGCCTCGAGGATTATCTTAGTGGCCTTCCTGTACACGCGCTCGGTCGCCCTAAGGAAGATCTGGGAGTCGAGCTCGGGGTAGAACATCTCCTCGAAGGAAGGCAGCCTGGGGAAGACCCGATGTAGGTCAGGCCTTAGCCTATAGGGCTGGTGCACCTCGAAAAAGAACACTATATCCATGGAGATATGGGCCTCGTTATAATTTATTTCAGATATAGCCGTAGTCCTTGAAGAGTCGCTCCATGGAGTAGTACTCGCTGAAGGTCCTATAGGCGTTGAAGGCGATCTGCCAATAGCTCCCATCGGCGAGCGCGTCGAGCGCCTCCTCCACCTTGCGCTTAAACTCCTTGTACTCCCTCTCGTCCACCTCGGCCGTGTCCGGCGGCAGGAGCTTCCTCCTATCCTCGCCGAAGAGCCAGCCGTTGAACCTATCCCTCACCACCTCCTCGACCGCGCCGTCTCTAGACGCCACGGGCGGTATCCCGTTGATCCCCGCCTTCATGAAGGAGGTGCCCGAGGCCTCCCAGCCCGAGAACGGCGTGAACGTGAATATATCGGCGGCCCAGACGATATAGCGGGCCTTCTCCACGTAGAGATCCGGTATGTACACCACGTTCGGCCTCGACGACGCGAGCCTCTTGAACTCAGCCATCATCTTCACTCCGAAGTCGTCGTTGGGGTGGGCGCGGCCTCCCAATATGAAGAAGAGATCTGTGTTGAGATCCTCGATTAGTTGCACCATGTAGTGAGGCCGTTTGTATCTTGTAAGGCGCCTAGCCCACACCACCACGGGCTTGTCCGTCCTTACGCCGAGCGCCTTCAAGGCCTCGGCCTTGGCCTTGGCCCTAGCCGCCTTGAGGTCCTCGGGGTTTTTGACGTCGGCCAACGCGGGGTGCCTCCACCTAGGTATCTCGACGGCGTTGGTGACCGCTCTTATCTTCGCCGCGTGGTGTGGGAAGGTCATGAGGGCGAAGTCGAGCATCTTCTTGGACACGACGATGCCCTCCTTGCTCATGGCGAGCCCTACCTCCGTCAGGACCACTGGGTTCATCGCGAACTCGTAGCCGAACTCCTGCTTGAAGAAGCGGTTGGGGAAGGCGGGGTGGCCCCAGGGCGCCGGCGTGTGTATCACGAGCCTATAGTTGGCGCCGGGCTTGACCAGAGGCACCAACGCGGTGTACGCCTCCTGTAGGTCGAAATACTTCACTTTATCCCAGCCGATGTGTTTCTCCACGTAGCGCACAGCCGCCTTGGCCAATATGACGTATTTCCTAAAGCGATCGAGATCGGTTGCCTCTATGTACAGCCTCTCCACGGCCTTGATCGCCCAGTCCGGCCTAAGGGGCTTGACGAACACCGCGGTAGCTGTGTTGAGCTTGTACTCGTAGAGCCCCACCTCCACGTCCTCGCCGCCGACCTCTATCCAACACGTCCCGACGGGCTTAAGCGACTTGAGGAACTCGGTCTGCGGCTCCCCCTCGGCCACGAGCTGGCCGTTCTCCTCCTTATAGCGGACGTAGCCCTTGTCGTAGAGGAGGGTTATCACGGTATACGGCACGCCTAAGCGCGCCGCCGCGTAGAACTTGTCGGCCTCCAACACGCCGAGGCCTCCCGCGTAGTTCCTGCTGCCGTCCAGCGCTATCTCAGGAGTCACCGAGACGATCATAGGCCCCCGGACCGACCTGCTTATAAACTTCATGCTTTAATAAGTAGAATTGATCTAAACCATGGCCGGCTGGCAAGGCAGGATTCTCAGAGTAGATCTAACGAGGAGGAAATACGTCGTCCAGGAGCTGGACGCCGCCGTGGCCAAGA
>CAYFGI010000116.1:0-3187 GCA_964342785.1 uncultured Thermoproteaceae archaeon
ACGGCGTGCTGGCGGGCCCGGTGGGATTTCTAGGCGGCGACGCCTGAACCCACGACCTACGGCTCCGCAGGCCGCCGCTCCGATCCAGGCTGAGCTACGGGCCCTTTACATATATTTCTCGCTATTTTTAAGCTTTCCTCCCAGCGATCCCGGGGCGGAATTGACGTAGTAAGTTACGGCGAAACCCGTCGAATATAGGCGCAACGCCTTGAAATTCGTTCACTTGATCCATGAAGCTTATTCCTCTGGGGCTTTAGGAGGCCTCAAGTCTATGAGAATATGTATTGATTTTTCGGGGCTTGTTTAGTTGTTTTTCGTGTGAATGGATTTATCCCGGGTCTAGCCGTCTTTCGATGTATATACCGCGGCTGATGTGCACTCAGCACCCCGACTCGACGATAAAGATAACCGTCGAGGAGGAGGTCGAGGAGGCGATCGCGGCGTTTTCTATATATGGTTGCGATGAGGTGATGTCGGATTTCGAGGGCAAGGGGACGCCTTACATCCAGCCTAGGGATATAGTCGTGCGCGCGCTTAAGGCGGGGCTTCCCCTGGGCGAGAGGTTCTTTGTAACGCCGAGGGTGCCGAACCCCGAGCTCGAGGATTTCGAGAGGAGCATGTTGGCCGTGGAGGCCGCGGTCTTGGCGGATCTGAGGGCCGTGAAGGAGGCCGGCGTCCACGCCGTCCGTTGGATCGTTCTGCCCATGTCAGAGGACCCCGAGGGCGTCAGGTTTGTCGCCGATATTCTGGCCAGGAAGACGTCGGCTTATTCGGGTAGGGCGGAGATCCAGCTGGTGCCTCTCGTCGAGGATGCCTTCAAGCATTTGAAGATAGCGGATTTCGTCAAGGCCGTCGTAGGCGAGTACATAAGGAGGGGGGTTTTCCTCGAGAAGGTGAGGATCTTCCTGGGTAAATCGGACTCGGCCGTGTTGAACGGCCATATAGCCTCGGCTTTAGCCTTGAGGGCCGCCTTGGCTATCATCGGCCGCCTCAACTCGGAGCTCGACCACGAGGTAGTCCCTATAATCGGCATGGGCTCGCCTCCCTTCAGAGGCGGGCTCAACAACCCGTCTCTGGCCTCGGTCGAGGCGGCTCAGTACTCTGGCTTCCACACGGCCACTGTCCAATCGGCTGTGCGCTACGACGTGCCTTATCAACAATATCTTTCCGTCAAGGAGGCTCTGCTATCCTCGGCTGGACGCCGCCCGGATACCTCGTTGGACCTAGGCTGGGCTTCCTCCGTGGTGAAGGAAGCCGCCGAGTCCTATAGGCGCCTCGCCTCGAAGTATGCCGAGAAGATAGCCGAGGTGGCGGCGTTGATACCGTCGACCAGAGATAGGGTCTCTTGGCGCCTCTACGGCAGGACCATAGCTACTAACGACGGCGTCGTGGTCAACGTGCCTAGGGCCATAGTATACACGGCGGCTTGGTACGCCGTAGGCGTGCCTCCAACTCTCCTCGATTCGCCGTTTTTAATATCTCTTCGCGCCAGGGGGGAGCTCGACGACCTCCTCAAAGCCCTCCCCGCCTACCTGAAGGAGCTTGAGTTCGACGCGCGTTTCTACGATAGGAGGAGGGCCGAGGGCCTTCTGGGCCACGATATCGTCAAGGCCATCGACGAGGCGCTCGACGCGTTGGGGGTGAAGGCCGAGCGCGCCGAGGGATCGCCCCCCTTCGTCCCCTCTCAATCCTACATACTCGCCGAGGCGCGGGCTAGGGGCTTCCTGGGCTGAGCTTCCTCCAGCGATACGACTGCGACCCCCGCTAGTATCAACGCCATGCCGACCGCAGTCGACCACGTGGGCACTTGGCCGAAGATAGGCATCGCCAATAGGGTGGCGCCGACGGGCTCGCCCAGCGCCCCGACGGCCACTGTGATCGCCCTATATTTCCCGAGGAGGTAGTTGAAGATAGAGTGGCCTAACAGCATGGGCACCACGGCGATGGCGGCGAACAATACGTACACGTAGGGGGAATAGCCGACGAGCCTCGCCTTGATGGCCAACGCGGTGATTAAGGTAAACAACGCCGCGAAGCCGTAGGCCACCGCCGTATAGCTGAGGGTATCCGCCCTAGCTCTGACCAGCCTGCCGACGGCTAGATACCCGGCGAATGCCAACGCGCCTATGAATGCGAGCATCGCGCCGAGTAGGTTCGTCCCGCCGAGCCCAGCCGCCGTGGAGAACATAAGGGCGCTTCCGGCCACCGAGGAGATGACGCCCGCGGCGGTCCTTCTGGAGACGCGCTCCGAGAGGCCGTATCTGCTTATAACCAACATGGCTAGGGGGTGGAGGTTCACCAAGGTTGTGCTGATGGCTATCGTGGTGTAGAACAAGGAGGTTATCCAAGTGATGAAATGCACGGCTAGAAACGCTCCGGCGAGGGCTGCCGCGGGCCACCAATCGCCTACCCTTATCCTTTTGCCCGCCGCCTCGGCCGTCGCGATTGTTATAGCCGTCGCTATGGCGAGCCTCCAGAAGGTCACGGCCACGGGGTCGGCCTCGGTGAGCCTTATCAAGATGGAGGCGCTAGATATGGCGATTATCGCCACGGGCAACAAGAGGAGATCGCGGTTCATGTAGAAGTATTGCGACGTCTTGCATGCCTTCGAGCCGTCTCGCGGTGGGAGCTCGCCTCGCCTAACGCGCCCGGGCCGGCCTCACGGCTTTCGGCGCGTCGTTCTATATACGGCGTCGTAAACGCGGTCATGGGATATATACCAACAACGGTATTTATACGATGAGGAGAGTCATGCCAAGCGATCGATGAGCTGTCCAGGGGTAGCCGACCTCTATTCATTATCTGCTTAAAGCTACAATGGATATCGACGAAATCGTTCCGCGATAAGTTTAAATAATCAATTTATCATAGGCGCCATGAGCCTTGAGGGGTTCTTCCAGATAAGAGAACGCGGATCCACCACGAGGAGGGAAGTGATCGCGGGGCTCACTACGTTCCTCGCGATGGCCTATATCTTGTTCGTGAACCCAAGCATATTGACGGGCGGCTTCGTGCTGGCCTTGAGCCACGCCACTGGGCTTTCGGCGTCGCAACTCGAGGCTTCGCCCACCTACGGTCCCCTCATCGAGAGCGTAAAACTCGGCTTCACGATAGCTACGGCGTTGGCGGCCGGCTTCGCGACGTTGGTAATGGCTCTATATGCCCGCCTGCCTTTCGGCTTGGCGCC
>CAYFGI010000117.1:0-3169 GCA_964342785.1 uncultured Thermoproteaceae archaeon
CCGGCGGGGTGGGCGGGCCGTGCGTCGTGTTGCAGGGAGGCGAGAGGGGCGGCTGGGCCTACCTCGACGTGTTGATACGCGGTTGCGACGTCGTGAGGGGGCTCCGCGACGAGCTTCCAGGCGTCGCGTCGGCGTTCTTCGAGGCCGCGGAGGAGATGGGGCTGAGGCCCGGCTTGATCTCGTATCTATTGCTCGACTCCCGGTTGCCTCTAGACCTCGTGGAGGAGGCCAAGGCGCTCGTCGAGAGGGAGTGGCGAACGGCATACGGAAGGGATGTGTACGACCCAAGGGGGAGCTTCGTGCTGTCCAGCGGCGGGCTTTCGCACTACACGACCGACGGGGTCCTCCTCAGGACGACGCCCGCGGATAGAAGGACCCTCTTGAGGGAGGCGGCGAAGCTCCTCCCGGAGCACGCCTTCTATCTAGGCGAGGAGGCAGCCGCGATGAGGCTCCTAGGGGATAGATACAAACAGGAGGAGTGGAGATAACATTAAATCCACATATCGTCGACTGACTTATGTTGAGGGAGCTCTTCGCCTCGCTCCGGCCTTGGAGCTTCCTCATGACGATCGCCTCGGTGAGCTCAGCCGCCGCGTTGGCCTTCGCCGAAGGGAGGTGGCCCAACGACGGACTCCTCCTTTATCTCATAACGTTGGCGGGCACGGTCCTCTTCCACGCCTCGGTGAACGTGATAAACGATTACTACGACGCTGTGCGCGGCGTCGATACGCCGCTCTCCCCCACGGCGCAGTACAGGCCTCATCCCCTTCTGTCGGGCCTCCTCACGGCGCGTCAAACGTTGGCACTAGCCTATGCCCTCTTCTCCGCCGGGGCTGCCGCGGTCGCCGCCGCGGCCGTCATGGATAGGCTGTTTGTGTTGCCCATATTCGCCGTGGGCGCGTTGATACTGCTCAGCTACACCGGCCCGCTGGCATATCTTAAGTACAAAGGCCTCGGGGAGGTGTTGGTGTTCCTCGGCTGGGGGCCTGTCTTCTTCTCTGGGGGCTACTACGCCATATCGGGCGTCCTCTCCGCGCGCCCCCTGTTGTACTCCGTCCCTGTCGGCGTGTTGGTATCTGCGGTAGTTCTGGCCAACAACATCAGGGATGTGGACAACGACGCCAAGGCCGGGGTGAGGACCATAGCCGTGAGGTTGGGGAGGAGGCGCGCCATAGCGTTGTACCGCTCGTTCCTAGCCCTCGCCTATATATGGACGGCTTGGCTGGCTCTACGCGATCCCGCCCTTGCGATAACGGCCGTCACGGCGCCTTTCGCGTTTAGGCTTTCACGTCTGATCGAGGATCCGGCCAGGACCTTGGCCGAGCCGAAGACGGCCCAGCTCGCCCTCGCCTTCGGCGCGCTCTTCGCGGCGGGGCTCGCCTTGAGGGCCTTCGTCCCATGAGGGCCATCGGCTTCGAGAGGTTCGGAGGCCCCGAGGTGTTGAGGCCCATCGAGGCCCCCGACCCCGAGCCGGGGCCCGGGGAGGCCTTGGTGAGGGTTCTAGCCACGTCCGTCAACAGGCTCGACATCTTGGTCCGGAGCGGCGCGTTCGGAGCCGCCGTGCCGCTTCCGCATGTGCCCGGCGCAGACGTGGTGGGGGTAGTCGAGCGGGTCGGCCCGGGCGTGGTGGACTTCTCGCCCGGCGATCTGGTGGTCTCCAACACCATATATGGATGCGGCGCCTGTAGATACTGCGCCAGAGGAGATGAGGTCTTGTGCCCACGACATAAGGTGTTGGGCGTGAGCGTCTGGGGCTCCTACGGCGAGCTGGTTAAGTTGCCGGCGCGGGCCCTCATCAAGCCGCCTAAGGGCTTCGGCGTGGAGGAGCTCGCGGCCATGCCTCTGGCGTATGGCACCACGTGGAGGGCGTTGAGGACCTTGGGGAGGGTCGGCCCCGGGTCCACCGTCTTCATCTGGGCCGCCACGGGGGGCGTCGGCACCTTCGCCGTCCAGCTCGCCAAGGCTCTCGGCGCCTACGTGATAGCCCAGACTAGGAGCGAGGAGAAGGGGAGGTGGTTGAAGTCGCTAGGCGCAGACGCCGTTGTGTACGGCTACGACGTAGCGACCCAAGTGGCGTCTATAGCGGAGGAGGGGGTCGATCTGGTCTTGGACACCACCGGGGCTTACCTGCAGACCTCCATCTCGATGACCAAGCCGGGCGGAGTCGTGATAGTCATGGGCTATCTGGTCAACCCCGAGGCGAAATTCGACGTGAGGACTCTCTACAGGAGGGGGAGGGCCATACTGGGGGCCCAGACGTCCAATAGATGGGAGTTGGCCGAGGCCCTCGAGTTCGCCGCGAGGAGGGGCATAAGGCCGGTGGTGCAGGAGGTCATGCCGATAGAGGAGGCCGCCAAGGCGCATTCCTTGGTTGAATCGGGCAAGGTGTTCGGCAAGTTGGTGTTGAGACATGAATAAAGACGTCGTATATATCGCGTTGCCTTTATTGCTCTGGCCGCTCACCTTCGACGTATTACGTCCCTACTTCCTCTACGCCATGGCGGCGTCCACCTCGTTGCTGGCCATCTTGACCTTAGCCTGGAGGCGAGGCGATTTGACGTGGCTAAGAGCCGGGGCTATCGTCGCCGTTGCGGCCGGCGCTACGGCCAGCGCGGCTTTATATTTTGTGTTCGTAGGAGGCCACCTCCTCATGGCGTCCCTGGGGCTCGGCGCCGCCGTCAATTCGGTCTACGAGATGTTGAGGTCCGTCCCCCCGCTGGCGTTGGCAACCGGCGTGGTGCCCATAGGCCTCTTCGAGGAGATCTATTGGCGCGGCGGGTTGCAGACGGCGATAGATAGGCGCGGGCTCCCGGGCTGGTTGATCTCGGCACTTTACTACACCGCGGTCCATATATCCACCTTGAATCCCGCCTTGATATCGGGGGCCTTGGTCATAGGCCTCGTCGACGGGGCGCTGGCCGAGAGGCTGGGCTTGACGTCGTCTGCGATAGCGCACGTGATCTGGCTCGAGCTGATAGCATTCCTCCCGCCTTAAGTCGATAACATCGGCTACTCCACGGCGCACATCAGATCCCGCCTCCAATCGCCGAGGAGGTTCGGGTACCTCCGCAACGAGGGCCTTCGCCGGGCTGCGTGGGACGCCTCCTGTATCGCCGCGTCCGTTCAAGCCTATGAATCCACGTCGAGGCGGGCGCATGGCTGGAGCCCC
>CAYFGI010000118.1:0-3119 GCA_964342785.1 uncultured Thermoproteaceae archaeon
AAGGCCATGGCCGAGAGGATGGGCATAACGGTGATCGCGCCCGAGGGCCTCGCGGAGCGATCCGCCTAGCCTCGAGCCCCGCCGGCTTTGCGGCCGTCCGGTTAAGGGTAGGTGAGGCCGGCTAAGACGGGGGCAGTAGACGCGAGCTCCTAACTTGCTGCAACCGGCGCCTTCATCGGCCATAACGGCCGGGGCCTCCAGGCTCCGGCTAACGAAGAGAAAATGGACATTAGACTGCGGGCATCGCCTCTACAGCTCCCTCAGCTCCTCGGCCGACCTATACTTGATCCTCAAGATCAGGGGAATCGATAGAGCCGTCAGCAGGGCGGTCCACGCAAGGATGGAGATAACGTCGTAATACAGCGGCACGGCCTTGCCTATATCCAAGGGGCCGTTGCCGCCCATCACGAGATGGCTGGGCAGATGGCCCATACCGCCGTAGACTGCGGCGATCGCTCCTTGAATCGCCATAAACGGGTTGGCCAATATAGCCCAGTCGGGCATGTCGAGGAACATATATGCGTAGAACGACACGAAGACCAACATCATTGGTATGAAGGCCAGCCTGCCGACGTGCTTAGGGCTAACGTTCAGCGCGGCCACCGCCATTAGGAACAGCAACGCCTGTGTGAAGAGGGAGGCCAAGACCGAGAGCCCCAGCACCTCGGCGAGGCCGGGCGCCGGCTCTTTAGGCAGGAACGACGATATGGATACGTCCAGCCCCTGGTACCTGAAGCCGACGTAGAACAGCGACACGGTCAACGCCATCAGCAACGACGAGAGCGCCAGCGAGGGGATCACCATGGCCAAGTAGTAGGAGTAGATCAACCTCCCGGGCGTCAGCTTGCCGTATCTGCGGAGATACGCAATACCCCCCGTCTGGTAGACCAACGTGTAGAGCAAGCCGACGAGGAAGCCCGTGGGCTCGTACGTCGCTATGCCGGCCGCCCAATCCGCCGTATAGAACCTGGCCGCCTCGCCCAGATATGGGGAAGGGATCTTGGCGAAGTCTCTGCTGAAGAAAAACGCGCCGAATATGATCCACATCAACATCCACGCGAAGCCCCAGAACCACATGTTCTTATTCCTCAGCCCCGACAGGACCATGTACCTCGCGAGGCCCATATCACCCCACCAAGCCGTACAGCCTGTTGAGGGTGCCCATCTCGGCGAATTTGACGCCGGCGCCCTCGACTATGGAGTACGGCTTGCCGCCGACGTATATGGTCAACTCGCCCCTGCCCTCGCCCTCCACGAGGCCCGAGTTGAGGAGCTTCGAGACGGCGATGGGGCCGTAGACCCTCCCCTCGATCACGAGGTAGGCGTCCATGGCCTTGAAGGCCCTCAGCGCGTCCAGCTCGTGGGTCACCACCAGCCCCTCCTCGCCGTATTCGAGAAGCAACTGGGAGACCACGCCCCTCCTCGCAGGGTCCACGTTCTCGAAGGGCTCGTCTATCATCACCGCCTTGGGCCTAGAGGCGAGGGCTAGGGCCAGCCTGACTATAGTCGACTGGCCCGCCGAGAGGCCGTGGACGGGCTTCTTCGCCACGGACTCGTAGGACACGTTGAAACGGGCCAGAATCCTCTTGAACTCGCCGACATCGACCCCCTTCAGGTCCTCGAATATCTCCACGAGGCCGTCCACCCTCGACGCCATGTGGTATATCTCCGGGAGGTTGCATGAGAGCGGCAGATAGCCCCTCAACTCCCTCACCTCCGCGCCGTCCACCTTTATGCTCCCCTCGTAGGGGATGAGGCCGCAGATAGCCCTCAGCAACGTGGTCTTGCCGGAGCCGTTCGGGCCCAGCACCACCGCCTTGCCCCTGACGACCATGTTCACGTTGCCCACCTTGAAGGCCCCTCCTCCCACCGAGATGCTGACGTCTTTGAGCTCTATCATAGGCGAACAGACCTAGCGCAATTTTAAGGCGAGCGAAAGTTCACATTCGTGAACTTCACCTATTGTTTATAAAGCGCGGTGTCTCGGTGGGAGTGGGCGACGACGTCAAGAAGCTCATCGAGGGGGCCGATCGAGTGGCGCGGAGAGTGAGCATGCCGGTGCACAGAAGGGCGATGGGGCTGTCGTATATATACTGGTCGTCAATATCAACGGCGTATTTGCTCGTGTTCGCAACTGCTTACGAGTTCAACATCAAGGCGTTGGAGGGGTGGATGGGCGGCGTCGTCGCTGGTCTGATATTTGCGCTGTACTACGTGGTCTACCGCGCGACCGTGTTGAGGCGCATGCCCAAGACCGGCATTAGGCGGATCTACGTTCTAGCTGCGTGGCCCATCGTGGCGGCCTACTTCGCTACGTATGCGCTTTCGCGCGACGTAGCGGCGCAGGCCCTTGCCGGTACGGCGTTCGGCCTCTACCTCGCGTTCTTCTACTGGAAAATAGTCGATGCGCTTAGCCTCGAGCCGAGGCCCTACGACTACGCCGCCTGGGCCGCCTTTGCGGCCGCCATGGCCGCGGGGCCCTTCTACTACGTCGCGTGGTACGCCGCACAGCTCGTCTGGGTGTTGGCGGGCGTGGCGTCGTTGCTAGAGGCTGAGGAGGGCTATGGAGTTTAAGGAGCTGATGGATCTGCTCAGGGAGAACGACCTCACCAACGCCGTTAGGCTCGGCGTACTCCTGGCCCTCTACTACGTGGGCGGCTACATCACGTTCAACGACCTCCGCCGCTCCCTCGCGATGCCGAAGAGCACGCTCCACAAGCACCTCACGGCGTTGAGGGAGCGGGGGCTGATAGAGTACAGGAAGGGCATCACCATCCTGGGCGTGAGGGCTATCGTGAAGCTGACCGACAAGGGGGAGGCCGTGGTCAGGAAATACCTAGAGCTAGTTAGCCGGCTCGACCACGAGGTAAGGCGGTGAGGGGAGGGCTAACAGCTGAGCCGCGGGAGCGCGGCGTGCCGTCGGGCCGCCTCGCGGCATAAAGCTTAAAAACGCTACAGAAAATCTAACTACTGAGGCGGCCCGTAGCTCAGCGGTGAGAGGGGGCCCAAAGGCCCCCGGCCAAAGCGCCCGGCTGTAGACAGCCCCTGGGGGCACATTCAATGAAGGCCCCCAGGCCTGTAGCGGGCGGTCCCGGGTTCGAATCCCGGCGGGCCGACTG
>CAYFGI010000119.1:0-3103 GCA_964342785.1 uncultured Thermoproteaceae archaeon
CTTCAAGAAGGAGTGAGCTCGACGTTTTTAGTCTCGGGCAATGCGAGGAGGGCCGTCGCGAGCGCTATCGCCGCGATTACGTAGGTATAGAGCGCGACGCCGGCGAGCGGGTTCTTGAGCGCCGTGCCTATGGCCTGCACTATGCTGGGCGTGAAGCCTCCGAAGAACCCTATGCCTAGGTTGAAGGCTATGGACATGCCGCTGTATCTAACCCTGGTGGGGAACAGCTCCGCCAGGGCGGTGCCCAATATGCTGAAGGTGAAGGCTGTTGCGCCGATCATCACGAAGACGCCCAGCGCGACGAGCACGGCGTTCTTCAGAGATGCCAGCGCTAAGTAGATGGGGTAGTAGGTCAAGATGCCTATGGCTAAGCCTATTATGTATATCAGCCTGCGCCCGATCTTATCGCCTAGCCACGCGGCGAAGATGTATAGAGGCAGTTGCGCCAGGCCGGCGGCTCCCACTATTGCGTTGGCCTCCACGGGGCTCCACTTCGGAACTGTGGTGAGGAAGGTGAAGATATAGGCGGTCGAGGTGTAGGCCAAGACGGCGTGTCCAGCCGCCACGATGGTGCCGACGGCGACCCACTTCCAATGCTTGGCGAAGACCTCGGCTATAGGTATCTTGGCGACGGCGCCTCTCTCCTTGAGGTTGTTGAAGAGCGGCGTCTCAGCGAGCTTAAGCCTTAGGTAGGCCCCGAGTATCGTCAATATCAACGCGAGGAGAAACGGCACCCTCCAGCCCCACGCGTTGAAAGCTTGTTGTGATAGAAACGCCGAGGATGCCACCACCGTGAGCGAGGATAAGCCGAGCCCCAACGGCGGGGTCGCCGAGACGAAGCCGGCATAGAAAGCGCGTCTACCTGGAGGAGCGTATTCGGTCACGTAGGTTATAGCCCCGCCGTATTCGCCTCCAAGCGAAATGCCTTGGAGAATCCTAAATAAAGCTAGGAGGGCCGTCGCGGTTATGCCTATCTGCGAGTACGTCGGTATCAACCCTATCGCTGTCGTCGAGAGGCCCATCATCAACAACGTGGTTAAAAACGTCGACTTCCGGCCTATCCTATCGCCGAGATGGCCGAAGAGGAAGGCCCCGATCGGCCTCACGGCGAAGCCTGTGGCGAAGATAAGCCATGTCCCTATTATAGCGGCGGCCGGGTTCCCCTTGGGGAAGAACATAGCTGATATGAAGGGGGATAGGGAGGCGTAGGCGAAGAAATCGTACCACTCTATCAACGTGCCGATGGTGGAGGCCGCGACCACGAACCGCAACATAGTAGCTGAAAGGAGCTCGTATTTAAACTATATAGACAGACCCCGTTGGCATGTTTATGTATTTTATACGTCAAGGGGATGCGGGCGGTTTAAACTCGGCGTAGGGCCGGGGACAAGTTTTGCGCGTAAATATGTACATAGAGGGCGCGTTCAACGCCCATGGAGCTTAGAAACGCCAAGCTCCTATTCTCGGCGGGGGTGGGCTGGATGCTAGACGCTATGGACGTCCTACTGCTCTCGTATATACTGGTGGCGGCCGGCGCCGAGCTAGGCTTGACCAGAGCCCAGTCGAGCTTGGTAATATTAGCGAACAATCTGGGGATGTTGATAGGCGCGTTTCTTTTCGGCAGGCTCGCCGACGTGTGGGGCCGCAAGCCTATCTTCATGGCCACCTTGGCTCTCTACAGCCTAGGGACCGGCTTGACGGCTCTCGTGGGCACGGCCTCGGATCTCGCGCTTCTCCGTTTCCTCACGGGGCTGGGCCTAGGCGGCGAGCTGCCCGTCGTCGCCTCGCTTATATCGGAGCTATCGCCGACTAGATATAGAGGCCGCAACGTCGTCTTGCTGGAGAGCTTCTGGTCCGTGGGCTCCATACTAGCCGCCGCGTTGGCCTACTTCGCCTTCCCTAGATACGGCTGGAGGGCTCCGCTGGCCTTCCTCTCGTTGACGGCTCTCTACGCGCTGGCCGTGAGGGCGACCATACCGGAATCCCCCTTGTGGCTACGCCTTAGGGATCCGCAGAGGGCCGCAACGATAGCGCAGATATACGGCGTCACGCTGGGGCCTGCCGAAAGGCACTCGGTCAGAGAGCTATTGACTAGATATAGGACCCAGACGTTGGTGTTATGGGCCGCTTGGTTCTTCCTCGCCTTCGGCTACTACGGCGCGTTCCTCTGGCTCCCCACCATGATAGCCAAGAGAGGCTTCGGCCTAGTCACCACGTTTGAGTACACCCTGGCCATGTCGATAGCCCAGCTGCCCGGCTACCTCACGGCGGCTTATTTGATAGAGAGGTGGGGCAGGAAGCCCAGTCTGCTCTTGTTCCTAGCGGGCTCCGCGATCTCCGCGGTGGCGTTCGCCCTAGCGCCGAATACTCTCGTCCTCTTGGCCGCCGGCACGGCGCTTAATTTCTTCAACCTAGGCGCATGGGGCTTGATCTACGCCTACACTCCCGAGTCCTACCCCTCGGACCTCAGAGCGACGGGGATGGGCAGCAGCGGGTCCATGGCTAGATTCGGCATGATACTAGGTCCTCTGCTTCCGGCCTTCCTGGGCTTCGCGCCAGCCTTATCTATATACGCTGTAGTTTGGCTTGTTTCAGCTACGCTAGTTTATATGCTCGGTATAGAAACAAAATCTATTAAATCAGAATAATAAATAAAATTACAAAATTTTCACTTATTAAATAAAGAAGCTTTATAATAATTTAATTTAGTTTTTCATCTCAACATAGTAAAGGTATTTCGAGATATTTATTCTATTAGCCTATTGAAATACTTAGACTATATCGAATAAAGCTCTGAGGATATTTCCCAGAATATATTCTATATTGAAATAAATAGAATATACGTAAAGAAAAACTTATAAGTAACTTACATCGCATTATCGATGGCAATGTTCCAAATGAACGCGTTCCTGGCAAACACGCTTCAACTCCTCCAGCGAAGTATTGAACTCGGCGGCTTCCCCGAGGAGCTCTACGAGCTTCTCTCTAAACCCAAGAGGATACTCACAGTATACATCCCGGTTAAACTTGATGGCGGGAAGTTGGCTGTTTTCGAGGGCTATCGCGTCCAGCATAATGATGCGCTTGGTCCCTATAAGGGCGG
>CAYFGI010000120.1:0-3097 GCA_964342785.1 uncultured Thermoproteaceae archaeon
GCGTTGTCTAGATGAATAGGCGATAGCGCAAGCGATGACCTCCCCCTCGTCTCCTTGAGTTGCTGGAACATCCACTCGATGGAGTTGAACACCTTATCTATCATGTAGTTCAAGATCTTGCTCACGATCTTGCTACGGGAGTTCTGTAACAATATAGGCGCCAGCCTTCTCGTGACCTTGAGGTTGTACCGCCAGCTGACGTATAGGATATCCCAGAAGCCCTCCGGCAGATAATCCAGCGTGGGGTGCCTCAAGTGCCTGAGGGCGGACGTGTACATAGGTATCACGGGGAGCGGGAAGACCCAGGCCACGAAGTCGTGGTCGACTATCTTCTCGACTATCTCGAGCGTCTGCTTTATGTCCTCCTCCGTCTCGTCGGGATAGCCTATGGTCATCGTGTAGGCGGGGTAGATGTAGTTCTCGTTGAGGATCGCGGTGGCCTCCAGCACGACGTCGTGCCACTTCTCGGGCGGGTAGGGATACGCCTTGTTCCTCATGTATTTGTTGAGGATCCTTATGCTCCCCGTCTCCAGCCCTATGACGGGCGTATCGCCCTTGTCCGGCCCGAAGCCGCCGAGCTCGGCTATGGCCTTGACGGTCTTAGGCGACTCGACGACGGGCGCCGCCGAGACGTGGCTGAAGAATATATGCCGCACCTTCCTGCCGTCGACCTCGACAGACCTTATGGCCTCGTACAGCTTCACTATCGCGTCGTGGTTGACCTTGAGCCTATTGGGGCCGTAGGGCGATGTGCCGTACAGCAAGACGTCGTCGGTTATCAAATCCACCTGCGTCCAGCCCGCCCGCAGGTTCACCTCGACCTCCTTGACCACAGTCGATATGGGTATGGAGCGGAAAGTCACAGGCGTGATGGAGCAGAACTGGCACCCCCTGGGGCACCCCCTCGTTATCTGGACCTCGCCCAGACGCGCCGGGTTTATTATCGCGGGTATGTCCTCGGCCGCGGGGTACTCGTCGACGCCCGGCCTGATGACCGGCGGGACCTCCTCGCCGGCGAGTATCTTGGGGAGCCACTTGGGGAGCGTGACCTCCACGTCCTCTATAAATATCACGTCGGCCCACTTGGGCCTGCCCGCCCTCATCAGCTGCTCCACGCCGGGGCCCCCCACGACGACCTTGAAGCCGTATTTCTCCTTGAGCCTCTCCACCTTCTCGCCCAGCTCTCTGAAAAAGCGAGTCGTCCAAGTCTCCCCGCCGCCTAGGATCGTCGTCAGGAAGGTGCTGACCGGCGAGAGGCCGTAGGGGTCATGTCCGGCGCTGACGCCGACCAGCTTGGTCTTGGGCCCCACGGCGCGCTCCAGACGCTCGGGAGGCACCACGGCGACGTCCTTATAGCCGGCGTTTACGAGGACCGCCTCCACCTTCCTGAGGGCGTAGGGCGCGTGGAGGGCTCTCCCCTCCCTATCGGCCTTGACGGGAGGGGTGAAGAACTTGTCCATGAAAAAGCGAGGGACGAGCCTCGCCGGCATGCAGGCGACGTAGCCCATCGAGGAGTTGCCGCCGTAGTCGGTAAAGGAGGATCTATCGGCCGTGAGGACGAACTCCCACGGCATAAATATACATCGATTTTCCCGTTAATAAACATTATGACCGCGGCTGAACTTCAAAAGTTTGTAAAATGGAAAAAATACGTTCATATATATCGAATATATATCGGAATTATATTTAAGACGACTATCCTAATACATAACTGGTGATGATAGGGTCGATGGATAGATCAATGACGTCAGGAAGAGACGAGCTGACCGCGAGCTCTCTTGTATAGATGGTACACCGCCGCGACGTCGAAGACGGCGTACCCCACAGATTTATAGAGCGCGACCTCCCCCCTACGGCAGACGCGCCGCCCGGAGACTAGATCCTCGAGAAGCACGAGCTCCATGCCGGCCACGTCGTCCGTCTCCTCCGGCGCCTCGGGGCTGTCGACGACGGCGCATCTAGCCCTCGCCCTCACCGCGTCGTCGAGCTCGCGCACAGGCTTGGGGGCTCCCACCGAGATCACGAGGGCGCCCTGCCTCAGCTCGGAGCCCCTCACCACGGGCTCGCGGCTGTTCGTGGCCGCTATCACTACGTCGGCTTTGAGCACATCGTCGAGGCCGGCGACCTCGGCGCCCAGCCTCGAGGCGAGCTCCCCGGCGCGGGATCTGCTGTAGATAAAGATGCGCGAAGGCTTGAAGATCTCTTTGAACAACCTCACGTGGTATTCCGCCTGCAGGCCAGCGCCTATCACGCCCAAAACGTCGGGGGATGCCCCCAGGAGCTTCGCCGCCAGCGCGCTCGCCGCCGCCGTCCTCCAGCCCGTGAGCTTAGTCCCGTCGGCCACGACCAAGGGATCGCCCGTATTCACGTCGATAAGGACGGCCAACGCCTTGACGGGAGGCCTCGCGTTGGGGTATATGCCCACGAGCTTAGCCCCCAAGCCCATCCCCTCGACGTAAGCCGCCATGGGGGCGAACCAAACACCGCCGAACTCCAAAGCCCTACGCGGCAACACCTGCCTCCGCGCCCTCAAGGCAGCCGCTATATCTTCGACCAGCCCCGCCGGATCCACAAGCTCGTCGACGTTTTGAACCAGTAGCATAAAACACGTAGAACGCGCCTATATAAGCTTCGGGGGCGCCTCGCGGCCTCCCGCCGAAGGAGACCCGCTCGCCCAACTCGCCTCCGCCGATGCCCGGGGCGGGGGCCGCGTAAGCCTGCCGACGTCGAGGCGCGGCGTCGGTCTAACGCGGTACCGCGCGGGTTAAGACCTACGCGCGGCCGGGCTGAGGGGCGATTATCCCCATGCGGTTATGTTGTAGACCTTCATCGACTGGCCCGACTGGGTCTTGAAGCCCACGTAGTAAGGAGTCGCCGAGTAGTAGCAGCCGTATCTAGCCAGTATGTTGCCGTATTGATCCCTCACGATTATATCGCCGAAGCCGTTCAACGGCCGGAGCTCCACATAGTAGGCGCTTGGGTAGACCCCCAGCGCGGTTGACGTAGAGCCGCATAAAGCCGCGAAGGACGAGCCGGATTTAAAGACGCCGAAAATTACGTTAAGCGAGGAGTCGAGCACGGCGTATGTGCCCGTACC
>CAYFGI010000121.1:0-3022 GCA_964342785.1 uncultured Thermoproteaceae archaeon
ATCGGATAGCAGAAGCCAATAGAGGAGACCGTGCAGAGGGAGCCCATGATCACTTGGTTCTGCGGCGGTATTCTGGCGTAGTTGTAGTAGACGTCCCAGGGCAGGTACGTCTCGTTGCCTGTGAACACATTATACGCGGGGACTCCCGCGAATATCCACGTGGGGTAGCCGTAGGGGCTGTAGGTAGTCCACATCCAGTACACCCTCTGCATGTTGAACAACATGGTATAGAGCAACGTCGTGAGGTTCAACGGCACTATCAAGAACTGGTTGCCCACGGCGAAATAAGGCCCGGTCTGGGAGGTGCCCGTGAAGAAATAGCCGAAGGGGTTGGCGAGGTGCTGGGCGTAGCTAGCAGGCAAGCCGAACTTCGTGACGCCTGTACCGTAGACCTGATTCGCTATTTGGGCCATCCAGTAGCTCTTCAGGAAGTCGCCCCCCGCGGGTATCTCGGGCACCAAGGTGCAGAAAGGCAAAGCGAACCAGCCGGTGTTGTTGCCTATAGGGAGAATTTGGTTGCTCCATAGGCCAAATTGGTTATAGCCAGGGTAGGCGCACAACGCGGTCCAGGGCATGAAGGCCACTATATAGTTGGTCTTGAGGTCCTTGGAGAATATATCTATGCCAGTCTGCACCGGCGACATGAAGGCGAGACCTATAGTGCCTATCTGCGTCGAGTTGATAGTCGAGTTATCGGCGAGGCTCGGATGGTCGCCCAAGATAGCCACCCAGTAGCCGTAGTCCCACCATTCGGCGACAGACGCATTCGGCGGCAGCCTAGTCGCCATCCACATGAGGGCGTCGAGCCAGTCTGAGCTGGGGACCGAGGGGCCGGCGGTGGCCGAGACGACGATCTGTTGCGGCGCCGTGGCGGTGCCCCAGCCGAGCGCTACAAACATCGCAATGGACGCCACGGCCATCAGCGCCACGGCCCACCCGAGCCGTTTGATCTTGAGGAGCTGGGCCATGCCTACGGCCGTCGCCGCCACCGCGGCGGGCGCCACGAGTATGAGCAGACGCACTTGGGTTACGGCCGTGTAGCTACCAGTGACCAGATAGGCCAACAGGGGGAGGGCGTAGGGGCTTGTCAAGAACGGGATGGACGCGATGATGAACGGTATGACGGGGCCGTAGGAGCCCAGCTCGAGCTGGAACGTGGAGTAGCTGTGCTCCGCCACGCTCTGAACTATGGCCGATCTGCCGAAGGGCAATATAGTGGCGAGGAACTTGCCCGAAATTATGTGGAAATATGCCAGGATCGGTATCGAGGCGGCCACGAGGACGACGACAGCCGCTATGACCCAGGCGAACCTCCTGAGGAGCCTATACGACCTCGCGAGGCCTACCCTTGTCTCCAGCACGTAGTAGCCTAAGGTCGCTATCAAGGCCAGCGTGGGTATGAAGTTGTAGATAGAGCGGAGCGTATGGGGTCCGTACCTCAAGACGGCTGACTCAAACGCGGCGAAGAGGAAGTAGAAGATGGCGTATGAGATGGCCAAGTTCCTAGTGGAGAAGCCCGGCGATCTGCCCTGCGCTTGCCTCAACACGGCGTAGGCCACTAGAACCATCGCGGAGAGGCCCACGAGGTTCCATATGTAGAACTGAGCTCCCCACGTCCAGGCCACGAACCCTATGGCGACAGTGCCCAAGACGCCGTATAGCACGGGCCTCTTCTTAAGGGCTTCTATCAAGAGGCCGAGGCCCAGCGGGGCGAGGAACAAGGTCAACGCCTCGTCGTCGAACCAGCCGCCGAAGCCTCTCTGCAGATAGGTGGGGGCTATCGCCGTGAGGAGCGCAGCGAGAAGCGCCGCCTTTTTGTCAGAGAACCTGGATACGAAGTAGTACATAGTGAACACGGCAAGCGCGTTGTAGAGAGCAGGCGCCACGATGACGGCATGCCATAGGTCGAAGCCGAAGGGCTTGAGCAGGAAGTACACGGAGAGGCCGTAGAGGGACACGCCTGGGATCAAGACCCTGGCCCAGTCGACCCCCCATGGGTACCAGAAGTTGGGGAAGTACGCCCCCTTGAACCACCAAGATATGCCGTGTTGAAGCGTGTAGAGGGCTAGGTAGTACCTTATGTAGGGATCGAATTCGTCTATCCACCACCCCCAGTAGTATACTCTATACATCCTGAAGTAAAGCGCCATGGCGAACGCCGCGATAAGACCGCTCGCCACTACGCCTATCCACAGGTAGTCGCGCTTCTGGGCGCTGGCCATGAGGAGCGGAACGAGGGCTTATTTATCGTTTTGCCAAGAGCTTAACGCCTATCTTGATCGGCCTACGCTCTATGGGGGAGAGGCACTTGGGGCAATAGCCGCCCCATATCTTGGCGACGGCCTCGACGGTCTTGGGCTCGGGGCCCTTGTAGAGCTCAAAGCCGCAGCTGAAGCACCTCACTATATACACGGTCCATAGAGGGTTTTCGGTTATAAAGGTTTACGGCATATATCCAGTGCTATACCTGGCGACAGCACGAAGGTCAGCGCATCTATCTCGTCCTCCGCGAGGTTCGGGTACTTCCTCCTAAGCCAATATCTGCCCAGAGCCGCCTTCCGCTCGTCCACCAGCTTTATGTGGATAGATCCACAAAGCCTCCTCAGCTCCTCGAAGACGGTCGAGGGATCCACGTAGGGCGAGGAGCCTATGGCCACCTCGGCAACGCTATTGATCGAGGCAAGTATCCTCCTCAGCTCCTCGCCGGGGGCGACGACGTGGAGCAGGGGGAAGCCGCGCCACACCATCACGACGCCGTTTTTAACCGCGCCGAGATCTATGCCCAGAGCCGCGCCGGGGAGCGCCGAGCTGAGCTTGGCGAAGAGCTGGAGCGGAATATCCTCGGAACAATCTATGGGTATGCCCTGGCCCCCCAAGGCCGCGTCCACCAACGTGATGCGGCCGGGGCCATAGGCTAGAGCGAAGGCGTACCTCCTCGCCTCCTCGAAACAACGCCGACGCCCCACAAAGCCCAACTCCAACGCCGAATATACCGGAGATCTATAAAACTCTTCAGCGCGAG
>CAYFGI010000122.1:0-2977 GCA_964342785.1 uncultured Thermoproteaceae archaeon
CTAGCGCGCTCCCTCGGCTTCGAGGTGGACTGGGATAGGCCAATCGGCGAGATGCCCCTCGGGATGCGCCAACGCGTCGAGATAATCAAGGCGCTCTACTTGGGGGCAAGGGTGCTCATATTGGACGAGCCCACCTCCCTCCTATCGCCGCCCGAGGTCAAGGGCCTCATCGACACGGTGCGGAGGCTCAAGTCGGAGGGGAGGACCATCGTATTCATAACCCACAAGATCCCCGAGGCCCTCTCGGTGGCCGACCGTATCGTGGTGTTGAGGCGCGGCGAGAAGGTCGGCGAGTTCGGCCCAGACGTCAGCCCGGACGTGTTGGTGGAGGCCATGGTGGGCAAGGCCCGGGCTTGGAGCCTCGAGAGGCGCGGGGAGCCGGGCGACGAGGTGCTGGCGGTTAGGGATCTCTGGGCCTACGAGAGGGGGCGCCCCGTGCTCCAAGGCGTCAACTTGGCCGTCAGGAGGAGGGAGATCCACGCCATAGCGGGGGTGGAGGGCAACGGGCAGGAGGCCCTAGTCGACGTGTTGGTGGGCCTTAGAAAGCCCGCTAGGGGCGAGGTGAAGATATCTGGCAGGTTGGCGTATATCCCCGACGATAGACACACGAGGGCCATGGTATTGGACCTCCCCCTCGTCCACAACGCCATATTGGGCGTGCACAGACGGTTCTCCAAGGCCGGCGCTCTGGACTGGGGGAGGGCCCGCGAGTTCGCGCAGAAGCTTATAGAGGAGTTCTCAGTGGTCGCCCCCGGGCCAGACGCATTGGCCAGATCGCTCTCAGGCGGCAACCAGCAGAAGCTCGTCGTGGCCAGGGAGCTCAGCAAGGGGGCCGACGTGGTGATAGCCCATCAGCCCACCCGCGGCCTAGACGTGGCCACCACCGAGTACGTCCATAAACTGCTCATCGACGTCAGAAACGGAGGCGCCGGCGTCCTCTTGGTGAGCAGCGATTTGGATGAGGTGTTGAAGCTCGCCGACACCATATCGGTGATGTACCGCGGCAAGGTCGTCGTTACGAGGCCCGCGAGCTCCATCTCGGTCGAGGAGATAGGCAAAGCCATGGCGGGCTTATGAGGGGGCTTAAGGGCTTTCTCGAATCCCTTCTGTCTCTGCTGGCGGCGGTGGCCGTGGGCGCCGTCGTCGTATATCTATCCGGCTACGACCCCGCCGCCACCTACTACTCCATGTTCGTCGTGCCGTTCACCGACGTGGTCTACCTCACCTCTGCCTTGGCCACCGCGACGCCGATAATACTGACTGGTTTAACCTTCGCGCTGGGCTTAAGGGCGGGTTTGTTCAACATCGGAGGCGAGGGGCAAGTCTACATGGGCGCTCTCGGCGCCGTGATGGCGGCGTATTTGGTCAAAACGGCGTTGGCCCTCCCCCTCTCCTTCCTGCTGGGCGTCTCGCTCGCCGTGGCGTGGGCGTTGATCCCGGCCCTCCTGAGGATATCGAGAGGCGTCAACGAGGTAGTGAGCACCATAATGATGAACTGGATAGCCTACTGGCTCGTCATCATGGAGGCCGCCACGACGTTCTCGAACCCAGCCCAGCCCTCCGAGACGATAAAGTTCCCCCCGCCGGCGAGGTTAACCCCCTTAATACCGGGGACCAGCCTCACAGCCGGGTTCTTCCTGGCGGTTGCCGTGGCCCTCGCCGTGTATTGGCTACTCGATAAATCGATTGTCGGCTACGAGCTAACCGTCGCCGGCATGAACCCCACAGCCGCTAAAGTTGCGGGGATCCCTCAGTCCAGAGTGGTCCTCTACTCCTTCCTGCTCGGAGGCGTCACTTCGGGCATCGCCGGAGTGCTCCAAGTCGCGGCGATGCCCCCGTCTTATAGCCTCGCCACCAACATGGCCAACGTCTACGGCCTAGGCTTCGACGGAATAACCGCGGCCATGTTGGGCAGGGGCAACCCCTTGGGCACTCTAGCTGCGGCGTTGTTCCTGGGCGTGATGGAGGAGGGGGCGCGCCACATGCAGGCAATAGCCATGACGCCCTTCGAGTTCGTGAAGATGATCCAGGGCATTATAATCCTCATAGTATCGATCAGGATGTTGGAGCTATGGCGGAGGCGGCGTTGATCCTCCTGGAGCAGACGATATACGCCTCTGTGCCCATATTGTTGGCCGCCGTCGGCGAAATACTCGCAGAGAGAAGCGGCGTTGTGAACATAGGGCTCGAGGGCTTGATGCTCATAGGAGCGTTCGTCGGAGTGCTCGTCGGCGATGCGGCCGGGTCGGGCCTCGTGGGGATCATAGCGGCGTGGGCCGTGGGGATGGCGCTGGGCTTCCTACACGGCGCTATCGCCGTCTATGCCCGGGGGGATCAGATCGTGGCCGGCGTCGCCATGAACTTATTCGCGGCCGGCCTGGTGGCCTACGGGATACAAGCGCGGTGGCACGTGGCGGGCTATAAACAGACGCCGAGTTGGGCCATAGTCGATCCCAACTGGATAGCCGCGGCCGCGTTTCTGCTGTCGATCGCCATATGGTTCATCTTGTTCAAGACGAGGCTGGGCATAATCATAAGGGCTGTGGGCGAGGATCCCGAGGCCGCGTATAACGTCGGAATCGACGTGTATAAGGTGAGGCTTCTCGCGACGGCGTTCGGCGCCTCTTTGGCGAGCCTCGGGGGCGCCTATTTGAGCCAAGCGTATCTGACGGTGGTGACCAAGGAGATCTCCGCCGGGCGCGGCTTCATAGCCCTAGCCGACGTCGTCTTCGCCAACTGGAACCCGTTGCTCGCCATAGCCGGCGCGCTTCTATTCGGCTTCTTCAACGCGTTGTCCTACTGGCTACAGCTCTACGGGTTCGTGCGCTACGAGATTACGCAGATGTTGCCCTATATAGCCACCCTGCTCGTGGTGGCCGGGGCGATAGGCCGGGCGAGGCCGCCCAGATCCCTGGGCAAGCCCTTCAAGAAGGAGTGAGCTCGACGTTTTTAGTCTCGGGCAATGCGAGGAGGGCCG
>CAYFGI010000123.1:0-2974 GCA_964342785.1 uncultured Thermoproteaceae archaeon
GAGCAACTGAAGAATACCTAACGGAAAAATCGCATGGAGGAGCTCCTCAAGGCGTTGATCCAATGCAGGAAGTGCCCGCGGCTCGTCGCGTATAGGGAGAGCGTGCCGCCCTTGCCGAGGTTCTCCGGACAGCAGTATTGGCGGAGGCCCGTGCCGCCTTGGGGCGACCCAAAGGCCAAGTTGATGATAGTAGGCCTGGCGCCGGCCGCCCACGGCGGCAACAGGACCGGCAGGATGTTCACCGGCGATCTCTCGGCCCAGTTCTTGTTCAAAGCGTTGTACGCCGCCGGGCTCTCCAACCATCCCTACAGCGTGTCTAGAGACGACGGCACCGAGGTGAAGTGCGTCTACATAACCTCGGCCGTCAAGTGCGCCCCGCCGAGGAATAGGCCCACGGCCGAGGAGGTAAGCAACTGCCTCCCCTGGCTTAAAGCCGAGCTGGATCTGGTTAGGCCCAAGGCCGTGGTGGCGCTGGGGAGGCTGGCGTGGAGCGCCACGTTTAGAGCTCTGGGGCTTAGGGCGCCTGAGTTCGCCCACGGGGCCTACGCGGATGCGGGCGAGGTGAGGATATACGCCTCGTACCACCCGTCGCCTCGGAACACCAACACGGGCAAGCTCGCGCTGGAGTCGCTGGTGCGGATCCTGGAGGAGGCCAAGGCCTACGCCGGATGTCAGTAGGGCCGCCAGATCTGCTTGGCCCTCTCCCTGGCCTTCAGGAACACGTAGAGGTAGTTGCTTATAACCTCGGCGCACTTGACGCACCTCTCGCCGTCTTCCTCGAAGGCCTTGTTCTCGAGGCAAGCGGCGCATTTGGCCACGTCCTCGGGCGGCTCCGCGCCGGCCACCTCCTTGACCAGCGCAGGCAACCTCTTTATGTCTTGATAATGTCCGTAGGGGTCGTAGCCCAGTATGCCCTTGGCCAGAGCCTCGACCGAGACGTATGCGTTGTAGCAAGCCGCCCTATGATCGCCTTCTTCCAGCGCCGATATGGCGTCGTTGAGGTGGCGCACGTGTCGTTCGTACCACTTGGGGTGTATCATCGACCGCCTTCGTTTTCCAAACTTTAAGTTTTTTCGTAGAACTGGGCCGCGAGCCTCACCCCGTGGACCTCGGCCAAGTGCCTCGCCGCGTCTTTCAGCGAGAAGAACAGCTTCCCGCACTTCCTGCACGATATATGTTTAACTCCGCCCTCCTCGACGACTTGGAGGTATCCCGACAGCTCCTTGGGGATGTCCATATTATACGCTACTTCGCGTTTTTATGTGGTTGTAGCCGGCGTGGACGAGGCCGGGCGGGGGCCTGTGGTCGGGCCTATGGTGATAGCCATAGTCGCCGGGGAGGAGGCGGCGTTGAAGGCGCTCGGCGTCAAGGACTCTAAGCTCCTATCGCGGCAAGCGCGCGAACGGCTCTACCAACTGATTTTGAAGACGGCGAAATGTGTAAACTATGTAGTGATAGAGCCCCGGGTCATAGACGCGTGGGTGGAGAGACATGGCCTCAACAAACTGGAGGCGGAGAACATAGCTAAGCTGATCGAGCTCTGCGATGCAGATATATACTATGTGGATAGCCCCGACCCGAGGCCGTCTCGTTTCGCGTCCTTGCTCGTAGATGCGACGAGGCGTAGGGTCGTCGCCATGAACAAAGCTGAGCGTATACCCGTCGTGGCGGCCGCCAGCATAATCGCCAAGGTCGTCAGAGATAGGCTGGTGGATATGCTGAAGGCAGATATGGGCGATTTCGGCTCGGGCTACCCCTCGGATCCCAAGACGGTCTCGGCCCTACGGGCCGGCGCCGTCGCGGATGAATGCGTAAGACGCTCTTGGAGCACCATGAAGAGGATACGATAATGCTTAAATATAGCTGGAGCTCAGCACGGCGATGAGCGCTATTGATCTTTCGATGTGGGAGCCGCGAACCAAGCTGGGCCAGATGGTCAAGGAGGGCAAGATACGTACGATCGACGAGATATTTGCGGCCAATCTGTTGATTAAAGAGCCCGAGATAGTAGACGCCCTATTGCCCAACTTGAAACAGGAGCTGCTCAGTATAAACATAGTGCAGAGGCAGACCGACGCGGGCGAGGTGAGCCAGTTCCAAGCCGTGGTCGCGCTGGGCAATGAAGACGGCTATGTGGGGATAGGCATAGGCAAGGCGAGGCAAGTGAGGCAAGCCATAGAGAAGGCGGTTAGAGAGGCTAAGCTGAACATAATCCCGGTCAGGAGGGGCTGCGGCTCCTGGAGGTGTTCCTGCGACGAGCCTCATTCCGTGCCTTTCGTGGTCGAGGGCAAGTCGGGCAGCGTCGCGGTGAGGCTTATACCGGCCCCTAAGGGCGTGGGGCTCGTGGCGGGGGACGTGGCGAAGGCCATATTAAGGCTCGCCGGCATAAGGGACGTGTGGACCAAGACGTTTGGCGACACGAGGACTACTTTGAACTTCGCGTTGGCGACTTACAACGCCTTAAGGAACACGTATAGGTTCAAGCTATGACCGTCGCGGCCGAGGCCAAGAGGGAGGAGGTCGTGTACCCCCGATATGCGGTCGTGAGGATCAGAGGCGTCGTGAACACGCCGAGAGACGTCGAGAACACGCTCGACTACCTAAGGCTCAGGAGGAAGTTCGTGATGACGTTAGTCGTGGCGAGGCCGGAGGTTGAAGGCATGTTGAGGAAGGTCCAGAACTGGGTCACTTGGGGCGAGATAGACGCGGATACGTTGGCGCAGGTCCTGGCCAAACGCGGGAGGATCGTAGGCGATAAGCCCCTCACGTTAGAGCATCTGCGAAAATACGGTTGGCAGAGCTACGAAGAGCTCGCGCTAGCCTACGTGTCGGGCGAGATAGATAAGATAGCGTGCCCCAAGAGAGGCGCTTGGCCGAGGAAAGACGGCAAGGTCTTGTGCATACCGTACCTAAAGCCGTTCTTCAGGCTCCACCCGCCGATCGGAGGGTTTAAGGACACCAAGAGGGGTTTCTC
>CAYFGI010000124.1:0-2970 GCA_964342785.1 uncultured Thermoproteaceae archaeon
CTATGCCGAGGCCGAGAAGAAGTAAGGTCGAGATAGTGGCCGATGTGCTCTCGGCTCTCGAGTCTAAATGCACCAACCCGACCAGGCTCGCGACGGAGGCCAACCTAGCCTACGACAGACTGGCCAAGCTTCTAGACGAGATGGAGAGGAGGGGGCTCGTGAGGAGAGACCTGGGGGAGGTCTGCATAACGAGGGAAGGGCTTAAGTTCCTGGAGGAATATCGGCGGTGGAGGAGCTTCCTCGAGGCCTTCGGGTTATGACATCCCCAGCGCGGCCCTCGCTTGCTCGATCAAGCTCGCCGCGAGCCTCTCTCCGAATCCTTGAAGCCTCGCTATATCGGAAGGCCGAGCCCTAGCTATATCCGCCAACGTCCTGAACCCCGCGTTGTACAGCGTCCTCGCCCTCACGCGGCCCACGCCTCTGAGGTTCATAACTAGCTCTAGGAGCTCCTCCTTGACTCCATACACAACCCTGTAGGTAGCCCGCAGAGCGCCTTGCGCCCTCTCCGGGAGCCCCACGGCGGCCGCGAGCTTAGCCGCCGCGGTGCCCAGCCACTCGAAAAGATCGGCGTATACCCTGATGTCCCCAGGCCCTACGCCGTATTTATCGTATATCCGATCTTCGGGCGCCTCGTTGGCCCACTCCCACAACATCTGCACCGTCTTGACAGTCTGTCTGAAATCCTCGTCGTCTTCGTCTAGGGGGAGGTCGGGGAAAGCCCCCATTATGGCCGCCGCCACCTTCTTGTCGAACCTCCCCCTCCAGATCTTGGGCACCTCCGGCGAGGAGGCGATGACGTATATATAGGCGAGGGGCTCGTCCCGCCTCATGGCCTTGAGCAGATCGATATACGTCGCGGCCGTCTCGGGGTCTACGTAGAGCCTAGACACGAGCCTCCCCAGCTCGGTCGCGTAGTAGGCCTCCCCGGCCTTCTCTAGGAAGCCCCAGGCCACCAGCTGGTCGAGGGCCTTCTCGGCCTTATTCCTAGCTATAGACATGGCGACGGGCCCCAGCTGGACGTAGGCCAATGTCGCCGAGAGGTAGTCCACTATCTCGTCCTCGGTGTTGGCGTAGCCGCTGCCCACCACGCCCAGGAGGTGAGCGCGTAGATTCACGTCGGAGAAAAGCTGGGACCTCGCGGGCTCCACGGCGCCTTTTATGTACCTCTCCATTATGTACTCCGCCTCCCTCTTGCTCGAGGCGATGGCCACGGCCTCGCCGTAGGGGTCGAGCCCAGGCCTCCCGGCTCTGCCCGCCATCTGCCTATACTCCATGACGGGGATCTCCTCGACCCCGAGGAGCGGATCGTACCTCCTCACGTCGGTTATGACCACCCTACGCGCGGGCAGGTTGACCCCCGCCGCCAACGTGGTGGTGGAGACGACGGCTTTTATGACCCCCTTCCTGAAGCCCTCCTCGACTATCCTCCTCAGCTCCAGCTCAAGCCCGGCGTTGTGGAAAGCCACTCCGCGCGCGACGACCTCGGCCAGCTCCTTCCCTATTATCTTGCTGGCGGCCTCCTCCTCTATCCTCCTGGCCAGCTCTGAGGCGGCGGAGGGGTCCACGAGCTCCTCGCGGCTTGCCGCTATAGCCTCGGCGATCTTCCTAGCCGTGGACACCGTGGCGGATCTACTGTTGACGAAGATTAAGGCCTGGCCTCCCCCCTCGATGGCGTCGAGCGCCAGCGCGACCTCTGGATCGGCCCTATGCCTAACCTGCCGGGACGTGCCGTCGGAGTATTGTATCCTGCCGTCGTGGTAGACGCCTTCGACCAGAGGGACAGGCCTCCAGTCGGATTTCACGAGCCTAGCGCCCAGCCATTTAGCCAAAGCCTCCGGGTTGCCTATCGTGGCGCTCAGTGCTATTATCTGCGCCTTGAGGCCTAGGTACTTGACCTTAGCGGCTATGGACTCGAGCACGGGACCCCTCTTGGGATCCCCCACGTAGTGGATCTCGTCCAGCACTATAGCCCCCACTTTATTGAGCCAACTGGGCCTATGCCTAAGGAGGCTATCCAGCTTCTCGTAGGTGGTTATGACGACGTCGTATTTGTGGAGCCACGCGTCGTCGGAATCGTACTCGCCTGTGGACACAGCCACGTCCACGAGATCTCCGTAGTAGGAGAAATGGAGCTGCTTCTCGTAGGCCAACGCCTTGAGCGGAACCGTGAACACAGCCATCCTGCCCTCCATGGCCGTCTTGACAGCCGCCACCTCGGCGAGGAGGGTCTTGCCCGAGGCGGTGGCGGTCGTCATGAGCACGTTCTCTCCGTTTAGTATGCCGGCCTTGACGGCGGCTTCCTGCGGCGGATAGAGCTTCTCCACGCCGCGCCTCCTCAAAGCCTCCCTAAGCTCGGGAGGTATCGGCAGGGACGAAACGTCCACTGGCCGATCTACTCGATTAATTAAATTGCCTCACCATCGCGAGGCGCGAGGCGTATGCCGTGAACAACATATCCATGAACTCGCGCCACTTGAGGCTACGCCCGTCCATAAACCTCCTGGCCGTGGAGGCGTCGGTCCACACGCCTATTCGGCAGACCCTGCAATGAAGCCCCATGGAGCCTCTCCTCTCGCTGTATATCAACTGCGAGCCGCACCGCGGGCATCTATACGTGGTCTTAAGCCACAGAGGGGCCGCGTGCGCGGCTTAAAAAGGGAAAGAGTTATTTTAGTCGGCGGCTGGGCCTCTCTCCTCGATCTTCTCGCCGTATTCCATCAAGCCGCGCAACACGCTCTCCTCTCCTATGAGATCCCTTATGGATATTACGCCGTAAAGCTTCCCGTTCTTGGTCACCACGACGTGTCTTATGTTGTGGGTCCTCATGACGTCGGCGACTTTCCAAAGAGGCTCCGAGGTTTCGACGGTTATGACGGGGCTGGTCATGTACTTCTCCGCGGTCGTGTTCAGATCGACGCCGGTGGCGATAGCCCTCACTATATCCCTCTCCGATATGACGCCGAGAGGCGT
>CAYFGI010000125.1:0-2953 GCA_964342785.1 uncultured Thermoproteaceae archaeon
TGGCCTCCTCGGCTATCTTCAACACGCGCCACATCTCCTCCTCTATCATCTTGGCGGCGGCCTCGGGATCCTCCCCGGTGGAGGCCGCGAGCTCCTTCGCCATCTGCTTCCACATCTCCATGCTCTCCTTGAGTGTGGCGAGGTCGACCTTGGCTATTATCACGCCGGCGTGCACCATGACCAAATCGCCGGGTTGAAGCATCGACTCGTCGATCCCTATAACCGCGGGCCTCTCCACGCCGTCGCCTGGATCCACCCAAGCTATGCCGCCTTCGATCTTGGTCACCACGGAGGGGACTGCCCAGCACATGGCTAGAACACGCCTATTTCCTTTGCTATCTCCTCGGCCAGCCCTCCTCCGCCGAATCTAGCCCATATGGCGCAAGTCCCCTCGACGGACACCATGCAGGGGCCTATCGGCCTATCCGGCGTGCATGCCTTCATGAAGAGCGGGCAGTCGGTGGGCTTCGCCTTGCCCAAATTGACCTCGGCGCATTTACAGTTGGCCGGGAGGTCGTAGCGCCAAGTATCCGGCGTTAGGTCCGGTATCCCGAAGTGCTCCAACGCGTCGTGTTTCCTGAACTCGTCCCTCAGCGCGAGCCCGCTCTTTGGGATATAGCCTATGCCCCGCCAGGCCGAGTCCACAGTCTCGAACACAGTCCTTATGGACGACTGAGCTTTTAAGTCACCCTCCCACGTTACCGCCCTCGTGTATTCTATCACCACCTTGTGTTCGCCTCTAGCCAGCTGCCTCAATATCTCCGCGACGGCGGTCAAGACGTCGTTGGGCTCGAAGCCTGCCACGACCACGGGTATCTCGAACTGCTCAGCCACGGGCCGCCACGCCTTGCCGCCCACTATGGTCGACACGTGGCCCGGCGCTATGACGCCCGATATGGGGAAGTCGGTGGGCTTCTCCCTCACGACCTCGAGCGTGTAGAACATGGCGGGCGGGGTGAGCTTGACCAAAGACATGAGCTTGAGGTGGTCGGGCACCAGCCCCTTCAAGATGGCCTCGGAATAGCCCGGCGCGACCGTCTCGAACCCTATCCCGACGAAGGCCGAGGGCTTGGCGTGCTTCCGCGCGTCGAGTATCGCGTGTAGGAACGAGTGGACTATCCTTACGTCGCCTCCCAGAGCCTTCGCCTCGGCGAGCGAGCGCGCGCCCTTGACGGGGCGCAGAGCCGGCACCTTGTACACATCCCCATAGGTGTAGATCACGACGCCCTCGAGGGCCAGCTTGATGGCTTGCTCTATGTAGTAGGAGGGCGTGACGCACACGGGGCAGCCCGGCCCCGCGACGAGCTCCACGTTGTCGACCCCGGCCTTCTCCAAGAGGCTCCTCAAGCCGAAGTGGACTATGGTCCATTCGTGCGTGCCGCAGAAGTCCATGATCTTATAGACGTAGCCTGGATCCCTCGCCTTGAGCTCCTCGGAATATTTCTTGATGCTCCGGATGAGGGTCGAGGTCACCGCTGTCTTGCGCCTAAACGCCAGCTCTATCGCGGCCATCTCGCGTTTCATCACGGGGCACTTCCAGCAGTCCAACATAGGCGCCACCGGGAAATCCGTCGGAAGCGAAACACACGACATGGAGCATCCGCCGCCTCTTAGCTAAAAAATACGCTTTCACCAACATGAAAAATCCCGCCAAAAAGTCGAATTGTTTACTAATATATAAATTAAATTCCTTTAAATTTTAATTTATATATTATGATTGAAATTGTCCATGTTATTGCGAATATAGCTACTATTATAATTCCTATATTGCCCCACCACACGCCGCTATTTACCGTGGCTATCCAGTCCCAAAACGGACCCGATAGGTTGAGCTCGCCTTGAACTAGCCCGAGGAGCTCCAACGTGCCGACGGCCCAAGCGACGAGAACCGATATTATCGTTGTGGTGAGGTTGTACCACACCTTCCTCAAGGGGTCGCTGAAGGCCCAGCCGTATGCTGACGACATGAAGAAGCCGTCCGTCGTATCCACGAGCGCCATGCCCGCCGTGAAGAGGAACGGGAAGACCAGAAGCTGATACAACGCGATCCTTATAGCGGCCGAGGCCACGGCCGATATGGCCAAAAGCGCGGTCTCAGACGCCGTATCGAAGCCGAGGCCGAAGAGGAAGCCTATTGGGTACAGGTACTGCTGTTTGTCCACTATCTTGAAGAGCTTGCCGAAGTATCTACCCATGAAGCCCCTCTTGAGGAGCAACTCGTTCAACCTCCCCTCGTCCAGCTCGCCGCTTTTCATACGCTTGAACAACTCGTATATCTCGAAGAAGACGAGGAAGTTCATCAAGCCTATCACGTATAGGAATCCGCCGCTGATCAAAGTGCCGACTATGGATCCCACGTTCTCCAGCTGGGGTATGGCCGACTGGACGGCCCTAACGCTGATCATTAAGGCGACTGCCAGCAAGATCACGACTGTGGAATGCCCCAAGGAAAAGAACAGCCCTACGAAGTCGGCGTTTTTCCCCTCCTGCACGAGCTTCCTAGCGCTGTTGTCTATCGCCGCCAAATGGTCGGCGTCTAGCGCATGCCTAAGGCCGAACATGTAGGCGAGCACGCCCAAGGCGAATATGGTCATGTATTGGCCCTTGTACTTGACGTTTCCTGCAACGCTCGCGAGGCCGTTTAACCACATGAATAAAAACACGGTGACGGCCGCCATGGCCGCGTAAAACACCGCCATCTTCCACGCCTTCTGCATAAGCCCTACGTTTCCTCGTATTAAAAAACTTAGATTTCAGTATTACGGAAAACCTCGAAGCTAGAAGACCACGGCTTTATGCCCCCTCAGTATCAAGGGCCTCACGCCGTATACCGCCTCCACGACATCCTCGCTGAAGGCCTCCTCGACGGGGCCGGCGGCGTATATCTCGCCGTCTTTCATGAAGACGGCGTAGTCGGCATATCTATATGCGATGCTTAAGTCGTGCAGAACGG
>CAYFGI010000126.1:0-2934 GCA_964342785.1 uncultured Thermoproteaceae archaeon
TTCCCATACCCATCCTTCACTGTCGTTATCATCACCACGTCCATTGGCGGAAGGCCGCGCTTGATCCTCTCGTCGTTTATCTCTAGGCCGCGCGGGAGCGTCTCCCTGCTCACCACTATTGCCTCCAGCTCGGGCCTCACCACGGCGGGGCCGTAGGGGTCGTTTATAGCGGCGTACTCGACCTTCTTCTCGGGAGCTATCAAGCTCATAAGCGACTTAAGGTTGGCGAGCCTGACCCCGAAGGGCTTCACGTTGTATTGCTTGTAAGTTGAGGCGAACGCGTCGCTGGTCAGACCGATCAGTATCTCCTCGCCTATAAGCGAGGCTGTGGCCAACAGCTTGACGTGCCCCGAGTGAAGCGTATCGAAGGTACCGCCGAGCACCACCTTCTTGAACTGAAGCCTCACATGCGATCCACGTGGTATAAATTTTAGCTTCGACGCGCGGAAGCAATATATAGCGAGGACACGTTATGTCCGGTGTTGCTCACGTGGGATAGAGGCACCGTTGTGATGTCGGGAGATGTGCCGGATCAGATAAAGTCTCTTTCCTTCGTCAAATTCGATCCCAGGGTAGGCAGATACAGAGCTTTGGCCGTGTACTACCCCAGGATCAAGGCAGTCCTGGACTCCTTGGGCGTGGCCTACGAGGACCGCGTGTTTGAGCCAGTGTGCAAATCATTGGAGCCCGTCAAACGGCCCTCGCTCAGGCCTTACCAAGAGGAGGCCTTGAGGCGCTGGCTGAAGGGGAGGAGGGGCATCGTAGTGTTGCCCACGGGGGCGGGGAAGACCTATGTGGCCATAGAGGCCGTGGCGACCCTCGGCGAGGCGACGCTCGTGGTCGTGCCCACCGTCGAGCTGGTGAAGCAGTGGGAGCGTAGGCTCTCCGAGTACTTCCCGGGGAGGGTCGGCGTTTGGTACGGCGAGGAGAAGAAGGAGATGTGTATAACCGTTATAACCTACGACTCGGCGTATATATCGATAGAACAACTCGGCAACAAGTACCCGTTCCTCGTCTTCGACGAGGTCCACCACCTCCCCTCGGAGTCCTATAGGCAGATAGCCGAGCTGTCGCCGGCCCCCCACAGGCTGGGGCTGACCGCGACGCCCGAGAGGGCGGACGATCTACATATGCTTCTGCCGGAGCTCGTAGGGCCCGTCGTGTACCGCATGGCGGTCTCCGAGGCCGCCGGCAAGTACTTGGCCGAGTTCGACGTGGAGGTCGTGAAGGTCGGGCTCTCCGAGGAGGAGATGAAGCGCTACAAGGAGCTGGAGGCTATCTACAAGGGGTACATAAGGGCCAAGGGCCTTAGGTTCAGATCCCCCTCGGATTTCAGCAAGTTGGTGATGCTGGCGGGGAGGAGCCCCGAGGCCAGGAGGGCGCTTGAGGCTTGGCACGAAATGAGGAGGATCCTATTCGAGAGCAGAAGCAAGGTGGACGCCGTCGCCGATATATTGAGGAGACATCCAGACAGCAAGGTGCTTATCTTCACGGAGTACACGGCGTTGGCCCGCGAGGTCTCCAGGCGTTATTTGATACCGGAGGTGACCTACGACACGCCGGATCAAGAGAGGGAGCTCGTGATGGAGATGTTCAGGAGGGGCGAGATAAGGGCCATAGTCACGGGGAAGGTCCTCGACGAGGGGATAGACGTCCCGGACGTAGATGTCGTCGTGATATTGGGCGGGACCTCCTCCAGCAGGCAGTACATACAGAGGATCGGGAGGGCCCTCAGGCTCAAGCCCCACAAGGCCAAGATCTACGAGGTCATAACGGCGAGGACGAGGGAAGTGGATATCTCAAGGAGGCGGCGCAAGGGGGTGTCGTGATACCGCTGGATTTGTTGCGGGCCAAGAGGCGGGGGGACCTCGTGTCGCCTAGATATCTACACGATACGTGGCCCGCGGAATACGTGTTGAGCGCCTATAGGCCCGGCGTGAAGCTCGCCGACGCTAGGGCCAAGGTGGAGGACGCCCCCTTCGAGCCCAAGCTGGCTAGAGGGCTGGCGCATATAGTCGAGAAGACGATAGAGGTGGAAGCCGTGGACAAGAGGCTTCTAACCAAGATCCGGCTCGAGATCTTTCGGGAGGCTGCGAGGGCCTATCCGGTGGTGGACGAGGCGACGAGGGCCAAGGTCATATCCGCGGTCGCCTCCCGCTTGAAGATGCCTCCCGAAAGGATCGAGGAGGCGTTGGCCAAGGTACACGAAGATGAGCTGATGATAGTCAAGGGGCCCAGCGTAACCGCCGAGGAGCTCCTCGCCCTCTACAATACCTCCCTAGTCCAGACCTTGTTGTTCAGATCAAGGCGCATGACCGCCTACGTAGTCGCAGGCGGGGCGCGCATCAAGGAGCTGATAAGGGCGCTTAAGGGGCTGGGCTTGATGTATATAGCGGAACAAGCCGGGAGCGGCGTGAAGCTCAACGTAGACGGGCCCGTCTCGGCTGTGAGGCAGACGGAGCGCTACGGGACCAGGCTGGCCAAGCTCGTACCGTACGTCATCTCGGCCGACGATTGGCGCATAGAGGCGGAGATAAACCTATACGGCAAGGCGTATAGATTCGTCGAGACTAAATCCAACGCGCCCGAGCTGGCCCGGAGGGACCTAGAGCCGCCGCAGTTCGACAGCACCGCCGAGGAGGAGTTCTACAGGAACGTGTCGAGAGTATGCGCGATAGAGAGGGAGCCCGAGGCGCTAGTGGTGGGGGGCAGGGTCTTCATACCGGACTTCAAGATAGGCGATCTCTACGTCGAGATCGTGGGGTTCTGGACGCCCGATTACATAACGAGGAAATATGAAAAGCTGGCGGCCGTCAAGATACCCCTGTTGGTTCTCGTCGACGAGAAGCTGGCCTTAGCCACCTGGAAGACCCTCCCCCACTACGTCGTCGTGTATAAGGACAGGCCGCGGCTCAGCGATGTGTTCAAGTACAT
>CAYFGI010000127.1:0-2921 GCA_964342785.1 uncultured Thermoproteaceae archaeon
GCAGACCTCTCGGCTACGCGATCGGCGCTTGGCTTCCGGGGCGCCGCCGACTAGCCTAAAACAATTATATACCGTGTGGATGTTGGGGCATGGATATCGCCTTGCTCGGCGTCTTCGTCGCGGTTCCCCTCTTCGCCTTCGGGGCCTACAAGGCGGGCTTCATCAACATGAGGGGGGCCATCGCCGGGACTATCGTGGCGTGGGCGTTGGCGGCCGCGGGCCTCGCGGTCTTCGCGATATTTATTTTCTTCTTCGTCTCGGCGAGCCTCTTGACGAAGCTCAGAGGGGCGTGGAAGGCGCAACACGGCCTTAAGGACATCGCGGGTCGGTCTATAACTCAAGTGGTTGGGGTCGGCGCTCCTATGGCGTTATTTGCGTATCTATATATTATGGGCGTCCAACAGGCGTTGACGGCGACTATAGCCTCCATCGCCATAGCTACCGCCGATACTTGGGCTAGCGAGGTCGGGGTGGCGTACGGCGGGAGGCCCAGGCTTATAACCAAGCCGTGGCTCGAGGTAGAGCCGGGCACCTCTGGCGGCGTGACGCTTGTCGGCACGTTGGCCTCTCTGGCTGGCGCGGGCGCCGTCGCTTTGTTGTCTCGCCTCTTGTTGGGGCTTAACCCGTTCTTAATATGGGGGCTGGGCTTCGCCGGAGATATCCTCGACAGCGTCGTGGGGGCTGTGGCGCAGAAGAAGTTCATCTGCGGCGGCAATATGTACGATGAGCCGAGGTGCCGCGATTATAGATCTGTGGGCTATTTAACCAACGAAGCCGTAAACTTGTTGGTGGAGTCCTCGTTGGGTATAGCCTATATATTGTTCTCCCTCTACCTATAATAGACCTGTATCCTTCTACTCGGCATATTTAAAGTGCTCGTTTGCCTAAACATAGGAGACCTGTATAATAAGCGGAGTCGGGTTAGATTATCCCGTTTGATCATGGGGCTTATTTTTGCCGCAATGTCCTTATGTCATGAAGCCGTTTAATGTCACTGATTTCAAGGAGGTGGTCAAGACGGTGGCGCTGGGCCTCCACAAGATAATCTCGGACGCCAGAGGCAACTGCGTCTCTTTTACTCCTCGCCGCGTCCTGGAGTTCGCAGGTATAGACACCACGGCGCCAATAGCCTTAACTTTGGTAAAGCATATCCTCGAGGGTTTGACCGAGAAGGGGCTCGTCGTGAAGGACGACAGCAGATCGAAGATACGTTATATAATCTGCCGCGGCAGATCGCCTCTCTGGGAGCCGTTAAAGGAGGGGTCCCTCGAGGACATCACTGATATAATCTATAGAGCTGTCGAGTAAGTGGACGAAAAAGTTCTGCAACGTCTTTTCCTCAAGGAGCTGGGCGAGGAGGATAACGACGTCGCGTACGTGGAGGGATACGCCGTTAAGATAGACGGCTTCGCCGAAAGCGCCGCCATGATGCCGTTCCATACATACGCCGACATGGGCTGGAGAGCCGTCGCGGCGACTTTAAGCGACCTCTTCGTGAAGCTGGCTACGCCTAAGGTTATACTCAGCTCCATCACGACGCCGGAGGCGCGTAAGGCGATAGAGGTGTTCAACGGCATAAAGGAGGCGGCGGCTTACTTCGGCGTGAGGTATCTAGGCGGCGATCTGAACCAAGGCAAGGAGGTCGTGGTGGATATAGCGGCTATAGGCGCCGCTCCGATAAAGCTGGGCAGACGGCCTAGGCCCGGCCACATCTTGATAACACCGCCTCTCTTCGGCTACACCGGCCTCGCGTTTGTAGCGTATAAAGAAGGCGGGATCTCCTCCGTTGTAGCTAAGGGCGTCTCGTGGCTTAAGAGGCCTACGCTCAACTGGCCGAGGCCTCCTCCGCCCGAGTGCATCTCCGCGTCGATGGATTCGTCGGACGGCTTGGCGGACGTCCTGTGGACGATGGCCCGCGGCGTAGATATAATAGTGGAGAGGCTGCCGGCCCCGGAGGAGGTCATCTCCGAGGCTTTGAGGCTAGGCGTCGAGCCCGAGGAGGTCGTGTTGAACGCAGGCGAGGAGTTCCTCCCCGTGTTCGCCGTGGACCCGCGGTGCGGCGTGCCGGACGGCTATATGGCCTTCGCCAAGGTCGTCGAAGGCAACGGGACGGTGTACTATAAGGGAGAGGAGTTGAAATACAAGGGCTGGGCGTATTTCAGATAAGCTGCTTTTAGGGCATAGATACCTCGTGTACTCGATAGCGGCCACGGCTATCTTAGCGATATTGTTAGCGATATTCGTATACCTCTACTCCCTATACTATATATACGACAAAACCTTGAGGGCGTATCTGCCCGCTAGGATTGCCGTAGACGCTTGGCAGGAAATCGAGAGCCAGTTGCCGAAAGCCACCATATGTATGGTCGAGGAGAGGGCGGCGACCGCGGTGGCCTTGTCCGACCCAACTATGTACATCTCGGCGCCTATCGAGTTCAACAAGACTCTGGAGGAGCTAAGCCGCTACCCTCCTCTGGGCAAGCTGAGGGGAGGGGCCCGCCTCGACGGGGAGGTCTTCCGCTACGAGGTGAAGTTCCTCAACTGGACGCTGACGGGCGAGGTGTACTGGGTCAAGCCCCTAACCCTTCTGGAAGCCTCCTCCTCTATCTCCACGGCGAGCATCCGCGGCAACTGGGATGATGTGGACGAGCTGTTGGCCGCCTACGTCCCCAACGGCTTCACGTTATACGGCTACCTGGAGGGCGTCTTGAGGAGGGAGGGGGGCGCCTTCGTGGGAACGCTGGGCGGAGAGCTCACGCTCGTCGAAGACGCGAGGCTGAGGTGCCTGGGCTACTATTTGAACAAGACCTTCGAGCCGAGGATACGCGCGACGTTGTTCATGAACGACAACTCGAGCGAAGTGTACGTTTTTATCCCTGTGCGTGTGGACAAATAGCCGGGACTAGCGGCCGCGAGCGCCG
>CAYFGI010000128.1:0-2901 GCA_964342785.1 uncultured Thermoproteaceae archaeon
CCCTCGTAGACGTCCCAAGGCTTGTAGGCCATGTGGCCCAACACGGCTATTTGCCTAAGGATTATCAGCGCTGGGCTCAAGACGGCTTTCTCGCCCGTCACGTTGCCTATAAGCACAACGACGCCGTTTCTCTTGGCCAGCCTTATGGAGTTCTCCAACGTCGGCGATCCGACCGTGTCGAAGACCACGTCGAAATCCTTCATGCCCTCTTGGTATATCCCTATGCCCAAAGAGCTGTAGATCCTCGCCTTCTCTGGGGACCTTGTGGAGATATACACATCGCCGCCTCTGAGCCTAGCTATCTGGGCCAAGTAGAGCCCCGTCCCCCCTCCGCCTACGACGAGAACCCTCTTGCCCTCCACGTCGACCCTCCTCACGGCGGCTATCGCGGTCGGTATGACGTCGGTGGCCAGGACAGCCGCGCGGGGATCCACCCCGTGGAAGGGGAAGACGAAGTTAGACGGCAACACGACGTACTCCGAGTAGGTGCCGTCTCTATGCTCGCCTAGATACTGGGCGTTCCTGCAGAGGTTCTCGAGGCCTCTCCTGCAGTAGTCGCACGTCCCGTCGTATAGGGCGGGCGCCACGAACACCCTCTGCCCCACCAGATCTCCGTCGACCCCCGGGCCCACGTCGACCACCCTGCCGACCCCCTCGTGGCCTGGAACTACGGGAGGCTTCACATGGGGGAAGGCGCCTTTCCTCACCACCAGGTCCCTCCCGCAGACGCCGGCGGCCTCTATCTTGACGAGGACCTCCCCCTTCCCCGGCCTCGGGTCCTCCAGTTCCTCGAGCCTCAAGGCCTCTTGAGGTCTACCGAACTTGACTAGCCTCACAGCCTTCATATAGTTAGAAGCGCGTCGCGTTTAAATCAGTTGCACGAACACCGCCTATCGGCTTTGGCCCTAGCGAGGGCTTCGGGCGGAGGTATGCCGGCGGCTACGTACCTCTCGAAGTCGTATTCGGTGGTGTAGCCCATTCTCCTCAGCTCGACGGCGGCCTCGAAGATACCCCAATCGTGTTCATATATCAACCTAGCGATCTTGTTCGCCTCGAGCAGAGGGCCTGGCTTGAAGCGGAGGAAGACCGGCGTGTATATATCTATGTACGCCCTCCTCGCGTCGCCTCTGATGGGGACCTCGCCGTATTCCCCCCTTAGGGCTCTCAACACATTCCTAGACGCCTCGGTGACGCAACTAGAGGCGAGCTTCTCCAGCAGGGCGGAGTCCTGGGGCTCGAAGGCGTAGTAGCCTAGGAAGCCTCCGTTGGATGCGAGCAAGGCAGCCCTACCGACTAGGTACTCCCTGCTGAGCTCTCCGTCGGCGCCCAGCCCCACGACGGCCACCTCAACCCTCGCCCCCTGCTCCTCGGCTCTTTTGAGCACGGCCAGCGAGTAGGAGTCGGCCAACGGGGAATGTAAATCCGGCTCGCAGCCGCAAGCCAAGACGTCGCCTCCTACGTCCACCCCTATGATCTCGTCGAATCTAGACGCAAGCGCCTTGGCCACGACGCTCGGAGGCTTGTCGGGCGAGATAGCGTATACCTTCTTGCCTAAGATCGACGAGACGCACGCGCCCTGAGGCCTTATGGCCCTCCCGCGCCTCACGGCCGTCGTATGAGGACTTAACGTCAACAAAACCCCGTCGCCTTCGGCGTTTACGAAATCCCTATACGTCAAGGGCCCCGGCTCGGGGTCCACCACGTAGCGCTCCCAGGGCAGGAGCCCCACCTCGGCGTTTAGCTTAGCCGCGAGCGCCCCCGCGCTCACTACGTCGCCTCCTCCGCCTATGGCGAACGCGAGCTTCATCTAAGAGCTCTCAACAGCTCGAGGTAGGACCTAGCCGTATCGACCACCTGGGAGATCTCGACGTATTCGTCGGGCGCATGCGCGGTGAACTCGGGGCCTGGGCCGTACGTCACAGTGGGTATACCGCGCCTTATGAAGAACCTCGCGTCGAGGCCGCCTATACAGACGGTCTTCCTCGGCGGCTTCCCGCGTACTTTAGCCACGGCGTTCTCCAGCGCCTTGACCAAGGGGTGATCCGGCGGCACCACGGCCGCCTCCGACTCGTTAATGACCCTCACCTCGACCCTGTGCTCCAGCCCGGCCGCCGCCTTTCTTATAAACTCCTCCACCTCCTTCTTGACCTCCTCGACGCTCTCCTCCGGTATCAGCCGCCTGTCGAGGGTGAAGGCGAAGTAGCCCGGCACCACGTTGGCCTTGACAGAGCCTCTGACCTCCCCTCCGATGGTCAAAGTGGGGACCGCGCCCCTCGGGTCCTCGAACTCGTACTTACTACGCCTCGAGGACAGCGATGGGATGTATTCGTCTATTATCTTGTTGGCTATCCTCACGGCTCCCTCGAAGGCGTTCAGCCCCAGCCACGGGGTTGAGCCGTGTACCTGCTTCCCGTAGACTTCGACCAGGAACCAGACGAGACCCCTATGGCCTATCCATATGTTATCCACGCCGGACCCCTCGGCTATTACGGCCCAAGGCGCCTTGATCTTGCCCGACTCGGCCAGATAGCCGGCTCCGGACTCGCCGCCTATCTCCTCGTCCGGCACGAAGGAGACCTCGAAGTTCTTCAAGCCCTCCCTCACCGCCATCTCGGCGGCCAGCGCTATCGCGGTCAAACCGCCCTTCATATCCACCGCGCCCCTTCCGTAAAGCCTTCCGTTCACGTAGCGGGGCTCGAAGGGCTTCGCGACGGTCCAAGCGGACTCGGGGCCGGGGGGAACCACGTCGTAGTGGCCGTTGAAGTGGACCTTCGGCTCGCCTATCCGGGCCAGAAGGATGTACCTAGGGTAGTCGACGCAGTCGGGGCAAGCCTTGGCCACCACGGGCTTAGGCACCTCTACTATCTCGACGTCCATCCCCAGCCCCTTGAAATACTTCTC
>CAYFGI010000129.1:0-2867 GCA_964342785.1 uncultured Thermoproteaceae archaeon
AAGGTCGTGGAGAGATATAAGGCGGAGCCGACGGAGATCCAGCCCACCGAGGAGCCCGTGTGGGTGGTGAGGGGGACTTGGTGATCAGTCTGGTTTAGGATCCGTCACCCGTCAGCGCCGCTCTTTTCATCACGGGACTTCCTCCTACGGCTCCATATAAGGCTTCACGTGAAAGGATTTATAGGAGGGATGTGGTGGTCTCAATGGTTAGGTATCTTAAGGGCGAACTCATCACCGTGATCGAGGCCTATGATAGGGCGGGCCAACAAGTGGGGGTTATGCTTATAGGCACCGACGAGTGGGGCGATAAGGCCCTCCCCATAATAATCGGAAGCTCGGAGATGATATCGATAAAGAAGGGGCTCGGCGAGATAGACTTCCCCCGCCCTTTGAGCCACGACCTCTTCGTCGAGATACTGGAGTCCCTCGGGGCCGCCGTAGATAAGGTCACGATAGACGCCATGATAAACGGGACCTACACCGCGACGGTCTACGTCAAGGATAGCTCGGGGAAGGTGCATTCCTTCGACGCGCGTCCTAGCGACGCCGTCGCGCTGGCGGTGAGGACGGGGGCCCCCATCTACGTGGCCGATACCTTGTCCAGCTACGCCGAAGATGTATCGCAATACATCCAGCCGCCGAGCGGCAAGATAGAGGACTAACTTAATAACTTAATAACCCGTAAGTTCTACAACATGTGGACGAGATAGATAGAAAACTACTAGAGTTGCTTCAAATAGATGGGAAGAAGACTCTACAAGAACTTGCCGATGCCGTGAACCGCCCCAAGACCACGATAGCCTCCAGGATAAAAAGACTGGAGGAGAAGGGATACATAATGGGGTATAAAGCCGTGGTGAACCCGTTCCTCCTAGGCTATCAAGTCCTGGCGTTCGTCATGGCTAGCGTGAGGAGAGGCGAGGCCAAGGGCGAGAAGCCCCTCCAGGAGGTGCTCGCCGAGAAGATCCTCTCTGATTGCTCGGGGAAGGGGGATCTCCCCTTCGTGGAGGAGGCCTACATAATAACGGGCCCCTACGATCTCCTCCTCAAGGTCTGGGCCCGCGATATAAAACAGCTGTCCTCCTTCCTAGTGTCCTACCTGGCCTCTATGCCCGACATACAGAGGACCGAGACCTTGATGGTGCTCGAGATCGTGGACGATTGGCGCCGCCGCCATATGCCTGTCGTCGCAAGCCCCTGAGGGAAAAACTTATAACGGGGCCCCAACCCCATCTTGTGTCAAGACGAAGGAAGATGTACTACTACGAGGAGACGCCTCTAGCTGCGATGGGCCGCACCCCCGCGGAGGCCAGAGTTTATAGATATGTCGAGTGCTCCATAGTCGAGAAATCTCCGACGGCCCTCACGGCTATGTGCAAGCCCAATACGCTCATAAAGGTCTACAGACAGGAGGGCGAGGGGGTCGAGTACGTCGTTGAGTTCACGGACACGGATACGGGCCTCACCGAGAAATATAGGGTGGATCTCTCGACGGCCGTCGTGATAAGGAGGTACCTTGAATCTCGTTCGAAGTAATGTATATAAGCTATTGATAGCTATATTGTCATGGAGGCTCTGGTGTTCGTAAATGTAGATATAGGCGCCGAGGATTCGGTCATGGAGCAACTGGCCAAGGAGCCCGAGGTGTCGGCGGTCTTCTTCGTCTACGGACCTTACGACTTGGTGGTGAAACTCACGGCGGAAGACGCCGAGAAGCTGAGGGCGATAATAAGGGATAAGATAAGGAAGATACCGGGGGTGCGCTCCACGACCACGCTCATAGTGGCGAAGACCCTCCAGAGGGCGGGACCGCCCTACTAAATGTGTAGATTTTACATATATTCCGGCGTCCCCGACGTCGATCTACATAAAGCCTTAAGGCTGGCGGCCGAGAGGGATCCCTACGCCCCCGGGGGATTTCAACATAAGGACGGCTGGGGCTACGCGGTGTATCTAATGAACGGCTCCGTGGCCTACTACAGATCCGGCATGCCCGTGTGGGAGGACCCCCACGTGCCGCCGCTGGGCCTAGCGGGCCTCTCCCACGCACGCGCGGCGTCGCCCGGCGAGCCCGTGGGCCCGCTATATTCGCATCCCTTTCAAACAAACACTGGCGATGGAAGGATATTATACGTGGCGCATAACGGTTCTGTGGACAAGGAGGGGATGGGGCGGGCCCTGGGCTTGAACCCCGCCCGTTTCTCCGACAGCTGGGTGCTCGCGATATTCCTCGCGTCCCGTTGGGACGATCCCCGGGGGGCTCTGGCCGCGGCCGAGCGGTACGTCAAGACGGCCTTGAACCTAGCCGTGTTGGAGCTGCCGGGGCCTAGGCTCTACGCCTATAGTTTCTACAAGTTGCCGGGAGTAGATAAGGAGAGGTACGAGGCGTACTACCGGCTGTATAGGATCAGAGGGCGGGGGTGGGAGGCCGTGGTCTCCTCGACGTTGGTGAAATACGTGGAGGGCCAGGCGGAGCCTCTGGAGCCCGGGAGGCTGTATGAGCTACCGCTCCACGGCCTCTAGCCTCCTGGCCTTCACGGACTCCAGCTCGTCCTCTAGGTACCACTCCAACACGGCCTCCTCCCCCTCCGCTATCTTCAACGCGGCCGAGAAGGCCTTCTCCCATTTCCTGTACTCCCCCACGAGGATCCAGCCTTGGGCGAGCAAGGCGAGGTCCTCCTCCCTTCTGGTTATCAAGATCCTCTCCCCCTTCCTCAACAGACGGAACATGTATACGTACGTGTACTTCCTTTATAAGGCGGAGGATTACGCAAGGGAGTTTAACTCTAAGTACCTCGAAAGTTTTTAGGAGGTCTTATGATGAGGCGCGTGAGGCGGCGTGGATGGCCGAACCACAGCGGCTGATC
>CAYFGI010000130.1:0-2865 GCA_964342785.1 uncultured Thermoproteaceae archaeon
GCCGGGTTCACCACGAATATATCGCCCATGCGCCCTCGTTCCTATCTATTTTTAAATCTTTTTTTACTAATCTATATTTTGAAACTTTATAATTATATAAAATTATGAAAATATGCAATATTAGGAAAAATTTAAATATAGTCCATTGGAGGAGGGCATGGGGTTGAGGACCGGCGATCAATACGTCGAGGGGCTTAGGAGGAGGAAACACGTCGAGATATACGTCATGGGCAAGAGAGTCGACGACGTGACGACGCATCCCTTCCTGAAGCCCTCCGTGAAGGCCTTCAAGGCTACTTTCGACGCCGCGTTTGAAGAAGATACGCGGGGGCTGGCCAGAGCCTATAGCCCCTTCGTGGGGGAGGAGGTGAATAGGTTCGTCCACATCCATCAAGGCCCCGAGGATCTAGTGGCCAAGGTCAAGCTTCTGAGGAAGCTCAGCCACAAGGTCGGTACGTGCTTCCAGCGCTGCGTCGGCTGGGACGCCTTGAACACCTTGTATATAATTACGGGCAAGATAGCGGAGAGGGAGGGGAGGAAGGAGTATTTCGATCGTTTCGTGGAGTATTTGAAGTATGTCCAGAAGAACGACCTAGCGCTGGCGGGGGCCATGACCGACGTGAAGGGCGTGAGGACCTTGAGGCCCAGCGAGCAGCCCAACAAAGACGCCTACGTCCACGTGGTCGAGGAGAGGAAAGACGGCATAGTCGTGAGGGGCGCCAAGGCCAACATAACGGGGATAGCCGTCGTGGACGAGGTCGTCGTGATGCCCACAAGGGCCATGACGGAGAAGGACGCGGAATACGCCATCTCCTTCGCGATCCCTCTAGACACGCCGGGCGTCAAGGTGGTGGTGGGGAGGCAGCTCAACGATTCCAGGAGGCTCGAGGAGGGGGAGATAGATGGGCTGCCCTATATGTTCAACCACGAGGGGCTGCTCATACTTGAGGACGTGTTCGTGCCGTGGGAGAGGGTCTTCTTCTACAAGGAGTGGAGGTGGTCCGGCGCCTTCGTCGAGATATTCTCCAACTACCACAGGCAGGGCTACGCCGGCTGCAAGTCGGGGCTGGGGGACGTCATAATAGGCGCTTCCTACGGCCTGGCCAGGAGGCTCGGCGTGGCGGACAAGCCCCACATACAGGAGAAGCTCACGGAGATGGCTTTCCTCAACGAGACCATGTATTCGGCCGGCCTCGCCGCGAGCTGGGAGGCTAGGAGGCTCTTGAAGGACGGCGGGTGGTGGGTCAACCCCATGTACGCCAACATCACGAAGCACCTCGTGGCGAGGTTCCCCTACGAGATATCCCGCCTGGCCCACGACATAGCGGGGGGCCTCCTCGGCACGGCCCCCAGCGAGTTCGACCTCAAGAACCCCGAGCTGAGGCCCCTCCTGGAGAAATACCTGCAGGGAGTCCCCGAGTTCCCCGCCGAGGAGAGGCTGAGGCTCCTACGCCTCCTCGAGAACACCAGCATAAGCGTTGCGTACCTAGTGGAGTCCGTGCACGGAGCAGGGAGCCCGCAGGCGCAACGTATATCGATACAGAGGGTTTACGACTTCCAGAGGGCGGAGGCCGTGGCCAGCCGCCTGGCCGGCATCAAGGCGGCGCAGCAAGGCGACGCCAAGGTCGAGCCCCATAAGCCGACGGAGGCGGAGAGATGAAGGTCGGGGTCATAGCCAAAAGGCCTCCCATCACGGCAAGCCCCGGCATCAGCATAAGGGAGGCGGCGGCGATAATGGCGAACAGGAGGATAGGGCTCTTGGTTTTAGTGGAGGGAGGAGAGCTATTCGGCGTAGTGTCGGAAAGGGATATAGTGAGGGCTGTGGCCCGCGGCGTATCGCCCGAGAGGCCCGTGGCTTTGATAGCCACTAGGGATGTCATCAAGATAGAGGCCGACGCCGACGTCGCGGAGGCCGCGAGGCTCATGGCGAGCCGCGGCGTGAGGCACCTCGTCGTCACAAAAAACGGCGAGCTCTACGGCGTGATCTCCATAAGGGATATAGTCGACGAGGCGCTTCGGCTTAAAGAGGCCGTGGAGCGCAGCGAAGCAGAGGAGGCCGCGGTGCCTCCCGCTGATTGAAAATTATAATTTTTTACAATTTAATAACATGAATAAAAACATTAATAAACGATTTATATATACTCACTATGGATTATATATTTTGTGATATCATCATAATAGGATCCGGCCTAGCGGGGCTGAGGGCGGCCGTAGCGGCGGCTGGGGCGAACCCCAAGGCCAAGATCTGCGTGGTCACCAAGGTCTCAGGCCCTAGATCCCACAGCATATCGGCCGAGGGAGGGATGGCGGGGGTCCTCTACCCCGAGAGGACCGGGGATAGCTACGAGCTACACGCCTACGATACCATTAAGGGAGGCGACTTCTTGGTGGATCAAGACGCCGCCATGTTGTTGGCCCAAGAGGCGCCCAAGGAGATACTGTTCCTCGAGAAGATAGGTGTGCCTTGGAGCAGAGATCCCGACGGGAGGATCGCGCAGAGGCTTTTCGGCGGCATGTCGAGGCCGAGGACGGCCTTCGCGAAGGACAAGACCGGCTTCTACATAATGTCCGCGTTGTATAGATACGCGAGGTCCCTGCCCATAGATTTCTACGAGGAGCATCTCGTCACGAAGCTGCTCGTGAAGAGGAGGACCTTCCTTGGCGTCGTGGCCTTGGATCTAAGGCGGGGGGAGCTGGTCTTGTTCAGAGGGAGGGCCGGGGTTATAGCCACGGGAGGCGGCGGGAGGTTGTTCAAGTTGACCACCATGGGCTACGTCAACACGGGCGAGATGTGGGGCATAGCCCTTAGGGCGGGCCTGGCGCTTAAGGATATGGAGTTCGTCCAGTGGCATCCCACTGCGCTTG
>CAYFGI010000131.1:0-2829 GCA_964342785.1 uncultured Thermoproteaceae archaeon
GAATTTTTATATATCAGGGCGGCGATAGCCGGGCACCGAAGCCCAGCTTACATCTTCATCACTTTTTAGAAACTCTGCTCCGGTTCTTTAACCATTCTGCTTATATTAAACGCCTTCCAAACGTTCGTGGAAGCCCAGCTGAAGATCGCGGCGCGGCTTCGTAAACTAGCCGATCTGTCCTTGGCCGATAGGGTTAAGGCCATCGCCTTAATATATCTTGAGGCGGGATTAGACGCGGCTAAGGAGGCGGCTAGGCTCGCCAACATACCGGCGACTAGGGTTGAACATAGAGGGAGGTACGCGCTCGTCGACGACGTGGAGCTGGTCGAGGAGCGGGCCGAGGAGGTGGAGGATGGCGTTGAGATCGCCGATGATCCGGTCGAGGAGGTGGAGGAAGAGTACCTAGGAAGGTCTATCTTAAGGAGAGTAGCGCCATGGAGCTTGAGCTGATAATTACTAAATACGGTAAATGGCTTGGCGGTATAGACGTCGAGAGGATAGCCAAGTTGATACGCGATAGGGGCAGTGAGGCCGTAGAAAGGATCTTGGGCGTTGAGGCCGAAAGCGAGGACATCCAAGCGTTGGAGTGCCGCAAGGCGAGATCGCTGCTGGAATACTACGAGACAGAGCTTGTACGGCTCAGGCATCTCTACGTCGAGCTGAGCTCAAGCGGCATATCGCCGTCCGATCTAGCTCCGCTTAGGGTAAAGATGAGGGAGGTAAGGCGCCTTAAGAACTTCTACAAGGAGGTCTTGAAGAGATGCGTGCAACCCTAGGGCGTCTCCACGGCGCATCTCCTTAATCCGAGGAGAGGACGTTAAGGATAGAGGCCGTTTCGCAGCAGGTCAGTCTCGTCAGCGATCAGATCCTAACTCCGCTCATCGTATATTCCAAGGATATTGAACATATATATCTTCGCTCTTTGGAAACTAGGTGCCTAGTTCCCAGCTCGATATATACCTCCTCTGCTCCTCCGTGAGCTCGTCGAGCCTTATGCCCATAGATGCTAGCTTCAGCCTGGCCACCTCCTCGTCGAGATGATCCGGCAACTTATACACGCCTATCGCTAGCTTGTTCTTAGTTAAATATTCGGCCGCAAGGGCTTGGTTGGCAAACGACATATCCATGACCTCTGAGGGGTGCCCCTCGGCGGCTACCAAATTGGCGAGCCTCCCCTCGCCTATTAGGTATACCCGCTTGCCGTTAGGTAGCTCGTACTCGTCTAGGTACGGCCTTATGCTTCTCTTGGACTTCGCTATCCTCTCGAGGCCTTCCACGTCTATCTCCACGTTGAAATGGCCGGCGTTTGCTAGGATGGCTCCATCCTTCATCTTCAGTATATGGTCAAGGGTTATTACGCGTATATCGCCTGTCGCCGTCACGAATATATCGCCTATCTCGGCCGCCTCGGCTATAGGCATCACCTCGAAACCGTCGAACACGGCTTCGAGAGCCCTCACGGGGTTCACCTCAGTGACTATTACCCTCCTGGCGCCCAACCCCTTAGCCCTCATGGCTATGCCTCTGCCCACCCAACCGTAGCCCGCCACCACCACCACCTTGCCCGCTATAAGCGCGTTGGTGGCCCTCATTATGCCGTCCCAGGTGGATTGCCCCGTGCCGTAGCGGTTGTCGAAGAGGTATTTCGTGTAGGATTCGTTGACCGCTATTATTGGATATAGAAGCTTGCCCTCCTTGTGGAGCGCCCTCAGCCTGATGACGCCAGTCGTCGTCTCTTCTGTGCCGCCCCTAAGGCCCGATATAAGCTTGGCCCCATCGATGGAGCCGGCTATCTCGTTAACGTATTCTATGGTCTGGTCCCTCACGCCGTGTCCTATCTTGTGTATGGTTGCGGTCAAGTCGGCCCCGTCGTCCAGCGTGATGGTGGGCCCGAAGGACAAGGCGAAGCCTATGGCGTTATAATAATCCCGCTCGCTCATACCGCGCCACGCGTAGACGTGGATCCCCTCTTGGGCCAACGCGGCGGCCACCTCGTCTTGAGTCGAAAGCGGGTTGGAGGGTATGAGGACCACTTGCGCCCCGCCCGCCGCGAGGGTGCGCACCAAGACGCCGGTCTCCTTAGTCACGTGGAGACATGCCGCCACGACTTGACCGGCGAGGGGCTTCTCCTTCTCGAACCGAGCCCTTATGCTCATTAAGACAGGCATGTTACGTTCGGCCCAGTAGAGCTGCTCCTTGCCCCTATCCGCCAGCGATGGGTCCTTGATACGCGATTCGGGCATGGCGTAAGGAGCGCCGCAATATTAAAGCCTTATTAACGGCTACGCGCGTCAGCCCGTCCGTCGCAAGTCACCGTTCATTCACCAACGCGTCGCATCACCGTATTGCCGTATAGGTAAAGATTATAAAGCTTAATTGTTGAAGCCCTCATGGCCAAGCGTGGTGGAAAGAGGCAAGTAGGCGCCGGCTATCGTTTTCACGTCACTCCAGGCATCTTCCTCAACAGCGTGGTCCCCGTGGCGGACAACTCAGGGGCTAAGTTCGTGAAGGTCATCGGGGTGGTTGGGCATATATCTAAAGGAACGCATAGAAGAGTTAAGGGCGCCGGCGTCGGCGATATGGTCGTCGTAGTCGTCACGGAGGGCAAGCCCGAGCTAAGGAAACAGATCTTCAGGGCCGTAGTGGTCAGGCAACGCAGACCGTTCAGAAGGCCGGATGGAACGTGGGTAGCGTTTGAAGACAACGCAGTCGTCCTTATAACGCCTGAGGGAGATCCGAAAGGCACCGAGATCAGAGGCCCTATCGCCATGGAGGCCGCCCTCAGATGGCCCAGCATAGCGAATTTGGCTTCAATAGTCGTATAGCTTC
>CAYFGI010000132.1:0-2816 GCA_964342785.1 uncultured Thermoproteaceae archaeon
AGGCCCCAGTCGTGGCGCTCGACGCAGGGATCGAAGTCGGCGGCTTCGGGCATCCATAGGGCCTCGGATTTGCCTCTAACTATAAGATCGGCGAGTCTTTTCGCCGCGGCCGGCCCCACCATGCTGCCGTAGCCGTCGAGGCCTCCGACAGCATAGAGGTTGTCGAACTTCTCCACCTTGCCCGCCAGAGGTCCTCCCGTCGGCGATCCCTCGCAGACGCCCGCCTTCGAGTACAACGGGATCGCCCAACCGGCCCTCCGCGATATAAGCTTAGCTATCTTGGAGGCGTACCCGGGGGGCGGACCGCTGTACGCCTCGCCGCAACCATCGCCGGCTATGTAGAAAGGCCAGGGCCCAGGTCTTCCGTACCACGACAGCACGTAATCCCCTACGCTTAACTTCCTCAACCAGCTCGGCGTCATGAAGACAGCCGCGTAACACGAGTAGGGCTTTAGGGGCAAGTCGACGCCTATTTGCGACGCGAGGGCTGAGTTCTCGGCGCCGGCGGCTAGTATCACGGCGTCGGCCTTAATCCTCTCGCCGTCGGCGACGACGTAGACGACCCTGCCGTCCGCCGCGAGCCTAGCCGTTCTGTCGGAGAACCCAAGAGCCCTCCTAAGCTTAGTCACTATTCTACGTACCGGCACGAGGTAGTCGGTGGTTATAACGGCCACCTCGTCTCTCTCCAGCCTTAGGCCTTTGAACCTATCGACGACTTCGTACCGCACACCGGCCTTCTTAAGGCTGGATAAATCCGCCGTCACGGGCATGATATCGACAGAGACTACCTGCTTTACGACGTCAAGCTCCTTGTAGAGCTCCAGACTTTCCTTCGCCATCTCGATGTCGCGGGGATCGGGCATCGAGAGCGTCAACACCAACGACGTTAGAGGATATTTGATGGGGCCTCCGAAGCCCAGAACCTCCACGCCGGCCTTTTTGAGGAAATACGCTGTGAACACGCCTGCTATCCCTCCGCCTATGATGACGGCCCTCACGTCGCGCCTAAGGTATGGCTTATAAATATTTTTAGAGGCTTGATGTGTGCGGGTCAAGAAGAGGTGGGGCGCGCTGGACGTGAGGCTCGTGCCCGATTACGTCGAGAGGTATAGTTGCGTGGTGGTAGACGTATTCTCGGTGGCCGCGGCGTTGTCGCGGCCGGAGGAGCTCTTCGAGGGCTTCGCCGAGGTCGGCATAAGGGCCAAGCTGGTGTTGGACGCTTGGAGCGAGACGCAGCTCGGCAAGGCGCGCAAATACCTCGAGCTATGTCGGCGTTACGGCCTCGACTGCGTCTTATCGGAGACGAAGCCGGCGGAGGAAAGGGCCGTCGAGCTTGCGTGCGAAGAGAGATGTGCCGTCTTGACGAGGGATTACGACGCGGCGAGGAGGGCCTTGGAGCTTAGCTGCGAGGTACCCATCTTAATAGCGAAGAGGGGCAGAGTCTACCGCGTCGTGGAGGCGAGCTTTAAGTAGCAGATCAACAAAGATCGTGGACGAGGCCGAGGCTGAGAAAATAGCCGAGGGCTTAACGGAGCTCGAAAGGAAGATATTGGCTCACATATACGCCTACGGGCCCGACACGCCGTGGTTGCTCGCTCGCCGACTGTTAGGCGCCGCTGGTTGGGTCCCTGTGGTGCCCGAGGACGAGGTGGAGGCGGCTTGTAGAAGGCTCGAGGAGATGGGGCTCCTGGAGAGATATAGGGGGAAGCTCAAGGGAAGGGTGACCTCGTCCATAAAGCCTTGGCTGAAGGTAAAGCAGAGGAACCCCGAGCGCAAGGGGGCCGGTATCTACTACACACTCACGAAGAAGGGCCGTTGGGTGGCCGGCTATTTATACAAGCGCTATTTTAGGCGAGCACCAAGCTGAGAAGCGCCATCCTCAAGGGCACCCCGTAGGCCGCTTGTTTGAAATAAGCAGCGTGCCTAGTTCTGTCGACCGAGGGGTCGAGCTCGTCGACTCTCGGCAGCGGGTGCAACACTATCAAGTCCTCCTTGGCTCCTTTCAGCGCCTCGGCGGTCAGCCTATAGCTGCCTTTCACTCTTTCGAACTCCAACGGGTCGAGGAAACGCTCCTTCTGTATCCTCACCACGTAGAGCACGTCGAGCTCGCCTATAACGTCCTCGAGCTTGGTGTAGGCCTTCCACCGGAGGCCTCTCGACTGCACGTAATCTAAGGTCTCCTGCCTGGGCCTCAGGAACTCGGGCGATATCAACGCCACATCTACGTCGAACAACGAAAGGCCCTCTAGGAGCGAGTTCACAGTCCTCGCGTATTTGAGGTCGCCCATGATCCCTATCCTCAGCCCGTCTATTCTGCCCCTCTCTCTCCAGATGGTGTAGAGATCCAACATCGCCTGCGTGGGGTGGTTGAAGGAGCCATCGCCGGCGTTTATGACAGGGGCTTGGGCTATCTCCGCGGCCAGCTTGGCGGCTCCCTCAAGCTTATGCCTGACGACTATCACATCGGCGTATGCGTCTAACATCCTTATGGTGTCCGAGAAGGTCTCCCCCTTCTCGACGCTGGTCCCCTCGGCGCTTGAGAAGCCTATTACCTCCCCGCCGAGTCTCTTCATGGCGGTCTCGAAGCTGAGCCGGGTCCGGGTCGACGGCTCGAAGAAAGCGACGGCCATCACCTTGCCTCTAAGCGTGTCGAGCCCCGACTTCGCGTAGCGCTCCATCTCCCTAGCCTTCTCGAAGAGGGCCTCTAGATCGCCCCTGTTGAAATCCCTCATCGATATCACGTCCCTCCCCCTCCAGGACACTCGAACAATGGACGAGGAGATAAATATTATGCGGACATAAAGCCGTTATGTACC
>CAYFGI010000133.1:0-2804 GCA_964342785.1 uncultured Thermoproteaceae archaeon
AATCTGGCCTAGAACCACTGGGTCAACTCGGTCTGGCCCTTCGGCGGGATCCTCGAGGCCCTTAGGCCCAATCTGCCGAGCCATTTGGCCAGCTCCTCGGCGCGCCCGTAGACCGTGTAGATCCTCTTGGCCCGGCTCCTCAGCGCCGTCTCTAGAAGCGCGGGGAAGTCAGCGTGGTTGCTCAGCGGTATCCCTATCGCGCCCGCCGGCTTCTCCACCACGTAGTGGCCGCTCAGCTCGACCAGCAGAAAGCCGGGAGGGGGGCGGGACGCGAGGCTGAGCACTAGGACCTCGCCGGGATTGAGCGAGGCGCCTCTCACGAGCTCCCTCCCGCCGTGGAAGCCGAGGGCTCTGTTCAACGCCGCCACCCTGGGCTCCAAGTAGAGCTTGCGGCTCGGCAGAAGCCTCGCGAGCTCCTGGCCCTTGCCCAAGGGGCCGGCCCTTATGGCCACGGGGGCCTTGCTGTCCTCAGCCAACGCGGCGATCTGCCGGTAGAGCTTATCGCGGGGAGGGAAGACGTAGTGGCGCGAGCCGTACGTCGCCTCCATGACGAGGACGTCGGCCTCGATCGCGTCGGCCCCCTCGACCACGTTGCTCCCGGCTGGGTTGAAGTCGCCCGTCAGCCCCACGGTCCCCTCCCGAGTCTCGATGACGTACATAACGCTGCCCGGGACGTGCCCGGCGTTGAGGACGTGTATGTAGAGCCCTCCGAGGTCGAGCCTATCGCCGGGCCTCACCACGTGGTATCGCCTAGGCCTCACCCCGTACCTCAACGCGATTACCTGCAACGTCTCCCTGGTCAAGACGGCGCGGGCCCTCCTTATGTGCCTAGTGACGTGGTCGCTGTGGCCGTGCGTGACTAGGACGACGTCGTATTTCGACTCGTCGAACGGCTTGAAGGGGTCCACCAAGACCTTGAAGCCTCCGCCCTCCACCACCACGCCGTTGTCGAAATAGACGCGCACGTCTGAAGCCGAAACTGTTTTTAAAAAGAGAGCCCGTCCCCTCGATGATGACCTGTCCCTTTGGGCGGCAGTGGCCGGTTATGCCACAGGCTGATATCGACTAGTCTTTGAGCTCCACGTATTTCTCGAGGACAGGTGCCACGTAGTCTAGGCCCAGGCGCCTCAACGTGCTCCTCCTCGGAACCCCGTTTTCGTCCCAGCCCCTCAAGTCGTAGTAGTGGCTTAGCATCTCGTGGTACTTCCCGTAGTCAAGATGGGCGCCCTTCAGCGGCCCCTTGGTCAACGGCTTCTTGAACCACTTCGGCGGGGGCACGTCGAGCTCTCTGCTCCAGTAGCCGTACTCCCTTATCCAGAAGGCTCTTATCAACGCGTATATGCGGTCGCCGACTTCGTTGAAGTATTCGGGCGTCGCGTCGAGGCCCGTGGCCGCCTTGAAGAGCTTGGGGTACCAGTCGAGCGGAAGCCCTATCTCGACCCAGGGGAGGCGGCAGCCGACGAACGCCTCGAACCACCCGCCTCTGATCCTCTGGAGCTCTATCACCTTAGCCGCCTTCTCCCTGGTGTAGCCGAAGCGGTCTGTCTTGACCTCCCACGATATGACCCAAGCGTCCTTGTGGTGCGGGCCTATGGGCGACGTGGCGTAGGCGAGGGCCATCGCAGGCGCGGCGTGGCAGTCGTAGGCAGATACCTCTAGGCCCTTGACCTGCACCGCCAGCTCCTCGGCCTTGAGCCTCCTGGAGGCCCTCATGGTGCCCTCGGCCAGGAGGTCGCCGAAGCCCCTCCTGTAGGCTATATCGAGCGCGAGGTCCCTAGCCGCCTTGTAGTCGCCCCACTCTATCTTGAACCCGTGCTCCTTGGTGAGGCCCTTCTCCGACGCCTCCATGGCGAAGCCGAGGGTGTTGCCCAAAGATATCGTGTCCATGCCCATTAGGTCGGCTATGCGGTTCAGCTCCGCCACCTTCGAGAGATCGCCTATGCCGAGGTTGGACCCCAGAAGGGCTATGTTCTCGTAGTCCACCTCCGCCGTGCCGCCCTCGGCGGGGACCCAGTGGCCGCACGGCATGAAGCACAGCGGGCAGGACTTCAGGTCGACCTCCATCTTCTCGACCATGGCCCCTCCTATCTTCTCGAACTCGTCGAATTGCCCCTCGGAGAAGTTGTAGGTCGGGAGCACGCTGGCCTCCTGCGCCCACTCGACAGTGGACGTGGTGCCTTGCCTCATCCAGAAGTTGTACCCCGGCAGGCCCCTCCCCTGCTGGACCGCCTCGAGCCCCATCTTGTTTATGGCCTTGTCGGCGACTGGTATCTCGCCGCTGCCCTTGACCACTATGGCCTTGAGGTTCTTCGAGCCCATGACGGCGCCCATGCCGGGCCTCCCGCCCGCCCTGCCCCTCTGGGCGACGACGACCGCGTATTTGACAAGATTCTCGCCGGCGGGGCCTATGGAGATAACGCCGGCATCCCTCCCGTGTATCTTCTGCAGCTTATCCTCGGTGGCCCAGGTGTTCAGCCCCCAGAGGTCCGAGGCGTCGAGGAACTGCACCCCCTTGCCATCTATATAGAGATATGTAGGCCTCTCGGCCTTGCCCTCGACCACTATCGCGTCGTATCCAGCCCGCCGCATGTAGACGCCGGCCCAAGCCCCTATGTTTCCATCGCCGTAGCCCCCCGTTATGGGAGACTTGGCTGCCACCACCAGCTTGCCCATGTTTACGTTGGTGAGGCCCGTGAGGGGGCCCGCCGCGAATATCAGCTTGTTGTGCGGCGACAGCGGGTCGACGCCCGGAGGGAGCTCGTCCCAGAGTATCTTTATGGCGAGCCCTCTGCCTCCTATGAAGT
>CAYFGI010000134.1:0-2754 GCA_964342785.1 uncultured Thermoproteaceae archaeon
GCGGAATAGCGCGCGGAAGAGCTCTATGATCGAATCCACGACTATCACCCTGACCTCCGGCGGCAGCTCCCTTATGGCTTCAATGAGGGCAAATACATCACCTATCTTCAACACCACGAGATCTACGTCGAGCACCTCGTCCAACGGCTTACCGACGAAACGCTTCAAGATGGCGTTCATCATCTTCTCGTTGAAGGCGTTCTCCGTGTCTATGTAGTAGACGGGCTTATAGCCTTGGGCGATCGCAGAGGCGGATATCTGCATCGCCAAGATGGACTTCCCCGTCCCGTACTTTCCCGCAAGGAGTTGGATTTTGTACTTAGGCATGCCTCCCCAGGGCGACCTCTCGTCGAACTCCTTGATGCCTGTGGGGATGACCTCGACCTTAACGCCTTTCGACAGCCTTACGATTGGGCTGTAGCCGGCGAGCTGCCGCGCCTTGCGGATCGCGGTCTCGGCCACCGACTCATCCACGTTGCATAAATCCACCACCTCTATCGGCGTCAACATCGCGAAACGCACCAAATCGATCTTGCCCTCGGCCTCCAAACTCTCTAGGCATTCCCTCAAGACGGAACTATTAGTGACCTTGTTGATCCAACTCACGGCGATCCAATAGTGGAGACGGATAATCAATCCGACCTCCCCGCCCTAAAGGGCGGGGATTCTAAAAATCTATTAAGAATTATTGACGCCGGGCGTAATAGGCTATCAAGGCGAGTTGCCTGCTGGGCGTGAGGACGGTCGCTGAGAGGTCGAGGGCGCCCATGGCGTAGAGGAGGCGGATCAGATCGTCCTCCAAGCTCTTCACGGGCAGAGCCGATACGAGCTCCTCCACAATGCTCTCCTCCCCTCCCCTGGCCTCTTTGAGCCATGTTATCGCTGCTTTGGCGAACTCGATCTGCGGTATGGCCTTGGCCGCGGCGACTGTCTGGGTGACCTCGTACGATACGCCCCTCCTCTTGAGGAGCGCGGCGTCTATCCCGTTGAGGATATACACCTTATCGCATATGTAGGACAAGAGGATGGCCGCTTGCGCGTCGGGCGCGTGGCATTGGGGGTCGTAGTCTGGGTAGGACGGCCACTCCTCGGGGGGCTTCGCCAACGCCACGGACGCCTTGTATAACGTGAAGCGGTCAAGCAGCGCCAACCGCGACATCGGCTCTATGAACTCAAGGGGCGCGAAGTAGCTCATCGAGCGGGAAGTACTTGGCGAATTCATGTGAGGGGGCCCAGTGGCCTATGATCAGAAGGGCGTGGGCGGCCAAGAGCGTGTAGCCGCCGGGCTCGAAGTCATTGACCAACTTGTTCAAGGTCTCGTCCGCGGGCGCGCACGCCGCCGGCCTGACCTTCCAGAGGCCGTATTTATACGCCTCGCATCGAGTTCTGGGGGACAAGTCGAAGACCGTCTCGACCAAGGCCTTGAGGCAACCCGGATCGGCCAAGCAATCTATGGCTTGCCTCAAGTTCTCCGCCCAACTGCTCTTCGCCATGAGCTTCTCCGTTTGTTTAAACCACACCGTCCACGTCGGCTCCCTCTCGGGCGCCTTGTAGACATCCCCGGATCCAGTCTTAACCCTTAGGACGGCTAAGTCGCGGAACACCCTCGCGGCGTATTCCGGCATGTCTCTAGGCCAAGACAAGGCGTAGAGCACCGAGAGATCGCACGGGCTCGGCTTGCCGTCGGTCTCGCAATATACATAGAGCGTATGTGCTAGGTATGAAAGCGGCGAGAGGCTCTCCGAGGCCTTGACCAGCTTGACCGTATATGTCCGGTTGATCAACAAGCTCCGCAACGTCATATTCCTGCCCGTCATCATCTTCATTCTTTCCTTCTCGTTGGGGTAGTGTATTGCGACCACGGCCGTCGTGAGGGTCTTGTTGTGGTCGCCGGTGTCTATCCCGCGGAACGGGGATACAGGCAGGGGATCCGCCAAGAACAACGTCTGCCCCTCCTCTATCTTGACCCAACCGTTGGGGCTCACCACGTGGGCCCACGGTATTGTTTTCACGAACATATCTACGCCGATTCGAACGACGCATATTGATTGAGTTAGGGCGATTGCTTCCGGCATATAAAAGCGAAGATTTTCGCGCCGTTCTTTTCCTACGGCGGAAGAAATAAAGCGATACTTCTTCTCGGCGTGTTGAACCGGAGATATTCTCGCTTATTTTTTCAAACCGCAATGAAAGCGGGAATAAATACAGCGGAATTTTCTCCGCCGAGTTTTTTCTCGCTGATTTTTTCACGACGTTGATCTCGCCGTAGAGAAATCCGCTTATATTTTGTGGCCTTTAACGACGCTTAAGTTGTTCCGACGTTATTCATTGTCGCAATACTTACTACGCCGTATATGGACGTGGTGGCGCTTCGGTTAAAGGGCGTGCCGTTGTATGCAATAGGCGAGGAGAACGTGGAGAAGGCCATAAGGGCTATGGGCTACGTGCAGCTCGACGACGAGACGATCCTAAAGCTGCTCGTGGCGGGCGCGTCCGCGGACGCCTTGGCTAGAGCGACGGGGCTAACGCCGGGCGAGATCAAAAGGAGAGCTAAGGAGGCCTACAAGGCCTTGAGGGGACGTACGACGGGACGTTCGGCCGAGGCCGCGTCGAGGCAACCGGCTACGGTTGAGCGGAGGCGCGAAGAACTCGTCGCGACTTCAAACGATTTCTTGACACGGAACGAATGGGTGAAGATCTTGAAGAGCAAATCTTGACCTTGCCCGAGACGGCGTCGTAGACCGCCTTATATCC
>CAYFGI010000135.1:0-2739 GCA_964342785.1 uncultured Thermoproteaceae archaeon
ATCTTGCCCCATTTGCCTAGGTACTCTCCTATCCTTATGAGTTCGTTGAGCTTGGCGGTCCTCTCGCCCCCCACTATGCCCGTCTTTATGACTTCGGCGCCGAAGGCCACGGCCACGTGGGCCAAGGTGTCGTACTCCGTGTCGCCGGAGCGGTGCGATACGACTACCTTCATGCCGTACCTCCTCGCGGTCTTCACGGCCTCGGCGGCTCTCGTCAACGTGCCCGTCTGGTCGGGCTTTATCAAGACGGCGGTCGTGGCCCTCAGCCTCCCGCCCTGCTCTATCCTGGCGGCGTTGGTCACGTAGAGGTCGTCCCCCACTATCAGCCTGTCCTTGTACCTATCCGTAAGCTCGGCGAAGCTCTGGAAGTCGTCCTCCTGGAAGGGGTCCTCGAGGTACACAAGCCCGAACTCGTCCAGTAGCTTCGCCATGTACTCCAGCTGTTCCCTCGGCGTCCTCTCCCTCCCCTCGTTTTGATACACGTACTTCTCCCCGTTCCAGAGGCTCGAGGCCGCCGCGTCCACCCCCAAGCCTATCTCGACCCCCATCTCCTTCGACACCTCCTGGGCGGCCTCCTTCAATATCCTCAAGGCCGTCTCGGCCGAGATCCTGGGGGTCCAGGCCCCCTCGTCGTTTTTGCCGCCCGTGAAGTGCGGATCGACCTTCACTATGTACTTGAGGGCCCTCTTGTGCACCTCGAGGTTCGCCAAGACGGCTGTCGCCGCGTCCGGCGGGTTGAGCGGTATCACGAGGAATTCCTGCAGATCGGGCCCCAGCCCTCTGCTGTGCTTTCCGCCGCCTATCGTGTTGCCCAACGGCAACGGCAGAGTCCTCGCGGCGGCGCCTCCCAAGTGCCTAAAGAGCGGTATCCCCAAGGTGTTTGCGGCCGCCCTTGCGGCCGCCATTGAGGCGGCCACGGCCACGGCGCCGCCTATCCTCTCGAAACGGCCAGTCCCGTCGATCTCCTCCAGCTTGCCGTCCACCGCGTACTGCTCGGCCGCGTCGACGCCGACGAGCTCCGGCGCCACCAGCCTCTCGAAAGCCGAGAGGGCCTCCTCGATCCCTCCCTCGGGCAGGAAGGCTACTTCGTGCTTCCCCTTGGAGGCCCCCGCGGGGGCCGCCGCCTTCCCGAAGCCGTCTGTCGTATAGATCTCCACCTCGATGGTGAGGTCGCCCCTCCCCGTGAGGATCCTCCGGGCGGCTAGCTCCTCGATGGTTGTATCCGCCATGTCGTTACGGCGGACTCTACTTAAATATTGTCTGCCAAATGTTTATTAGAGCGTCTTTGCTGAGCCCTTATGTCGGGGTGTCCGCGCAGGAGATCCCTCTGAGGATATACAACACCGCAACTAAAAAGGTGGAGCAGTTCGTCGTGAGGACTCCCGGCGTAGCTACGGGCTACGTATGCGGCATCACCCCCTACGACTCGGTGCACGTGGGGCACGGGAGGGTCTACGTCTTCTTCGATATGTTCCGCCGCTATCTGGAGAGGCTGGGCCTCCAGGTGAAGTTGGTGATAAACTTCACCGATATAGACGACAAGATAATAAATAGAGCCAAGGAGGAGTTCGGCCCAGACGCATTACGGCGCTGGCGCGAGGTCCCGGAGCGCTACATAGCGGAGTACAACGAGGTGATGCGCAAGCTCTTCGTCAAGCCGGCCTACGCGAACCCCCGCGTGACGGAGAACGTGCAGGACATGTTGGAGTGGATAAAGGCGTTGGTGGAGAGGGGCTACGCCTACGTGGCGCCGGACGGCTCGGTCTACTTCGAGGTGGGGAAGGTCCCCCGTTACGGCGAGTTCTCGGGCCAGAGGATAGAGGAGCTCATAGCGGGGGCCAGGGTGGAGCCCGAGCCGGGCAAGAGGAACCCCTTGGACTTCGCCCTCTGGAAGAGCTGGTCGCCGGGCGAGCCGTGGTGGAACTCGCCTTGGTGCCCCGGCAGGCCGGGCTGGCATCTCGAGTGCGTGGTCATGTCGACGAAGCACTTGGGCGTCCCCTTCGATTTCCACGGCGGAGGGGCCGACTTGATATTCCCGCACCACGAGAACGAGATAGCGATAGCGCGCGCCATGTTCGGCATCGATTACTTCGCGAGGTATTGGATACACGTCGGCTACTTGACCATAAGGGGGGAGAAGATGTCTAAATCCCTGGGCAACATCATCACGCTCAAGGAGGTGCTCTCGAAATACAGCGGCGAGGCCTTGAGGTTCGCCTACGCCATGAGCCACTACCGCAAGCCCATGGAGTTCAGCTTCGAGCTGCTGGATAGGGCTGAGGACATGGTCGGAACTCTCTACACCGCCTACGACGAGTTGAGCCAAGCCGTGGCCGACGCCGGCGAGGCGGATCTAGAGCCCATCGTCGAGCCTTTCCGAAGGCAGATGGATGAGTTCTACGCGGCGCTTAGCGACGACTTCTCGACGAACGAGGCCTCGCAGAAGCTCTACGATATAGCTCGTTATATCATCTCCACGGTACTGCATAAGATAGATAAGATCTCGCGGGAGACCGCTCTATATATCTTGTCTAAATACGTCGAGATGGCCGACGTAATAGGCGTGTTGGAGAGGAGGGAGGTGCCTAAGGAGGTGCAGGAGGCCGTCAAGGCGTTGGTGGAGGCCAGATCTAGGCTCAGAAAGGAGAGGCAGTACCAGTTGGCGGATCACTTAAGGAGCGTGTTGACCTCGCTCGGCGTGGATCTACACGATTTCGGCCAGAGGACTTACTACACCTA
>CAYFGI010000136.1:0-2666 GCA_964342785.1 uncultured Thermoproteaceae archaeon
AACAAGGCGTATTTAGCCACATGTTGCGACTGGAGGAACTGCGCCGCATCGATTAGTTGATCCCAAGAGGACCACGTGAGCGGATCTAGATCGAAGCCGTACTCCTTCTTGAACTCCGCCTGAAGCGTGGCGTTGTCGAAGATGGACTTCCTGTACACTAGGACGTAGCCGAAGACCATCTGGAACGGCACTCCGAATATCTTGGTGACTGTTCCGTTCTTTGAGATCATCATGACTGATATAAGCGCGCTCATCGGTATATCGGATCTATTAAAGAGCCCCGAGTCGAAGTAAGGCCTTAGATCCATCAAATAGGGGCCTAACGTCGACGCTTGAGATGGATAGAATATTATGATCGAGGGGTCCGGGTTCTTGTTCTGGAGGGCCGTGAGGGCCGTCTGGACCATTTGGCCGAAGGGTACAGGCTCTATGGTTATCGTAACGCCTGGGTATTTCTTCATGAACTCGCTGGCGGCTAGCTGGATATAGGGCATGAGCGTGGGATCGCCTGTGGGCACCAAGATGGTCAGAGAGCCGCTGAGTTGTTGCGCCGAGCTCGTCTGGGTCTGTGATGTCTGAGATGTGGACGGCGCGGAGGTCGCGGTTGGGGCGGATTGCGGCGATGGTCTCTGCAACAAGAGGACCGCGGCTATCGCCACGATCACTATGATTATCACTGCTATCGCCAAGGTGCGTACGCTCGACGACATGAGGCTAATTGTACAACTTATTTTAACTATCGCGCTAAAACAAACTTATGCGAACTCCCCCGACGTCATGTATTCCCCTCGTAATACCTTGCGCCCGCGGTGATAGGCCTACTGCCTCCTGACGATCGGCAGGACGTCTCTCTTGAGGTCCTCCAGGAGGGATCTCAACTCCTCGACTGCCGCCCTCAAGATGACCTCGCCCTTATCCCTAGAGGCCTTGGAGGGATATCCCTGCACGGCCTTTCTATACATTTGTTCATACGCCTTACCGCCGTATATGGCGTATTTGACCTCGACCCACTCGTCGGCATCGCGCGGCACCTCCTTCACCAGATGGGGATACGCCGCCATCACCTCGCTGGTCTCGTCCTCGGCCGCGTGGCCCTCCGGCGTCTCGAGCACCTTGCGCCGAGCCTCCTTGGCTAGGTCTATCCACCAGTTGACTACTATCACCGTGAGGTCGGTCGTCTTGGCGACGTCCTTCGCGGCCATCCGCAAGGCGTCGATATTGCCGCCGTGTCCGTTTACGACCACGAGGTACCTCACGCCGTTTCTGGCGACCTCTAGGAACACGTCTCTATACAGCCTGTAGAGCGTCTCGGCGGATATAGATATCGTGCCCGGGAACCTATCGAGGACGTACGTGGTGCCGTACCAGATGGGCGGGAGGAGCAGGACCCCGGCCTCCTCGGCCGCTTTTTCCGCCAGGTATATGGCCATCAAGGCGTCGGTGCCTAGAGGCAGATGGGGGCCGTGCGCCTCAACGACCCCCACGGGGAGGACCGCAACCTTCTTGTCGGCCTTCTCGAACTCGGGCCAGGTCAGCTCGGCCCACCTCATGTATCCACTAGGTTAAGTTTTTAAGTAGTTGAAGCTTAGGGGGCGGATGCCATGTCGGGAGGCGCCGTGTTTGAAGCCTTGAGGAGAGCCGTCGGCGAGATCGTGGGCGTCTTCGACGCGCCGGACTGGCTGGCGGCTGAGATATTGGGCGATCTACCCGGCTGGGAGGCGTTGAGCGACGAGGTCATACGACGCGCCGTGGAGCTCAACTCGCCGAAGATCTTCAACATACTGCGGAGGAACCTCCAGCTCTACCGCCCCGGCAGATCCAGCGTCAGGAAGGCTGCGCCCTACCTCGTGGCCGAGCTCCTCGAGGCGAGCGGCTATAGACCCGCCTTCTTGAGGCTCCTGGGGGCCGTGATCCCCGCCGCATATAAGGGACACGGCCTCTACACGCCTGTGGTGCCGGTGGTGGAGGCCAAGAGGGCAGTCTTGAACAGGATCTCGGCTCTATCTAGATATCCCGGCGCCTACGTGGTCCTCTCCGCGGTGGATACCGTGCCCGGCCTCAAGCTCGAAGTGAAGCGCGTCCAAAGGCCTCCGTATTACTACGCCGTGGCGGACGGGCTGGGGCAAGCCGTCGAGAGGGCCGGCGCCTTGAGGGCGCGGAGGGATGAATCCGCCGATAGGCTCTACGCGTTCTGGCGGAAGTATAGATCGCAGGGATATCTAGTGCTCGCGGGCAGGGAGATCGGGGGCGTTGTGGTCGATATCCTCGCCGTGGGCCTGGGGAAGTACGGAGCGGTGGCTAAGGCGAGCAGAAGGAAGATAAATAGGCTCTCCAAGTTTCTAGACGAGGTCTACGAGGTCTGAGCCTTCGCTCTCCTCTCCCTGATCGCCTTGATCTTCCTCTCGTTTAGATCTAGATGAAACGCGAGCTCCTCTATGCCGTATCTCTTGGCTATATCCCTCCCCTGCTTTATCAAGGCCTCCGCCTCGTCCAGCTCCCTCTCCGCCACGAGGCTCTGGACTTGGTACACTATACACTCGACGAGCTTCTCCTTGAACTCAAGGGCCTTGGCCTTGTTGCCTTGTTTCTCCGCCCACTGCATTAACCTCTCCCACCTCTCGCAAGCCATATGCCCGCGAAGAGGCGAGCTAATAAACTTTACAACA
>CAYFGI010000137.1:0-2567 GCA_964342785.1 uncultured Thermoproteaceae archaeon
ACGACGGGGGCGATTTTCCTCCTATATTCATCTAGGGGCTTCCTCGTCCCCAGGGAATCCGCGAGGGCTAGAGCCGATATGACGCCGGGCCTTATCCCTTCGCCGGTCAACGGGTACACGAGGCCCGCGGCCTCGCCCACCTTATAGCGCCCCTCGATGCCGAGATCCACCTCGGGCATCACCGTCAGCGGGGCGCCCTTGAGGATCTTTATCCTCCCGCCTAGCTTCGAGACGAAGTTCTTGACCAACGGCGTGGGGTCCGCGACGCCGAGGAAGCCGCCGCCCACGTTGTAAAGACCGCCGTGCGGGAATATCCAGAAGAAGCCCGCCAGGCCGGGGGGATATATGAAGTCCGCCGTCTCGTCGTCTCTCTTGATCCCCTCCACGTAGGCCATGACGACGATAAGCTTCTCCCCGCGGCTCGCGTAGGGCCCCCTCGCGTCCACCACGATCCCGTCGTCCTCGCCGCCGGGCCTTATGGCGGCTCTGAGCGATTCGACCCAAGCAGATTTATCCACTATGTACCATCTGGGCTTGCCGTAGGAGACTTCGCCGATGGGGCTATCCCCCAGGAAGAAACGATACCTCCTGACCTTGTCCACCACGAACTCCCGCGACACGAGGGGGGTCTCGACCGGCACGGCCTCGCCGCACGCCTTATAGTAATGTTTGTTCCGCTCCTCGACGGCGGCTTCGCCTAACGCCGAGCCCAGCGCCGCGCCAGACGGGCCTAGCCCGAGTATTTTAACCACGTTCCACAACCGACTTGTATATATTTTTCGAGTCACGGAGGGAACAGATATTAACTGGCCCGCAGTATAGGGTATGTTCAAGAGGATTTTGGTGGCGTACGACGGTTCTCAACACGCTAGGAGGGCCCTTGAGGTCGCTATAGATATAGCGAAGAAATACGGCGCTAAGATCTACGTGGCCGAGGTCGTAGACACGGCCACCATCCTGGGCCTATCCATGGGGCCTGTCCCAGCCGACGTGTTGGACTCCATGAGGGAGAAGGCGAAGGCCGACCTAGCCGACGCCAAGGCCAAGGCCGAGTCCGAGGGCGTGCAGATAGAGACCGCGTTGTTGGAGGGAGATCCCGCCAGCACCATAGTCGAATATTCCGATAGGATAGGGGCGGACCTCATAGTGACGGGGAGCAGAGGCCTTTCGACCATAAAGAGGGTCTTCCTCGGCAGCGTGTCGACCGGCATCGTGACGCACTCCAAAAAGCCCGTCTTGGTGGTCAAGTGACGGCCTTGATGGTGATGAGGAACCGGGCCCCAAGCGGTGAGGAGTTGATAGGCCGCTGAGGATATAAACTCCCTTTTTCTCAAGCCCGGTGTACGTGTTCGACCTAGACGGCACCCTCGTGGACTCGGTCGACGCGCACGTGAGGGCTTGGATCGATGCGTTGGCGGAGCTCGGCGTTAGGGCGAGCGAGGACGAGGTGAGGCCTTTGATGGGCCTACCCGCCGGCGAGATAGCGCGGCGCCTCGCCCCAGGCAGAGCGCAGGAGCTGGCGCGGCTTAAGGTCAAGTACTTCCTGGAGAGGCACATCGACGAGGTGAGGCCCTACCCAGACGTGGACGTCTTGGCCCGTCTGCCGAGGCCCATCGCCGTGGTCACCTCCTCCAGCGGGGTTCTGGCTAGGGAGATCTTGAGGAGGACCGGCTTGGCGGTCGACTTCGTCCTGGGGGGCGACGAGATCGATAGGGGAAAGCCGAATCCCGATCCGCTCTACGTCGTGTCCCGCGTATTCGGCGTGCCGACGCGGTCCATGGTCGTGGTCGGCGACAGCGTATACGACGTCGAGATGGCGATCGCGGCGGGGGCCAAGCCCGTGTGCGTGGCCAGGGCCGCCCGACCTTGCAGAGACGGAGTCGCCGTCGTGAGGAGCTTGAGGGAGCTCCTATATATACCGGTAAATGATGGACATGGAGTTGATTAGGAGATACGTCCAGGGGAACCACATCGTGACGACGTATATCCTCGACGTAGGCGGGGCGAGGGTCGCGATAGACCCCGGCCCGCCCAACTCGACTCCCCCCATCGAGGTCGACTACGTGTTGTGCACCCACATACACAACGACCACTGCGGCTCGGCGGGCCATTTAGGCAAGCCTGTGTACGCCCACGAGAAGTACATTAGGCATCTGGCGGATCCATCGAGGCTCTGGCAAGCCACCAGGGACACGCTGGGCCCCATAGCCGATCTCTTCGGCGAGCCGAGGCCGGCCCGCGACGTCAGGCCTTTGAGAGACGGCGATAGGCTCTTCGACGCGGTAGACGTCTACTTCACGCCGGGCCACGCGCCCCACCACGTCATGTTCTACTTCAGAGACGAGGGCGTCTTGTTCACGGGAGACGGCGCCGGGGTCTACGTGCCGGAAATAAGGGCCATATTCCCCACGACTCCCCCGCCGTTTAGGTACGATCTATACGTGGAGTCGCTGAGGAGGGCTGCCTCCATCGGAGCCAGCAAGCTCTGCTTCCCCCATTTTACATGCACCGAGGACGTGGACCTCCTGAGGGTCCACGAGGAGCAGATCAAGGCTTGGCGCGAGGCG
>CAYFGI010000138.1:0-2537 GCA_964342785.1 uncultured Thermoproteaceae archaeon
GCTGGCTTGGTTCTACGTCCCAAGCCGTCCGGGACAATGGAGTAGGCCTCAGCGCGCCCGCGTTGGTTTAGTCCAATCGCCGGGGAGCGGTCAGCGCCCGGCGGCCGCCCTTATCGCGCGTACGATCTCGCCGAGCTTCTCGGGCTGTTCTTCGGCTATCGTGCCGGTGACTATAACGTTTGGTCTTTCCTTGGCGATCTCCTCGGCGACCTTGCCCGATCTAATGCCTCCCCCCACGATCAACACGCGGTCTAGGTACCTCCTGACGGCTCTCACCATGGGCGCCGGCACGGGCTCCGGCGCGCCGCTGCCGGCCTCGAGGTACACGGCGTTGAAGCCCATGTATCTAGCCGCGAGGGCGTAGGCGACGGCTATCTCGGGCCTCCTCAAGGGCACGGGCCTGGCGGCGCTTATATAGCCGGCCGCCCCGCCGTCGCCGACCAGGAGGTAGGCCGTCGATATGACCTCGAGGCTCGGGTAGTGCTTGGCCAATATGACGGCGCCTTGTAGCTGGGCGCCCACTATGAAGTAGGGATCCTGCGAGTTGAGCACGCTTAGGAACAATATGGCGTCTGCTCTTGGCGTTATCTGGCAGATCGTGCCGGGGAAGAGGACTATGGGCACGTGCGATATGGACTTGAGGTCCTTCACCACCCCGTCCAGCTCCTCCGAGGGTATGCCCAGGGAGCCTCCTACCAACAGCCCGTCGGTGCCGGCGTCTAGGGCCGTCTTGGCTATCTTGACGTAATCGACCGACTTATCGGGGTCTATCAACGTGAAGTGCTTAACGCCGTCCGATATATATTCAAGAACCTTCATCGCCCTCCCCCTCCTGGGCCTCTCCGCCCTCCTCTGCCTGCTGGCCTTGTTCCGCCTCGCCGGTTGCCTCCTCCTGCCCGGTCTCGCCAGCCGCCTCCTGGCCTTCGGCCGCGGCCTCTTGTCCCTCAGGGGGTTTTATCTTGCCCTCAAGGAAGTGGTCGACGAACGCGTTGTAGTAATCAACGGCCGACCAGCGCGGATGTTCTTCGAATTCCTCCTTCAAGCCACAAGTGCCGCAGATGACCACGTACCTCCCCTCGCCTATCCTCTTCACGTTTACCGTCTGGGCGCCGCAGTTGGGACAGACGAAGATCTTGGGTATGGTCCTCCTCGGCCTTTGTATAATCTTCCTCCTCCTTCTCCGGCCTCCCACTAGCCCCCGTACGGCCCAATATATAACGTTTAGTCCATCGGAGCTCACCTCCTAGTCCTCACCGATCGGCGCGTCGCTCCTCCTCATCGCATATATAAACTCGGCCGTATTTATCGTTGGTGATGTAGTCAGGGTTACGGGCATCGATGGCCGGTGGCGCTTTAGCTGATTTATATATGCCCGTTATCTCCGTCGTGCTCGGCAGGTTGCAAGCCATCGCGGCCAAGGCCTCCTGGATCCTTTGGGATAACTTCAAGGACGGGAGGGGGCTCGAGGTGGTGGCGCGGCATGAGGACGACGTCACGAGGGCCATCGACGCCGAGATGGAGCGATATATATATACTGCGCTTAGGAGCTCCTTCGAGGGAGGCCTCCTTATAGCCGAGGAGGGCGGCGTATATAGATGGGGCGATGAGCGCTACGTCTTCGTGCTGGATCCACTTGACGGCTCCCTCAACTACACCCTAGGCATCCCGGTCTTCACGATATCGCTGGCGGCCGGCCGATATAAGACGGGCGGGCTCGAGGACCTCGAGTACGCCGTCTTGGCGATGCCATCGCGCGGGGAGATCTACTCTGTGGGCCCCGGCCATCCGCCGTCTAGAAACGGCGTGGCCATAAGGCGGCGCGAGAAGCCCGCCAACGTGGCCTTCGTGGCCATGGGCGAGTCGGTCCCTCAATCGGTTTATTCCAAGATAGCCTCCATGGGTCTCAAGGGGAGGAGCCTCGGCTGCTCTAGCTATGAGTTGTTGCTGACGGGCCTGGGGGCCGCCGTGGGCTTCGCAGACCTTAGGGGCAAGCTCAGGATGCTCGACGTCGCCGCGGCGTTGTTGCTCGGCCGCGCGTTGGGCATGGAATACGTGATATTCGGGGAACATGTGCTCGAGGCGAGAGGCATATCTTTATTGGCGGGGACGAGGGAGTTCATAGATGAGCTCCGCGGAGATCGAGGAGGGAGCTAGGCGCTTCCTGTTGGATCTCTCGGGGGCTTTAGGCGTCAGGCTCTCGAGGATATTGGATCTTTACTTCTCCATAGAGCCGAGGAGGGCCAGGATACTGGAGATCGTGGAGGATAAGGGCAAGATCATCGGCGTGAGGATGGCCGTCGAGTCGAGCACCAGGAAGGGCGTTTGGCATTACGTCTCCGTGGGCCCCTACGGCGCTAAGTGTACCTGCGAGGCCAACACAATAAAGGGCATGATATGCCGCCATATAATAATCGCCCTCATCACTTGGAACATGGTGTCGCTCATAAAGACCGGCCGCGGCGTCGATGTGAACTCCCTCGCTTGGCTCAAGAAACAGCCGGCTGAGAGCTAGGCGGGGTCCAAGCGGACGCCTCCTT
>CAYFGI010000139.1:0-2519 GCA_964342785.1 uncultured Thermoproteaceae archaeon
CCTCCTAAGCCGTAGGTCGTGGGTTCGAATCCCACCGGGCCCGCTGTTGTTTACGTAAACTCGCTCTTTTCGTAATCCTAGACTATATAAAAATAGCCTATCTAGATGTCGTGCAAGAGGCATATTATCAAATAGATAGAGCGAGATCTATAGCAAAAAAATTGATCGCCGAGATGGCGTACATGGGGCTCGTCGGCACCTTGGCGGTGCCCCCCTTCGGCGTTTTAAGACGTCCGCTTAGAGCCGTCGTGACGCCCGAGATCATCTCGGCCCTAGCCCTCGGGATATCCGGCGACGAGCCGGACGTGGCTTTAAACTCGGTGTTGGGCGTAAAGCTCGGCGGAATGCCCGCCTGTGGCATGTTGAAATATCACGAGCTAGGGGTCCTGTGCCGTCTGGTCAAAGAACACGGCGACAAGCCTCTCTACGCCGTCATCGACGTGTTGGCCCCCCACCTTGGGGTGCTTCTATCCAGCCTAGGCCTCCCCGAGGGCGACTTGTTGATAACAGCCTTCAGGGTGTTGGAAGGAGACGCGGGCCAGCTGGAGCAAGCCAGGTTGTTCAAAAAATACGACGAATGGGGCTTGTACGCCCACGTCAACGTTCGACGTAGCGGGCCGAGGCCCTGATGAGCCTCACCATCTCGCGGACGTCGTCGGCTAGACGCCCCATCACGGCCGAGTACCCCTCCCAAAACGACGCCTTATATACATCGGCCTTATCGCCGTAGGTGTCCAGAATCCTCAGGAGCACGTTCACATCTCTCGCGTATTCGAGCGCGGCCCTCCTCCCGCCGCCCTCGACGAAATAGCCCAAGCCCATATCTATGAAGTAGGGCCTCGTGCCGCCGCGGTATATGATGTTGGTCAAGGCCAGATCCCCGTGGACTATGCCGGCCGCGTGTAGTTTAGCCACCAGGGAGCCCACCTCGCGCAATATATCCGCGCCGCCCTCCAGCAGTTGTTTCGCGGTGGGCCCCTCGATATATTCCATCACTATAACCGCGTTGTTGACGTCGAAGAAGTAGACCGCCGGCACGTCGACGCCGATACCGTGGGCTCTAGCCATCAGCTTGACCTCGTTGAGAGTCCTCCTGGCCCTAATGAGCTTATCCAGCTCCGGATCTCTATAGGGCTTAGGCTTCCTGTGCTTCACGACGGCCTTGAGCCCGAACCAATCGGCTAGGTAAAGATCGGCCTCGGCCCCCCTTGCTATCAGCTCCACGAGACGCGGAGAGGCCAGCAATATATGCTTCGCGGTGGGTTTAAAACCCCGGGGGTAGGCTCAGAAGTGGCGTGGGCTCTATATAGGCCCGACGCCGTGACCGTCTGGAGCGAGCCCGCGGTGAAGGAAAGGCTCAGTTGGTATTATGCAGTCATGCGCAACTCAGCGCCGGCGAAATACCACATAGCGGCTAGGGTGGAGGCTCCTGCGGACTACGCGTCGATGGACGAGACGGAGCTGTGGAGGATACACGATGAGCTGGGCCGCGCCTTCGACGAGGAGTGGGCTCGCCAGAAGGAACGCCCAACGCCCTCGCTCGCAGAGAAGCCCCTCCCCCCGGCGTCTCTACTCGACGTGAAGATAGAGCTAGCCCGCAGGCAGTTGAGGCGATGCAATCTATGCGAAAGACGTTGCGGAATCGATAGGACGAGAAATAAAGGCGCATGTATGCTGGAGGATAAGCCCAAGGTCGCCAGCTGGTTCCTACATATGGGCGAGGAGGCGCCTCTAGTCCCCTCGGGCACCCTGTTCTTCGCCGGCTGCAACCTTAGATGCGTGTACTGCCAGAACTGGGACATATCGCAGAGGCCGGAGAACGGAGTCGAGACAACGCCGCGCCAACTCGCGGCCATACAGATAGAGTTGAGGATGAAGGGAGCCCGCAACATAAACTGGGTCGGCGGCGAGCCGACCCCCAACATCCCGGCCATATTGGAATCGCTTAGAGAACTAGCCACGAGGAAGTTCAACGCGCCGCAGCTCTGGAACTCCAATATGTACCTAACGCCGGAGGGCTTAAGCCTAATACTCCACGTCATGGACATCTGGCTCCCCGACTTCAAATACGGCAACGATACCTGCGCCTTGAGGTACTCGGTGGCGCCGAGATACGTAGAGACCGTGACGAGGAATCTATCGGTCATCTGCAGGAGGGGCGAGGACGTGATAATACGACACCTAGTCCTGCCGGGACACATCGAATGCTGCACCAAGCCCGTGCTGAGATGGATCGCCCAAAACTGCCCAAGGGCCTTGGTCAATATTATGGACCAATATCACCCAGACTATCTAGTCCCCGTGCTCGCTCGGTACTCCGAGATCAACAGATTCGTCTCCGAGAGGGAGATGAAGGAAGCCTACCGTTACGCAGACGAGCTCGGGCTAGTCTGGAGGCCAGTAAGCTGAGCCCGCCGGGCGATTGTCGCCGGAAAGCTTAAATTGGGATGATATGGGCAGATAGGGGCCCGTAGCTCAGCCAGGTAGAGCGGCGGTGGACCCAGCCCCAGTCCGTCGAG
>CAYFGI010000140.1:0-2510 GCA_964342785.1 uncultured Thermoproteaceae archaeon
GTTCTGGAGGCCATGAGGCCGTAATTTAGCCAATATAAAAACTTTGAAATATATAGACCTAAATGAACAATATAGGAAGCAATATTTTTAAATGGGCCGCTTGGTGGCGCGCTATGTTTAACGTCTATGATTTCCTAAACAACGTCATAATTCCGGCGATAATATATTCGAATATCTACGCCCTCGCGTCGATAGGCTTGACCATGACCTACATCACGACCAAGATACCATCGTTCGCCCACGGAGATCTGGCGGCTGTGGGGGCTTATGCTACGTTCTACTTCCTCTACTTCCTTTTCGGCGGGATAAAGCCCGGCTCCGTGTATATAGCTTTCCCCATCGCGGCGCTCGCCGGCGCGGCCGTGGCGTATCTAACATATGTGGGCGTGTTCAGACCGATGATTAGGCGCGGCGCCAGCATCACGGTGCTCATGATCGCCTCGTTCGGCCTCCACTACCTAATCTTCGGCGTCTTGGCGATACTAGACAGCATAGCCCAGACTACATATGGCTGGAATACGCGCAACTTCTTGCTGAGCCCCGGCGAGATCCAGATACCTGGGCTCACGCAGAGTCAAGTCACGGCCATAACCTCCTCGATAGTGTTGGTCTTGGTCCTCGCCGCGCTCTACTATCTGCTCAACCGGACTAAGTTCGGCGTGGTCATGAGGGCCAGCATCGACAACGCGCCTCTCGCGAGGGCTCTCGGCATAGATGTGGAGAGGGTCTACGCCCTCTCTTGGCTTATAATCGGCGCCGTGACCGGCATCGCGGGCATCTATATGGCCATGATATTCCCAGTGACGGAGGAGCTGGGCTGGCTCAGGCTCCCCATAATATTCGTGGCCGTCGTCGTGGGCGGACTGGCCAGCATATACGGCGGCGTCATCGGCGGCTACATCGTGGGCTTCAGCATGGTACTGGGCTTCAACTACATCCTCAACCCGCTGGGGCTACCCCCGGAGTACGAGCTTGCCATACCCTTCGCGATAGTGATAGTCGTGTTGCTGTTAGCGCCTCAAGGCATCGCTGGGCTTATAGCCGCTAGGAGGGGGAGGACATGATAAGAGACGTCTTAGTTAAGACCGCCGCCCTCGCGGCGGCTTTGATCGTTGTGGCGTTATTGGCCTTCGTATCGCCGTTGCCTAAAGACGTCAGAGTTTTGCTGCAGAACATAATAGTATATATCGCTATATACGGTATCTACGTAATAAGCCTAAACCTAGAGGTGGGGTATCTGGGCTTGCCGCAGTTCGGGAAGGTCATGTTCCTCATAATCGGCGCTATAGCGGTCGGAGGCATAGCCGCTAAGCTGGTGCTGCTGGTGTATCAAAACGCTATCTTCCAAATGGCGGGCATCCGCCCCCTATCAAATATAGGGAGCTACTGCATGCTCTACCAATACTCGGTGACGTCCCTCGTTAATCAGATGTTGGCGCAGAACCCCGCATTCGGTCTCGGCTACTTCCTCCTAGGCATAGCGCTGGCCATGGTGCTCTCGGCTGCTCTCGGCGTCTTGTTCGCATATCCAGCGATAAGGCTTAGGGAGGACTATCTAGGCATACTCCTCCTAGTCAGCGGCGAGTTCCTGAGGATAGTCACCTACTACGCCACGCCGGTCGCCTGCGGAGTTAACGGCGCCGTGATCCCCGATCCCTTCGCCTGGGCCTCCGGCGAGACTAGGACCTTGGTGTACTTCGTCGCGACCTCCGCGTTCTTGGTGGCCACCTTCTTTGTGTTCGACACGATAGGCAACTCGCCCTTCGGCAGAGCGCTTAGAGCAATACGCGACGCCGAGACGGCGGCCGCCGTGTTCGGGAAGGACATAGTTAAGTTCAGGATCAGAGTCCTGGCCTTCGCCTCGGCGTTCGCCGGCCTCGCGGGCGCCCTGCTGGCCTACTACTTCGACTACACTATACTGGGGACCTACTTGCCGGTCTATACGTTCATAGGCTGGACTATGCTCATATTGGGCGGCGTCGGCAACAACATCGGCGCTGTTGTCGGCGTCGTGGTGTATTACGTCGTGCAGACCCTGTTGGATATCTACAAGAACTCGCTACAAGCCGTGCTCCACGCAGATCCCACGTATCTAGCTTACGCCATCTTCGGGATAGCCATAATATTGGTGTTGATGTATAGACCTCAAGGTATAGTTCCTGAGAAACCAGTGAAAACTATAGATTTGTATACAATAAGAAAGCAAACAAAACCTAGAAAAGATTAAAATACATCTTTTTTCACCAAGATATGGCATCTAAAACCATTTGGATAGCGGTAGCGGTCGTGGTGATAGTGATAGTCGCAGCGTTGGCGGTCCTTATGATGCCGAGATCGACGCCACCTCCCTCCACCACCAGCAGTCCCTCCTCCACGACCACCAGCCAGCCGAGCACCTCGACCGCGGCCACGTCTACCCCATCCACCACGACGACATCGCTTAAAGTCATCACGTTAGGGGCCGAGCTTCCTCTGACCGGTTCATTGCAGTTCATGGGCACCAGCGGGCA
>CAYFGI010000141.1:0-2506 GCA_964342785.1 uncultured Thermoproteaceae archaeon
GATAGGCCGCCTCTCACAAATCAGAGGAGCCTCGCGGCGCCTTTAGCCCAGGTCCTCCACGGAGCCATAGCCGACGAACACCGCGCGTGGCGGACGTTCGTCGCTATCGTGTCTACACGTTGGCCGGGGCCGCGCCTGGGGGCGATCGCCTAGTAGATCTCGCCTAGGGCGTGTATGCCCAGCTCGCCTAGGCCTTTCTCCACCATCTTCTTATACAGCTCCAACGCCAGGGCGGAGGCGGGGAGCGATAGGTTCTTCCTGTGGGCTATCTCCATGGCGTAGGCTAGATCCTTCTTTAGATGCGCCGCCTTGAACCCCGGCGAGAGATCGCCCTTGAGGAGCTTGGGGAGGTACAGCTCTATCGAGGCCGATCTAGCGGCGCCCGTCGAGAGCAGCTTTGCCACCTTCTCCACGTCGAGCCCCAGGGCCTTGGCCAGCCTCAAGCCCTCAACCATGGCAACCGTGTTGAGGGCGACGACCACTTGGTTCACGAGCTTCATGGCCTGCCCGTAGCCCACGGGGCCGGCGTAGATGACCTCCTTGGCGAAGGTCTTGAAGATAGGCATAAGCCTCTGGACTAGATCCTCCCGGCCTCCTACCATCACCGTGAGGGTCCCCTCCTCGGCGCCTTTCTGCCCTCCCGTCACGGGCGCGTCGAGGAAATCGACGCCGCGTGCGGCCAGGAGCTCCGCGAAGCGCCGCGCCCATTCGGGCGAGTTCGTGGACATGTCCACGACCACTAGGCCGGGCCTCGCCCCCTCCACGACGCCGCTTGGGCCGAAGAGGATCTGCTCCACGTCCGGCGCGTCGGACACCATCTCGATGACCACGTCTACCCTCCGCGCCAGATCTGCGGGCGAATCGGCCACGTAGACCCCGAGCCCGCCGAACTCCTCGGCCTTGGACCTGGTCCTGTTGTAGACAGCCGCCAGGAAGCCGGCCTTGTGGAGGTGCTTCGCCATGGGCCTCCCCATTATGCCGAGCCCTATGAAGCCCACCTTCATGTCCCCATAGACGGCCGTATTAAAAACTCCGCGCGTCAACCGCGCACGTATATCTCGACGTATCTATAGATCTGCTCCAAGTCGGCTCTCAGCCTGGCCAAGTTCTCGTCCAGCTCCTTTATCTTCGGCTTGATCTCCTCCTCCCAGACGCGCTTCACCCTCGGCGGAGCCCTCCTGGCCAGCTGGGCCGACCTCAAGGCGGCCGATATCTCGAGGGGCCTCAGCTCCCAGGGAAGCCTCTCCGCCTCGGCCCTTCTAATCGCCGGGAACCTCTCGCCGAGCTCCACGGCCTGCAGGTGGTGGGCGAAGAGGTGGAACAAGGTGTCGAGGCCGGCTCTATAGTTTATCTTGACCACGCCGGGCTCGTAGACGCCCAAGACCGACCTGCAGAGCCCCTGCCCTCCTCCGCATTCATCGATGGGGTTCACGACGGCAACCACCTTGGGCTTCTGGACCCCCAACTGCTCCGCGTACACCTCCAGGATCCCCTCAGCGCTGCTCTCTATATCGCCCAGAGGGCGGAGCACCAGCTCCTCAACGGCCCTCGTTATCTGCGCCAGATCCATATCCATAACGGATCCCGGGCTTTAAGCATTCACAGCACAGCCGCAACGTCCCCCGCCTAATCGCGCCGGGGCCTGCGGCGGAGATCGCGGTAGCCTTGATCTAGGCGCAACGAGCCGCGCGGCGCGGGTAGGCGCTGGCGTTCTTCCCGGGTGCGCCCAAGCGGCGCTACATATACCTCGCGCCGACCCGACTTTGAAAGTTGGGTAAATAAACGGCTGGGCTTAGGTGTAGGTGTTGGTGGTGATAGTAGGCCCTATGTTCGCCGGGAAGACGACGGAGCTCATAAGGAGGGTGGAGAGGCAGATTATAGCCGGGAGGACTGCGGTGATATTCAAGCCGGCCTTGGACTCGCGCTACGACGCGTCCTCAGTCGCCTCCCACAATGGGCTGAGGCTCAAGGCCTTCGTGGTGCCGAGCGATGAAGACGGGGTGAGGATCATAGAGAGGGAAGGCGCTAAATACGACGTGGTGGCGGTGGACGAGATACAATTCTTCCCGCCCTCGCTCGCCGAGGTGTTGGATCGGCTGGCCTACGGGAGGCTCGTCGTGGCGGCGGGGCTGAACCTAGACTACAGGGGGGAGCCCTTCGAGACCACCATGAGGGCCATGGCCTACGCCGATAAGGTCGTCTCGTTGACGGCCGTGTGCAAGGTCTGCGGGAGGCCCGCCACGAGGACGCAGAGGCTTATAGGGGGCAAGCCGGCCCCGGCCGACGGCCCCCGTATCCTCGTGGGAGGGGCGGAGGCGTACGAGGCCAGATGTAGGCGGCACCACGAGGTTCCGGGAAGGCCTCATACGCCTTAAGGCCGTTGAAAACATATATACGGCTGCTTCGGGCTTCATGTGGCGGAGACGCTCTATTTCGTCGTGGGGACCTCCCTCACCTTGATAGGGATGTTGGGCGGGGCGTTGTATTGGCTCGGCGGGAAGTTCCG
>CAYFGI010000142.1:0-2478 GCA_964342785.1 uncultured Thermoproteaceae archaeon
AAGCCATACGCCCAGCCGCTGGTCTGTAAGGCGGCGGGCGATTTCGTCGAGTGCTGAGCGCCGCGTCGCGGTACCTCCTTCAATTATCCTCCCAGCGCCTTAAGGCTCGAACGTTACCATACTTGTCACGTTGCAAGCCGCGTGTACTACGACCAAGAGATGGCGTCCCCTACTTAACTCGGCTGAAGACGCCATAGAAGCCGGCGGGGACTTCATCGAACTATACGAGAAGGGGTTCATAGGCTGGCGCATTAGATCTGCTAGGGCTTCCGAAAAACGACTCTAGTTTAAGCCAATTTTTCTCCTCAGTCTTAGCGATGGCCTTTATTCCGTCCGACTAGAGCCGCGAATAGCGCTTTCCACGCCTTGATGATCTTCCCAGCGTTGTTGTGGACGAGTTTGAGGGACTAACTCGGCTGGAGGCTCCAGCAGCCTTGCGCCCATGTAGCCCCTTGCGGTGGGTACTGTGATTCCTCATCTCTGATAGTTCTGTTGACCAGGCGCTTGCCGCCCTACCTCTACGGCTCCCCGCCTTCTAGCTCAAGATCGGGCCGCCTCCCGGGGTCTGGGAAGATCGTGACTATCGTGTAGCAACTAGCTGTTTTCGCGATCACTACGCGGAGCGTCTTGCATCGATATTTCACCGTTGTCCTTCTCCTCTCTAGTTCAAACCCCCTGAGCCTTTCGGGGACGTCTTCTGGATTGCCGCGGTCGTATATCAACGGCGCTTTCTCGCATATTATCCTCAGCGCCTCCGGCCCGGCGTATTTCGCGATGTCTTTCTCGTGTTTTTCTAATGCGTGTCTTGAGCAGATTGTCTGGCAACCCATCCCGTTGCTGTAGATAGAGCGATGCACGGCTCGCCTAACGGAGTTATGAATCCGTCCGCCACCATCACGGCGATAGGCTCCACGTAGATATCGAAAATCTTCCCGTCTGTCTCGACTACGGCGTGGGCTGGTTTAGAGGCGGCGAAGGGCACGGGCCTGTATGGGACGTTGCCGGGGGCGCAAACGCCGAGGATCCGCCCCGGCGTCTTTATAAACTTCGCCGTTATATCGATCGTAGCCGCTATGGAGTACCCCCCGCCTACTTTCGCCGCCTTGACGCCGGTGATGGTATACGTTATCGAGATGTTGACCTCTGGGAGCTCTATCTCGCCGGGCCTGTTCTCCACGATTTTTACCGCCAGCGGCGTTACCACACCTCCACGCGGGCTTTTCTGAGGGCTTCAACCACCTCATTGTAGTCGCCGCTCCACTTCTTCACCTCTAGATCCACCGCCCATATCCCGCCGTCGTCGGCAAATATGGCGAAGTTGCCGCTTCCCTCCACGACGTATTTAGGCTCGCCATCCCTAATCCTCACCGAGATCACCTCCACCGACGTGTCGTAATACGCGGCGGTCGAGACGATATAAATCCGCTGGCCGATATCGACGGCGTTGGTGGCTATGTTGTCGTAAATGTTTTTCACAATCACATCATATAGTTAAACACCTCTTTTTTATACCTTAAGCTACGGCGTAAGGGCGCCGCTTGCGCCGATGCCGCTTAGGACTTGCCGCTACGACGAGGGACAGCGCCGTGGCTCTCCTCGGAAGCTATACGAGACCCTCTAGCGTTCGATAATTTCTGCTCTCCAGGTGCCCCAAGGAAGCGGAGCCGGCTGGCTCGTATCATTGCATCTGGCGGGGGCCGCCCGGGGTCATAACCCCCCTCGGCGGGTTCGATCTGAAGGCATCCCAGCCTTAGGCCTGTCCGCTAGAGCCGCGCGGCCCCTGGCGGATCTTCTTCGTGTGGCTTTGGGCTGGCGTCTAGTATCCTTATGAGGAAAAGAGGCGTAACTGATTGGCGCCGGGGGTGGGATTTCTGGGCGGCGCCTCCCGCCTGAACCCACGCCCCCTCGCGGGGACGGGATAGCTTGCTGGGCCTCAAGTCCCGCGCCTTGGGCCGCTCGGCCACCCCGGCTGATGTTCAGTACGCCGTTCCTTTTAAACTTTCATGCCGCGAGTGCGGAGGCCCCCAAACCTGCGTCCACAAGTGCCATAAGTGGGCCATCGCGGCTTATCTTCTTGTCTTCGCCCTGCCCGGCCTGGGGTTCGCTTATGGATACAACTGTGCCGTCGTATACACGCGGATGTTCACCGAGTTCCCCAGGCGCTTGTCCCCGCATCGCCGTATCCGCAGTATCTAGCCACATATCGATTCTTCAATCAATCTGATGCTATCATTGTCGCGGTTCCCAGCATCGCCCGATATATCCACTCGGCCGTAAGGAACCCCTCTCCCTACTCCTTCCTATGGGCTTGGGGCGGTCTCAACGAGACGCTACACAAAGCTGAGGAGCTTAACGCCTCAACTATACTCGTAGTGGTGGATCCCTCTATCACGCCGAATCTGACCTCTGTGGCCTGGGCCTTAAACGCGACTCCAATAGATGACGAAACGCCTTGGATACTTATAATAAAGAAATAAT
>CAYFGI010000143.1:0-2413 GCA_964342785.1 uncultured Thermoproteaceae archaeon
GGACGGGCCGAGGGCTGCCGCCGCTTCGTAGCCGCGGTGGGGCAAGCTATATAAGGAGGTGGTTGACCAAGCCCATGGATTGCGCGGGGTTCAGGAACTAGAGCGGAAGATAGTTGAGCTCATAGAGAAGAGGGCCGGTTGCCCTCAGCCGCCGTCGGTGGGGGGAGAGATCGGCGCCTTCCTGGCCTCGCTTATATCGAGGAGGTCCAAGCCCTCCGTGGCCTACCTAGGCCCCGAGAAGTCGTTCACCTGGGAGGCCGCCTCGACCTATATGCCGGAGGCGAGGCTCGTCGCCGCTAGGACTATATCCGAGGTGTTCCAGATGGTCGAGGAGGGAGGGGCCGATCTAGGCGTCGTCCCCTTCATGAACTCGTTGGAGGGGCCAGTCGGGGAGACCGTGGATTCCCTCGCCGTGCGTAGATCCTACATAACGGCCGTCCTGGAGATGAAGATAGTCCTTTGTTTCGCCAAGAAGGGGACGCCCAAGGTGGTGTATTCCCACCCCCACGCCATAGCTCAAGCGAGGCGGTTCTTGGCCTCGCTGGGGGCCCAGATCGCGTATACGAACAGCACCGCGGAGGCCGTCAAGGCCTTCGAGAGCTGCCAAGATTGCGGCGTCGTGGCCTCTCCGCGGGCGTTGCAAGGCTTCGAGGCGCTTTGCGGCGTCGAGGACGCGGAGAGCTACACGAGGTTCGCCGTCATATCGAGGGCGGAGCCGAAAGGCGGAAGATACGCGGCGTTGATATTCGCCGTGCCGAACACCCCGGGCTCTCTGCACAAAGCCCTGGCCCCCATAGCCGAGTCGGGGATAAACATGACGTTGATATACTCGAGGCCGACGCGGCTATCGCCGTGGGACTACTTCTTCCTGGCGGAGCTCGAGGTGGGCGACGGACTTGCGGAGCTCGTCGAGGCGTTGAGGCCGAGGACCACCATGTTGAAGGTAGTGGGCAGATACGACGTGGTGAGGCTTTAGTCGATATCGAAAAATTTAAATATATCCGATATCTGTTTCGATACATGTGGTGGCGGAAATGGATGGGCTGGAGGGGGATGTGGGGAGGATGGATGGGGCCTGGAGGCCCTTGGTGGGGGCCCAGCTACGAGGAGTGGCTTGATTTCCACGTCAAGGCCGCGGCGTGGCAGATGAGAGGATTGGCTCAATTCCTTAGGGAGAACGTAAACAAGCTAGATCAGCAGAGCAAGGAGGCTTTGGCCAAGGACCTCGAGGAGTTGCTGAAAGCCCTTAGGTGACTCACAACAAGTGAGTTCAGCTTTTTTATCCCTCTTCCCAGGGGGGCATGCGTAAGGTATTGTGGATCGCGGTTGGAGTTATCGCCGTTGCGATCGTCGCGGCATATATAGCGCTGGCTCAAAACACGTCCAGCGGCACCTCTACCTATACATCTACGGCTCCCGCGGGTCGATGGGCCGGCGGAGGGCCCTATTGGCGCGGCGGAGCGCCGTATGGGCCGTGCCCCGCTCCCAGCGCGTACCCATCGAGGCCGTTGGGCTGGAGAGGCCGTTGGATAAGCAACGCCACGGCCTATCCCCCGACCGCCGAGAATCTAAGCATATCCATGAGCTCGAGCCAAGTCGCGTTGCAGCTAAGCTTGGTCGGGATAACTAGAGGGAGCAACGCGGCGGCGCAGATAGTCGCAGGGAGCGGCTCCGTCGAGGTGGGAGGCCAGAGCTACAAGGTGGTGAGCGCCTACGGCGTGGCGGGCAACGGCTTCTTCATGTTGAGGCTATATACGGGCAACGCGTTGATGGCGATAACCTACTTCAACGGCGTATATAGGGCTGTGATACAACCGCTGGGCACGACGCAAATAACTATATACTACGGCAACGCCACCGCCCAAATAAACCCCTAAATTTTTTCATCCGTGTTTCTCATCCCTAACCTTATCCTCATCGCGGTCTCGATCTACATAATCGCCAGAGGCATACAGGCATATAGAGCCTTCAGGGAGGCGAGGCTCGGCCTATTCGCGATGGGCCAGATACTCTTCGCCTTTTCTCTACTCGTGGAGGGCCTTGCGGGGGCGACGGCGGCGCCCGGGGTGTTCAGGCTCCTAGCTCCTTTCTTCCTCATGTCATACCAGATAATGGGCGTGGGGCTTCTGTTGATCGCCATATCGGTCACGCCGTCTGCGGCCTTCGCCGTGTTCCTGGCGGCGCCGAGGGGGACGGGCGCGGCCTATAGGCTGGACGTGCTCGTGGCCGTGGACGCGGCGCTTGCGGCGTATATAGGCGCCGTGTTGCTGTATAGATATATAGAGAGGAGGGGCAATCCCCTGGTGCCTATCGCCTACTTTCTGCTGGCGGGCAGCCTTATCGCGATCCATATGTACTGGGTGGCCGTATCGCTTAGAGCGCTCGCCGGATTGTTCCTGGCCGCCGGCGTGAC
>CAYFGI010000144.1:0-2318 GCA_964342785.1 uncultured Thermoproteaceae archaeon
ATCTCCGAGATCTTTCTCGCCACCTCGGGATCCGGCTCCACCTCCTCGGGCCACTGGCGCCCGCCGTATTCCTCGGGGAGCTTCCTCGTGGCGTCTATGCCGAGCTTGGAGCCGTAGCCGGGCGTGGGCGAGCCGGTGTCCAACACGTCCACGTGTGCGCCGGGAACCACGACGACGTCCCGCTGGGGGTCCACGCGTTGCGCGATCGCGAAGATCACCTCGTTGAGGTCGTGGATGTTCACGTCGTGGTCCACCACGATGATGACCTTAGTCAACGACATCATGTGGCCTAGCCCCCAGAGCGCCGCCATGACCTTCTTGGCGTGTCCCGGGTACCTCTTCCTTATGGACACGATCGCTACGCCTTGGTAGAGGCCGTATTCGGGCAAATTGATGTCGACGATCTCGGGCACTAGGAACCTCAAGACGGGCAGGAAGATCCTCTCCACGGCCTTCCCCATCCAGGCGTCTTCAAGCGGCGGCTTCCCCACCACGGTGCCGTAATATATGGGGTCCTCCCTGCGCAACAAGGACTTGGCCTTGAAGACCGGGTAGAGGCCTCCAGGGTCGTAGACGCCGTAGTGATCGCCGAAGGGCCCCTCCCTGCGCAGATCCCTCACGTCGACGCAGCCCTCTACCACCGCCTCGGCCCTCGCGGGTATTAGGAGATCTGTCGAAACGCCCTTGGTCACCTCGACGCCTTGTCCTTTGACGATTCCGGCGAAGAGATATTCATCCAACGGATACGGCGTCGGCATCATGGCGCTGAGCATCAAGGCGGGATCCCCGCCTATCGCTATGGCCGCGTCGACGCAGCCCTCGGAGCTCGAGAAGAGCTCCGCCGCCCTCTTGTGAATCTGCGCGTGGACTATGGCCTCGGTCTTGCCCAGTATCTGGATCCTGTAGACGCCTATGTTGGTCACCCCTCTTGTATCCCGCGTGATGAATAAGCCGTAGGTTATGTAACGCCCGGCGTCTTTCGGCCAGGATTTAAACGCGGGCAACGCCGTGAGGTCGGGATCCGCGGCCACCTCCTTGACGGGGCCGTTCCTGACTTGTCTCGGCATGTATCTGCCCAGCGAGGCGACCTCGGCGAAGGCCTTCAGCTTATCCAAGAGCGTAGACGGGGGAGGCGCCGAGAGGGGTGCCAGGAGGCGCTCGCCTATCTCCTCCAGCCTCTCGACCCCGAGGGCCAGCTTTATCCTATCAAAGGTGAATAGATTGCCGACTACGCGCCAGCCGGGGTAGCCCTTGACCTTCTCGAAGAGGAGGGCCGGGCCTTTCCTATACGCCGCCTGCCTTATGGCCTCGGGGATCTCCAGCTCCGGCGAGAGCTCCGTTGCTACCCTCTTCAATTGGCCTCTCGCCTCGAGGATCTCCAGGAACTCCCTAAGATCCTCCACGACGTCGCGGCCGTGGCGACTTAAAATATTACCGGTCAGAGGTAGTTAGCCAATATGCCGGCAGCCACCAGCAGGCCTACTGAGAGGTTCGCGTTAAACGCCGTGGGTATCCTCCTCTCGTTGAAGGCCGCCACGGCGGACCAAGCCTCTACGGCGGACCCCGCGGCCGTTATGACGAGGCCGGGGAAGCCGCCGCCCATGAGGACGTAGTTCGCTAGATACAACGCGGCTGAGGAGAACAACAACGAGGTCCAGGCGATTCTTGCGGCGCGCTCGCCGTAGCAAGCCGGTATGCTCCCGAGCCCCATCTTCCTGTCGAAGTCGAGATCCATCTTGGAGTAAAACACGTCGAAGCCCGCGACCCAAAAGGCGGATCCCAGCACCAGCAGCCACGGCGTGTGGAGCACGGCGGCGGCTATATCCGAGCTGTATACAGCTATGGAGGCGCCGAGCGGCACCAACGCGTAGACGGCGCCTAGATGTAGATGAGGCAAGCAGTGTAGACGTTTAGCGTAGGGGTACGTGATCGCCACGGCTAAATAGGGCAAGCTCAAATAAAGAGGCCAAGGCCCCAGCATGGCCGCAGCTAGCTCGAAGAGGATAACGCCGAGCGCGAAAACCGTGTAGGCTCCCCGCAACGATACGGCGCCTGTAACGAGCATCCTGCCCTTCGTCCGGGGGTTCAAGGCATCTATATCCCTATCCGCTATGTTGTTATAGGACATCCCGGCGATCCTCAGCCCCACGAAGGCCACGGCTATCCACAACGCTTGCCACCAGGTCAAAACACCGCGCGAGGCCTCCAGGGCGGCCGCATAGGCCATGGGCAACGCAAATAGGGTGTGTTCTATCCTCACGAACTTGAGGTAACGCGAGAAAACCGAGCTCGCGGCCTCTGGGTCCCACCTCACGGCA
>CAYFGI010000145.1:0-2310 GCA_964342785.1 uncultured Thermoproteaceae archaeon
TAGCACTCGCCCTCCAGCCCCTTCGGCGGGGTGACGCCCCTCTGGCCTAGATACGTGCCGAGGTATTTCGCCGTCCCCTCGGTCTTGACCAAGATGAGGTGTAGGAAGCGGAGGCCCGGCTTGAGGACTATGGTGTTAGGCGATTCGTTGACTACCTCTATCGTTATATTGCCCTCGAAGCCGGCGTCGACGACCGTAGGCGGGATCACCAGGCCGTAACGCGCAAGAGTAGAACGCAGGTTGGCTAGGCCCACCACGTCGTTAGGCATCTTGACGTACTCCTCGGTGGTCAACAAGACGAAGTTCCTGGGAGGTATCGCTATCTCCTCCGCGTCTTTAACTATCCTGAAATGCCTCCTGGCCTCGCCCTCGGCTAGATCGCACGGCCTTATGGCGGCGCCCTCGTAGGCGTATATGGCGTACTCCCTGCCTATACGCAAGTCGAGGCCGTTCTCGCGCACAGTATCGCTCCTAAGAGGATCAATGGAGAGCCTCCCCAACGAGATCAGTTTCTTTATCTCGTCGCCGGCCAGTATCATGACGTTATCGTTGCCGCGGATTTAACCGCCTCGTCTACTAAACCCGGCGAGTATACGCGCCGCGACGACCATTACCTACAAAATACCTTTATATTACTGGGTTGGGGTTTCTTCAATGTTCGAACAACTGCTCGAGCTGCTTCGAAGCGTGAGAGGTTCTATAATCGCCTCCTGGGTCGCCATGGTCATAGTCGCCGCGCTTATAGCCCTCATCGCCTCCGGAAGGCCCAGGGGCTCGGCCAGGCGTTGGCTAGGCGATTTCTTCGTGAGATGGGGCCTAGCCGGGCTCTTCCTATGGTTCGTCTTCTTCACCCTCTGGGCCCTAAGGGAGGTCTTGGCCCAAAGCTACGTCCTCCCCGTGGGGCCCCTCCAGGGCTTCATAGAGAACGCGACGCTGTGGGGGGTGGTCCTCACGGGCTTCTTGACCACCGCCTTCTTCGGGGGCACTCTGCTCCTCCAAGCCGTATTCTCCAAGCCCGAGATACCCGAGGGGGTGGTCTACTACCGCCAAGAGGTGCTCGTGACGCCTCAAAAGATAGCGGGCAGGCAAATCCTGGTGCAACTGCCGGAGGAGCCCGTCGAGGCGAGGGAGGAGCAGGTAGCGAAGGCCGAGGCGCGGAGCTCGAAGACTTCTCGTTAATAGCTATTAAATGACGCAGAGCGACGCGTGAAACACATCTGGGTCAAGGCCAAGATCGGGGATCCGAGCGGCGTAAGGATAATCGAGGTGGAGGCGTTAGTCGATACGGGGGCGACCCTCACCGTGATACCCCGCAAAGTGGCGCAGGAGCTGGGGCTGAAGCCCACGGGCAGAGCCGTCGTGGCCACGGCCGGAGGGACGACGGAGCTGGAGCGCACCAGGATATGGGTGGAGCTCGAGGGGAGGGGCGAGGTGGTCCCGGCGCTCATCTCGGACGTAGTGGACAAGGTGCTCATCGGGGTGACCGCGCTCGAGGTCCTCGGCCTTCAAGTGGATCCCGTCACGGGGAGGCTCAAGGAGTGGGCCCTTCTGCTCTACTAGCCGGCGGAGGGCGCGTCATCCGCCGTGTATATACGCCAGAATCAAGACGGTGTCGTCCTCCTTGAGCGCCGTGTCCAGCCCCGAGAGTAGCCTTATATCTACGTCGTTGACCGCTATGTATATGTCTGGAGATAGCTTGCCCTTGCCCCCCACGATCCTGTCGTATAGCTTCGGCATGTCCTTGAGCTTCTCGATTAGCTCCCTCACGCTCGCGGCCTCTATTTGGAGCTCCCGCTTGCCCGCGAGAAACGCCAATACCCCCGCCAGTATCACCCTCACCACGTAGATCATGCCTCGTAAAATAATATGTTCGCGGTACGGCCCCGTAGTTCTAGCGCTTAAGGGGAGGGGAAGAGTTGAGCTGGTGGACGACTGCGGCGAATACGTGGAGCTGGAGGAGTTCGTTAAATACATCGAGCTGGACCCGAGGGATCCCTTAACGCGCCTGCTGGGAGTAAGGCGGGGCACGGCGACTTCCTATAGGCTGTTCGCCGAGGCGGTGGGCTTGAGCCCCCGCGCCGTTGGGCGCCTCTTGGCTGGGAACAAGCTCCCGGTCATCTTGCCTTGCCACCGCGTCGTTAGATCTGATCGATCGCTCGGCGGCTATTCCTACGGCGTAGAGCTGAAGAGGGCGCTTCTGGCCTACGAGGGCGTGAGGATGTGCGGCGGTAAGGTGTGCGAGCTCTCGCCGGTCGAGGACGTGGGCGATTTGACCGAGGCGTTGATGCGGAGCTTAGGGCTACAATGATA
>CAYFGI010000146.1:0-2228 GCA_964342785.1 uncultured Thermoproteaceae archaeon
TGGTCGCCTATGACGGCGCTCTGTTCTACGGCTTCACGGGCCATAGGAACTCCGTGGAGCCGGCCTTGGCCAAGGCGCTGGGCCCCATCCTCGGCCGCGGCTCCAGGACCGATCCCGGCGTGTCGGCGCTGGCCAACGTGGCGGTGGCCGAATCGTTGAAGCCCATAGGCCAGATAAACTCTGAGCTTCCCCGCGGCGTCTGGGTCTGGGGATACGCCGAGGTCCCCAGCGACTTCAACCCTAGACGCGCCAAGGAGAGGATCTACGTATACTTCGCGCCCTATAGGGGCGAGGACGTGGATCTCATGAGGAAAGCCGCCGAGCTTCTCGTCGGCACGCACGACTATAGGAACTTCGCCAAGGGCGTCGAGAGGGCCGTCACGACGATCACCTCGATAGAGGTGACAGACAGAGGGAGATACATCGAGATTCTGTTCAAAGGGAGGGGCTTTAAGAACAAGATGCTCCGCAAGATAGCGTGGACGTTGTCGGCCGTGGGCCGCGGCGTCTTGACCCTAGACGACGTCGCCGGGCTTCTATCCGGCGAGAGGAAAAGGCCCGTGCCCAGCGCGCCGGCCGAGGGCCTCGTGCTCCTCTGGATCGAATACGGCATAAATTTCTCAACGGACCGCTCGGTGCTGTCTAAAATATATAAATACTTCCTAAATAAATATTATATATATACTTCATTAAGTATTGGATATGCAAAAATTACTGAAGAGATCTTGAAATGGCTGTAACAGCTATGGAAGAGTTTTTAAATAGCCATCGCGTATAGTGCACATGGAGCCTTATTGCAGCTTCGACGCGGCCGTCGAGAACGTAAGGGAGTTGCTACACGATATATTGTCGGAGTACTACTGGGACATGCCGAGGCGGGAGCTGGAGACGGTGGTGGACATAGCGCTTAGGGATTTCCTACACTATCTGGCGTATAAATCCGGCGTATATTTCATGCAGCGCTTCAAGGAGGACAAGGCGCGTCTAAGGCTCTGCGCCTATATAATGTCCCGCTGGCCTAAGATAAGCGAGTTGGCGTCTGAATGGGTCGTCATGTGGTCGGCCAAGTGGAGGCAAAGAGTGAGGCTCGTCTTCACAGACGAGGAGTTCAAGAAGGCGACCATGGGAGAGGAGGGGTTCAAGCCCAACAAGAACCTGGAGGAGTTCCTCTCCAAGATAGACCACCTAGGCCTCCAGCTCTTCACGGTATCCCAGCTCATCAAGGCGGGGGAGCTGGCCGGCCTCGACCAGATCGCCGACTATATAATAAGGGAGGAGGCCAGCGCTATGTTGGATATGTACGGCCTCGAGAAGGCCCTGGAGAAATACAAGGAGGGGGCGCTCGCCGAGAGGATCGTCAAAAGGGTGAGGGGCCTCGGCAAGATCTCGGAGCCGCTCCTGATCATAAGGGTAGATCTTACGAGAGCTTGGTGATATCCCCCTCACCCCGCGCCTCCTTTTCCCTCTCCGGGCGCCGGGGCCCCGCATCGGCCCCTCGCCCCCGAGCGTCGTCGAATACACAGCGCTGACGCTCCGGATATATGCCGGCACGACTGCCCGATCCCAGGCCCCCTCGGATATCCCCGATAGAGCCGCAGTATCCGTACGAAGATTGCGGGGTGGATCGCCCAGCGGGAAGATGCCGACGGTCTGTAGGCCTAATGCTCGCAGATCGGCGCGGGCTTGGACGCCTCGCCGCGGTCCTGCCCGCGTGCGGTCACCCAACGGAGATTAAGGTCGCGTAGGAGACATACGCGGGCTCCCTCGGCTCCACGTTCTTAACGACCACCTTGACCCAGCCCTCGCTCGTATAGAGATACCCGGCGAAATTAGTGAAGACGGGCACCCTGGCCGAGGCCACGGCCGACACGACGGCCTTAAGCCGGTCCGCGGATATCGGCGTGTCCGCCACCACGGCGAGCCTCACCCTAGAGGCCTCGAAGGCTCTCTCTATCTTCCTCAGGAGCACGGCCCTAGCCCTCCCGCCCAACGCCATGTATACATCCGCCGTGACGACTACGCCGGATTTCATCGATCGATCTACCTCGGCGATCCTCGCGCCGCTGGCCCCATCAGGGCTTTCTATCCTCACGGCGTCGCCGATCCTCAGCCCCAACGCCTCCGCCACGTCGTTCGACACCACGGCTCTGAAGCCCAGCTCCTCTAGGTAGCCGCGTAGCCTCACCAGCGCATGCACGTCGTGCTTTACTCATGTATATATAAGCTTA
>CAYFGI010000147.1:0-2227 GCA_964342785.1 uncultured Thermoproteaceae archaeon
CCAAATTCCCCTCGTCGAGGTTCAACCCATAGGTTTTTTACCCGCCAACGGCGTACCTCCGTGGAGCGTTTTTTCCCCTACGACGAGTTCAGGCCGTTCCAGAGGGAGCTCGCTACTACCATACTCGACGGCTTCAGGTCGGGCAGAGTGGTGTTGGTTAACGCCCCCACGGGCCTCGGCAAGACCGCGGCCGCGCTGGCGGCGGCGTTGACATACGCCGAGGAGGTAGAGGCTAAGGTGCTCTACCTTGTGAGGACTAAGAACGAGATGCTCCAGCCCCTTAGGGAGCTGGCGAGGCTTAAGGCGAGGGGCGTCGATCTGAAGTACGCCTTCTTGAGGAATAAACAAGATATGTGTTGCTACAAGGAGCTGAGGGGGCTGCCCTACGCTGAGTTCCTCGCCGAATGTCGTTACCTAAGGGCCTTGGGCAAATGTAGGTACTTCCCGCCGAAGCCCTTCGAGCCCGCGGAGCCTCTGGCGCCCCGAGCCTTCCTGAAGGCGGCTTGCGAGGCCGGCACCTGCGCCTACGAATCCGCCAAGGCGCTCGCCTTGTTCGCTGACGTGGTGGTGGCCACCTATTTCTACGCCTTCAGCCCGAGGGCCGAGCGTTGGGTAGACCTCCAGAGGGCTGTTCTCATAGTCGACGAGGCCCACAGCCTCCCCGACGCGGTCGCCTCGATAAACTCCGTCTCGATAACCGAGGGGGAGGTCAGAAGGGCTAGGGCTGACGCCGAGCGTTACGGCCAGAGGGAGGCCGCTGCTTCTCTCTACAAAGCCCAGAGGGGCCTCAAGGAGGTCAAGCCGGGCCCCGTCTCCATAGGCGACGTCCTCGCCTTGTTCGAAGAACCGTCGCAGATAGAGAGGGCGGCCGTGGAGGTGGTGAGGAGCAAGGCCGACGAGGGCGCGACGCCCTACTCGCCGCTCGTCGCCATCGCCGAGTTTTTGAAGACGTTGAGGGAAGGCGGTAGGTATATAGTCCTCGCCGAGGAGTCCGAGGACGGCCTTAAGCTGAGGGCGATCCCCTACGACGTATCTCGGCTCATAGCCAACGTGTTGAGCTCGGCGAAGGCCGCCGCGCTTATGAGCGGATCCATGCCCGTGGATCTCTTCACGAAGGCCGTCCCGCTCTCGAAGCCGCCCAGGGTATTCGATATACCCTTCGATAAGTACGTGCAGGCGGGCAACTTCACGGCTATCGTCGATAGATCCGTCACGTCGAAGTTCACCGCGAGGGGCGAGGATATGTATAAAGCCGTGGCGCGTAGGATAGCCGCCGCCGTGGCCGCGTCGCCGAAAGGCGTCTTGACGGTTTTCCCCAGCTACGACCTATTGAAGGCCGTGAGGAAGTACCTATCCTTCAACATACCGCTCTACGTCGAGGCGAGGGACACCGACCTAGAGGATATAGAGCTGGGGGCTAAATTCGTCGTGTTCGCCGTGGCTGGAGGCAAGCTGGCCGAAGGGGTGGAGTACGTAAGGGATGGAGTCAATCTACTCTCCACCGTGGTGATAGCCGGCGTGCCCTATCCAGATAGGGACTACTATTTGGATAAAAGAGTCGAGGAGCTCTCGGCGGGGCTCGGGGTCGAGACGGCTTGGAACGCCGTATATCTATACAACGCCGTGGTCAAGGTGAGGCAGGCCGTGGGTAGGCTCTTCAGATCGCCGAAGGACCGCGGAGCCCTGGTGTTCCTCGACTACAGGTTCCTCGAGCCGGATGTATACATCCAGCTCAAGGACCTCCTTAGGGGAGCTAAGATAGTGGAGGACGAGGCATCCTTGAGGCAAGCCCTGGAGGAGTTCTTCACTTCCTCCTGAAGAAAGTCCTCCAGATGGCGAAGAGAGCTATGGCTAGGACCACGTCGGTCGCGGCGAGCGATATGGAGAGCATCTCGACGGCCCTCCCCACGTCGCCCAACGAGAATATGAACGACATGACGCCCAATGCGGCGCCGATTATCCCCACCACGGCGCCGACTAGGGGCAAGGCTTGCGGCGCCGATACGGACGGCTGTTGGCTCGGCCTCCTGGGAGGAGACTGCGCTGGTTGCTGCACCGGTTGTTGAGTAGGGGGTTGCAACGGCAAGGGAGGCGGCGGGGGAGGCGGGTACGCCCTCTGTGTGGCGCGAGGAGGCGGGTAGGGATATGGGTAGGGGCTGGTCTTTTTTTACAACTCCCAGCCCCCCAGAAATAAGGGGAAGCTGGGCTCCCTGTTTCTCTTTGAAAA
>CAYFGI010000148.1:0-2227 GCA_964342785.1 uncultured Thermoproteaceae archaeon
CCCTTGAGAGGCTCGGCTACGTGGTGGATCCAAAAACTGGGAAAATAGAGAAGTTCGGCCTTTACGTCCTCTGAGTACAAAGTAATAAGTGGTTGTAGTTATGGAAAAATGTATCGCGTCCGCTGATTACTGTTGCCCTTGACAAGACTTAAGAGGAGCCGCCGAGGTTATGGATGAGCACGATGTGAGCTCCTCGTCGTGGTGGATAACCCAAGGCGGTTACGTCATCTCTAAACGCGACGTAGTGAGAGGCCTTGCCCTGAGAGGCTTACTCGCCGTCACTGCGAGGGAGGCCGGCGCTTTCAGCGGCTTGTAATACTAATAGAGAGGGCTCTTGAGATGTTAAAACGCGTCCTCAGAACAAAACGGCGGTTTACTCGGCGTAGTGAGAGATGCGGCAAAGCTACGCAGGCTTCAAAACAACTATATAAACTGGTTCCGGTTTTCTCCGTGGAGGAGGTTTTAGAGGCTTTTGAAGAGGCTAGGAGGATTAGGAGGGAGCGCGCTGATTGGCAGTTTATAGAGAGCCTTCCGCCTAAACTCAAGGCCGCTCTTAAGTACTACATTGAGACTGGCGATATATACGTCGCCTCCCGGATAGCAGGAATGACGGTTGACGAGTTCAACGAGCTTAGGATAAGGGCCCGTGTCCCAAGCGTCACGTGAGGCAATTGCCGATACCTCTTTTCTAGTAGACTGGGCGAGGTACTCTAAAAGAGACGTCTTGTTTAGGCTTTTCGACGTGGTGCATGTGCCCGAGTCCGTGCTACGCGAGCTACGGCTTCCGCCCGCCGTGGATTGGGTAGCCGATAGTCTCGCCGCGGATAAAATGGCGCTTTTCACCGAGACGTCCGAGGTTGAGGAAATCGCCAGGCGGATTATGGCCGATAGTCGCCGAAGGCCTGTCAAGAGGGTAGACTACCCAGAGGCCGTCTGCCTCGCAGCGGGCTTGAGGTTCGGCTACGTCGTGCTGACCGAAAACGGAGGTGCATACTTCGCCCCGCGCATCCTCGGCCTAAACGTGTCGGTGTGGAGGGCCTTTGAGGTCATCGTAGAGGCCTGGCGCCGCGGTTATGTAGAGGACGTAGTCCAAGAACTAAGGCGGTACGAAGAGGAGACGTATCATTTATTTAGGAGGAGGGACTGGGAATATATATGCAGGATAGCGAAGTGTTAGAGTGGGAGGAGGAGGCTAGGAGGATTAGGAGGGAGCGTGCCGATTGGCAGTACATAAATACTCTACCACCGCGCCTAAAGGCGGCTGTCAAGATATTTATCGAGACTGGGGATATTAGATTTGCACAAAGCATCTCGGGGCTTGACTACGAGGATTTCAGAGAGCTCCTCAGAAAGGCTCGGGTGCCCATCGTCCTTTAGCCGGACGCCGGTATAGGAAAGCAACAACCCCCGAGAATCGCTGCGGGCGTAATTTAATAGACACATCATCTAAATTATATGGGCGTTGACGTCTTAAGGAGTTTCCCTTGGGATAAATACGGGGTCGTCTTCGCAGTTTTGTTCGGCTCCAGGGCGTGGGGCAAGGCGTTTAAGGGCGATTGGGATATCGGCGTATGGCTAACCGACGTGGAGAAGGACGTGGACCTCCTATACGCCTTGGCCAAGCATCTAGGCGTCCGCGAAGACGACGTGGATCTAGTGGTCTTGAACAACTACGAGTACCTGCCCTGCACCTTGATAATCGACGTGTTGGGGAGAGGCAAGGCCGTTTACTACAGAGATCTCGACGAATACCTCGACATCAAGCTGAGGGTCTTGAAGCCTTGCTTCGACTTCATGATAGATGCCGAGAAGCTGGACCTCTTGAGGACGCAGATCGAGGCCGTGGTGAGGAAATGGGGGCGCTAGAGCGTTTGCTCAAACAGCTACTCCACTACACGGCGTTGTTGGATGGCTTGGAGGTCTCCGATCTGAACGACGTATACAAGTATCTATCCGCGGTATATCTGCTCCAAGTCCAAGCCCAGTCGCTCATAGATATAGTCGTCAGAGCCGCGTCGGCTCTGGGCCTTGAGGCCGAGGGCTACATAGACGCCGGCAGTAAGCTGTTGGGCGCCGGCTTGTTGAGCAAAGAGGAGTTCGACAGGTATAGATCCGCAGTCAGGTTCAGAAACATCGTGGTTCACCAATACGGCGCGGTGAACGCCGACGTGATCCGCAGGATCTTGGACAAAAGAGAATATAGAGAGCTCGCTAAACTCGGCGTAAG
>CAYFGI010000149.1:0-2151 GCA_964342785.1 uncultured Thermoproteaceae archaeon
CCACGACCGAGTCGTCCGTCGCCTTGGCGAATATGTGGTACCCTCCTACGCCCTTTACGGCACACATATCCCCCGAGGATCTCCACGAGCTGGGCGAAGTGAGGCGGCCCCGGCTGGAGGAGATGCCGGAGTTCGTGACGGATCTAAACCCGCTCAATAGAGTGTTGGGGGTGGCCATGATAAACGCCGTTTCGCAGTATCATCTAGACGCGCGGCCTGGCTCCGTTGAGCCCTACCTAAAGGAGGAGCCCATATGCTTAGTGGGCAACATGGGCCCTCTCGCCGAAAAGCTCAGGAGGAGCGGAAAGGAGGTGTGGGTGTTCGAGAGGTCTAGGGAGCTCAGATGGCGCGCCTATTCAGACGTGGAAGAGGAGCTTCTGCTCCCGCGGTGCAAGACCTTGGTGATCACGGGGATGACTCTCCTCAACTTCACGCTGGATAGAGTGCTGGAATTGTCGCGCGGCCTCAACATATTGACGGGGCCCACGGCCGGCGTACACCCGGAGCTCGTGAGGGGGACCGGGATTCATGTCCTCGCCTCTATGAAGTTTAACATAGAGGCCGCCGTCGAGCACCTCAAGCGGGGCGGATTCACCTCGCTGGCCCTACACTCGGACCTCGGCGTGCCTTACGTTGTGGATTTAAGGGATACTTAAATGAAATAGTTGCATGGTTCTTGACGGAAGTCCGCTAGCAAGGGCTAAGGAGATCGTTAAAAGGAGATCCCGCATATATAGTGTTTATACGCGGCGGAGGGCGCGAGGAGGCTTTCGTGATCTCTTTCAACAGGGACAAGGCAAGGGAAATCACAAGTGCTTCGGGGGTTCCCAAGTTCGAAGCTGGCCGTGTCTACCGCTTTGCTAGAACGCTTGGACGAGGCTACACAACCGGTTCGCGTTAAACGAGTGAAGGCGGGCTATCCGGGGCTTTCCGAAAGGAGCCCTCTCGGGGCTGACTCGTATAAGGTAATAATAATATTTATTACCATATGAATTATGAATAAATTATAATTATAAATTATTATATTAATTATTATAACTATAAATAAGATAGTATTACCATATATATTACGAATAAATTACTACAAGATTATACATAAAAACAATATATATAATATATGAATTACTAAAAGATTATATGTAAAAACTCGTCCTTTGGAGGGTTCTATGGGCAAGATCCTTTGGGTTGCTGTCATAGTAATCGCGGCCGTCGTAGCTATCGCCTTGTATCTAGCAATGTGGGCTCCGCCTCCCTCCCAGCTACCCCCACAAACGTCACCTACAGCGGCGCCCTCGTCGACGCCGTCCATTACGTCTTCCGCCGCTTCGCCGTCTGCGACTTCCTCCCAGTTCATCGTCGTGAAGGACGTGTTGGGGAGGGAGGTCGTGATAAAAACGCCAGTGAGGAGGGTGGTTGCTATAGGCCCCGACGCTTTGCGCTTTGTCGTATACCTCAACGCCACGGACATGCTGGTTGGCATCGAGGCCTTTGAGAAAAGGCCTCCTCAGGGGAGGGATTACGGCTACGTGATATGGGCTAAGAACTTAACAAACTTACCCATCATAGGCCAGGGAGGCCCTAACAGCCCCGTGAACATCGAGGCGATAATGGCCGTGAAGCCCGACGTCATAATTATGTCGTCCTTCTTGGCGAATATGGCAGACGAGGTGCAACAGAAGACCGGCATACCCGTGGTCGTTGTGTCCTCCGGCATGATGAGGTCCATCAACTTCACGGAGCTTTTCTATTCGCTTCAAGTGCTGGGCAAGGTTTTGGGCAGAGAGCAGAGAGCCGAGCAGTTGATCGCCTACATGAAGTCGCTAATAGCAGACTTAGAGGCGCGCACAGCAAACATAACCAATAGGCCTACTGTATACGTCGGCGCTATATCCGCCAAGGGAGGCCAGCCATTCACAGGCACCCGGGCTGAGTATCCGCCGTTGGTCCTCCTCAACACGCCCAGCGTGGCCGATAAATACGGCATAGAGCTGGGCGCCCAGATAAGCTGGGAGGCCCTCCTCCAAGCCCAGCCGGACGTCGTCTTCGTGGATTTAATCAACTATATGTTCGTCGAACAAGACTTCAACAGATCGAGGGATCTCTACTGCTCCCTAAAGGCGTTCAAGGAGGGCAGGGTATACGGCATATTGC
>CAYFGI010000150.1:0-1958 GCA_964342785.1 uncultured Thermoproteaceae archaeon
CGAGAAAAGCATCTTCGGCGACTATGACTGACGTATTGCTCGAAGCCCTGGCCCGGTGGAGGGAGCTCGCGGCTATCGTGGCAAAGGCGGCCGAGGAGGTGAGGCCCGACGCGGAGGTATACGTCATCGGAGGCGCCGCCGAGAGCCGCCTAACTGTGTTAAGCGATATCGACATCGCCGTAGTCCTCCCGGAGGAGCCCAGCCGCGAAGAGGCGGTCACCCTAATAGAGGAGATATTCCAAAGGGCGGAGGAGCTCGGCCTCCCGCTCTACGCGCCGGTGGAGCTCCACGTGGTGGGCCCCCAAGGCTTTCAAAAGCTCGCGAGAAGGAGCAAAGCGGTTAAGTTAAGCGACCGAGCGCCTTAAGCGCGGCGACGTATAGCGCCGGAGGTCGACCTACAACCCGGCATATACGCAACTCGCGTGAGGGTTAATGCGAGGATCCCGCTGGATAAAACAGCCGGGCCAGGGGAGGGCGAAGCCGGTGGAGCCGGCGAAGAAGCTCATGGAGCGGTGCCTTTGAAGAACGCCGCCGGCAAGGCCTTCCAGGAAGTCCTACCTCTCCTACTGGCGATAAAAACCAGGACATCTTCGAGGGCTACAGACAGCGGGCAAGGGCTTAGCCGCGTCGCGAAAAGAGCGGATCCTCGCAGGCGTCTCCACGACTCTTAGATGTTCCCTCACAACATGATCGTGCTCGACCTAACGCGCCCGGCGAGAGCATCCGGCATGTTAGGCGGCGTGTTGACGATAGCGGGCGCCTCTATCCGGCTCTCCGTGAGGTACAAGGAGGCGAAATACGCCGGGCCCTACACACCTGCCAAGCTCGACTGGATAGGCGCCGACTACCTCCCCCTGATGGTGCTGCTGGGCCCCTCAGGCTTCGTCCTACAAGGCGCGATATTGGCGTACGCCTACACCGGCGACGCCGCGGCCCTCCTCTGGACGGCCATATACTTCCACGCGGCGGCCGTGGAGACTTCTGGACTAGGCCGGCCGCGCAATCTATCGGATCTTCTGGCGCATCGAGTACGCCGACAAGGACCTCGCCGGGGCTAACACCAGGCTCCCGCCGCCCACGATCAAGCCGCTGAACAGATCCGGCAAGGAGATCAAGGGCGGCTACGCGTAGTCTCCTAAAGGATTTTTATATTGATACGCATATAAGGCCGTGATCCCGGAGGCGTTAATTAGGGAGGCCGCCCGCCGGGGTATAGACGTGGTGGACGTATTGGCGAGGGCGCTAGACGTCGACCCCAGCGAGAGGGCGGAGGCCCACCTAGAGCTGGCCGAGAAGTTCCTCGGCGAGGGGAAGGCCCTAGTGGACAAAGACCCCGTGCAAGCCAGCGAGAAGCTCTATAAGGCGGCCGAAGAGGCCGTGAAGGCGCTGGCCGTCGCCTTGGGGCTAGACGAGGCCAAGACGGCCCTAGAACAAGGCAGGTGGACAGCGGCGTTGTTGTTCAGCGCGGTGGACTCGCTGGGCGAGAAGCTGGGCTCGGAGGAGCTGAGGCTGTGGTGGAAGGCCGCTTGGTTTCTACACGTGGAGGGCTTCCACGAGGCGAGGCTAAGCCCGCGGCAGGTAGCTAGGGATTTAAAGCACGTCGAGGCGCTCGTAGGCTTGGCCCACCGATATTGCGCGGCCGGAGAACCGCATCGATAGCTCCGCCGCGATCCAGCGCCGCCCCTTCAGCCACACTAGTGTCAGCAACGTTGCGGTTAGTCTATCACATCTTCGGCGGTTGAGATGCTACTAATGACGCGCCAGAGGAGTAGCCGCTAAGCCCAGACCGGAGAGCAAATCGTTGAGTCGTTGATACGTACAAGAAGACGTAGGCGGTAGTAAGCGACGCCCAACGATTCCCACGATCGATGGAAATCCGTAATTCTGTAAAAAGAGGCGCCCGGCAACCGCGGGGCCACGGCGGAGGGACGTACTTCTCCTCGGCGGCCCCCTCTATC
>CAYFGI010000151.1:0-1958 GCA_964342785.1 uncultured Thermoproteaceae archaeon
GGAGGCATCTGCGGCGGCGGGGGCTGGGCCATGGGCTGAGGCGGAGGCTGTTGTGGATACGACGGCTGTTGTTGGGCGGGCGGCCTCTGAAGCGGCGGCCTCTTCAAGGGCTTCTCCTCGCCTCCAGACTCCTCGCTCGACATGGATAGTCGTTACTTACAGCTATAAAAAAGTTGCGAATACGCCCTCGAGGCGCCGGCCCGCCCGGCGGCCTGCTGGACGCGGATAGGCTGGTATCATCCCTCGTGTTTTTATATCGGCGGTAATGAGATAACGTGCTGATAGTAGCCGAGAAGAGATCCGTGGCGCAGGCAATAGCCAAGTTCCTCGGAGGCGCCTACTCTCAGTTCAAGGTGGCGGGCGTCGCCGCGTATAGGTTTAAGTATAGGGGCGCCGCCGCGGTGAGCCTAGGCCTCAGCGGCCATATACTCGATTTCGATTTCCCGCAGGAACTGAATAGATGGGGGGCCGTCGACCCCGCCGAGCTTTTCGAGAAAGCCGTGGTGCTGGTGCCCCGCGACGAGACCTTGAAGTACCTATTCGCCTTGAGGGCCTTGGCCAGAGGCCAAGACGAAGTATATCTTGCGTTAGACGCGGACTCCGAGGGGGAGGCCATAGCGTACGAGGTGGTCCTTCAAGTCAGGATCGTGAACCCCTCAGCGCGCTTCAAACGCGTGCGTTTCAACGCGGTGACCAAGAGGGAGATAACCCAAGCCTTCGAGAGGCCCGTGGAGCTCGACTTGAAGACCGTGGAGAAGGTCTTCGCCAGGATGGCCAGCGATTTAACTATAGGCGCCGCCTTCACGAGGCTCCTCACCCTATCGGTCAGAGAGGTCGACTCCAAGGCGCTTCCCTTCGGCAAATTCCTCAGCTACGGCCCCTGCCAGACGCCGGTCCTGGGCCTCGTCGTATCCAGGGAGCTCGAGCGCATGAACTTCAAGCCCGAGGAGTACTTCGTCATCAAGGCCGTCGTGGAGGTCGGAGGGCAGAGGCTGGAGATGCGCTCCAAGCCGTTCCGGTCGAGGGAGGAGGCCGAGAGGGCGCTGGCGGAGGCGAGGAGGGCGCCGGGGCGCGTCGTGGAGGCCAGGTACGAGAGGGCTGAGGTCAAGCCGCCCGCCCCCCTCGACACAGTGGAGCTAGAGCGCCGCGCCAGCAGGTGGCTCAACATAAGGGCCAAGGCGGCCTTGGACATAGCGGAGGAGCTCTACAGGCTCGGCTACATATCCTACCCCCGCACCGAGACCACGATATATCCCCCCACCCTGGACCTCAAGGCCGTGCTCGAGGAGTTGACCAACACGCCCTTTGGGGAATACGCCGAGAGGTTGCTGAGGGGGCCTCTGACGCCCACTAGGGGCAACAGCGACGACAAGGCGCATCCGCCCATCCACCCGACGAAGGGCGCCGATAGGAAGGAGATCGAGGCGAGGCTGGGGGCGAGGGCGTGGAGGATATACGAGCTAGTCGTGAGGCACTTCCTCGCCACGTTGAGCCCTCCCGCCGTCGTGGAGAGGCAGAAGATAGCGGCGGCCTTCGGGCCCCTCGTGTTGGAGACAGACGGGAGGCGGGTGCTCTCCAGAGGGTACTGGGAGATATACCCCTACGAGGAGGAGGAAGAAAAACCGCTCCCATATGTACGCAGAGGGGACGCCGCCGCGTTGTTGTCGGCCAAAATAGAGCGCCGGGAGACCGAGCCTCCGCCTAGGATGACCGAGTCGGAGCTACTCAAGCTGATGCGGAGGTACGGGATAGGGACCGACGCCACGATGCAAGACCACATCCACACCAACGTGATCAGGGGATACATGAAGATAGCCGGAGGCAAGTGCGTGCCGACCCCCCTCGGCATGTCCCTCGCCACGGCCCTCATGAAGCACGCCAAGCCGATAATAGACCCCGAGGTGAGGTCCAAGATGGAGACCGCCCTTCAGGAGATAGCCGCGGGCAGGATGGACTCG
>CAYFGI010000152.1:0-1956 GCA_964342785.1 uncultured Thermoproteaceae archaeon
TCTGATCGACCCGGCCCCCTCTAATCGAGCCAACGCGTGCTACGCAGAGCGCGCCTGGCCTCTAATGGTCTGAAGATGTCGTCTAACTCGAAACTAATTCAACAATAATGAATGAGTATAGTAAAAAGTTCATGTATCGCTTTAAATATGTTCCTTAACTTCTACTTATGGCTACGATAGCCGGCAGGCTCGAGAGACTGCCTTGGACCTCCTTCCACACGAAGCTGGTGGTGCTCCTCGCCCTAGGCGAGTTCTTCGAGCTCTACGACCTCTTCGTAGGCGGCTTCGTGGTTGTCCCCGTCTCGCAGTACTACCATATATCCACGGCCTCGGCCGTCTTCTACGTCGTGGCGATGCTCTTCCTCGGCGCCTTCGTGGGGGCCATAGCCTTCACCCTCATCGGCGACGCGTGGGGGAGGAGGGCTGCCTTGCTCTTCAACCTAGCCTTGATGAGCCTCGCGTATCTCGCCACGCCGTTCGCGCCGACGCCCGAAGCCCTAGGGGCGTTGAGGTTCGTGGCGGGGCTAGGCGTAGGGCCCGAGGCCTTGATAGTCCTTGACATCATGGTCGCCGAGTTCTTCCCCGCGAGGATAAGAGGGAGGTCTCTATCCATTGCGTACACGATCAGCTGGACCGCGCCGTTGGTCGCCGCGCTCTTGGCGTACGCCATAGTGCCTGGATCGTACCTAGGCCTACAGGGATGGCAGTGGATGTTCATAATAGGCGGCCTCGGCGTGTTGTTGATACTGCCCTTCAGGTTCCTCATACCCGAATCGCCGCGTTGGCTCGAAGTCAAGGGCAGGGTGCAGGAGGCTGAAGCGATAGTGGCTAGGATCGAGGAGATAGCTAGAAGGGAGAAGGGAGAGTTGCCTCCGCCCCTCCCCGTCCAAGTGGTCAAAGCCGAGCGGATACCTCTGGGCGAGCTCTTCAACAAGGAGTACCGGAGGAGGACCATAATGCTCTGGATCTTCGAGTTCCTACAGACCGGCGTCTACTACGGATTCGCCTCACTGGCGCCGACGGTGTTGTACAGTAAAGGCTTCACATTGGTGAGAACCCTCCAGTACTCCATCTTGATATACTCCTCTTACTTCTTCTCGTCGCTGATATCCATCTTTGTGATAGACAGCGTCAAGTTCGACAGGAAGTGGCAGGTGGCGTTGATAATGCTCCTCATGGGCGTAGACGGCCTAGCCTTCGGCTACTCGATGACGCCGATACAAGTGGTGACGACGGGGTTCATCTTCGGCCTCCTCGCCAATATATTCTCAAATGCCTTCCATATGTACGGCGCCGAGCTCTACCCAACCAGAATAAGAGCGTTCGCCGACGGGGTCCAGTACGCCCTAAGCCGCCTCGGCAACTTCGTCTGGCTCTCGACTCTACCGCTGGTGCTACAAGGCTACGGAGCGGCGGCCATGTACGCCATAGTATTCGCAATGGCCGTAGTCGTTTTCCTAGACGTAGGCATACTAGGCCCCAGGGCATCCCAGATAACCCTAGAAAACCTCTCCAGATAGCTTACTCGCCAGGGGAAGGTCAACAAGCGTTTTTAGTCCTGGCAAGCCTCTGTAGCTCAGCCCGGTTGGAGCGCTCGCTTGGTAAGCGATAGATCGGGTCCGAATCCCGGCCGGGGGCTCGTCTTTATAGCGCTTGAAGATCGCTATTGGTCTTATCGATGGGTTGCTACTTTTCAGAGGGAGATTGCGTTGAGCCCCTCCTGAAATGCCGTTAATTAGAGGCTGGCGTTACAGGGCCGGCCTGTAAGCTAGGAGTCGTACTGCCTCCCTAATATTTTGCCTATCTCGGGGACGAGCATCAGCGCTATGGCGGGGCCTTGGTAGAGATTCATCTCGATCTTTCGTCGCATACAGTGCCTGAGTATTTTGCAGCAGATCGATAGGCCTCATCCAGCCAAGCCAGCTCAGCCTCCCTATCTACAAATATTGACCTCAC
>CAYFGI010000153.1:0-1942 GCA_964342785.1 uncultured Thermoproteaceae archaeon
AGCCTCCCTCCGCGCCTTGCTCGGGCTCCACGACAACTGCAGTGCCGTAGGCGATTATCTCGTCCATATATTCGCTTATCTCGTTGCTGTCCAGCCTGAAGCTGATGACCGCGTTGGCGCCCAGCTCCTTGGCGTGGCGTATCATCCTCTCGATGGCTTGCCTCCTCGCTTGCTCGGCCAGCTCGGTGAACTCGTTTATCTCGCCGCCGACTAGGGACCTAAGGCCTGCGATAAACCTCCCGCCCAACCCCCTCGACCTAACAGTTATGCCCAACGCGATGCCTAGAACCTTCACGATCTTATAGCCCGGCACGTACGGCGTCGTCGCCACGATCACATCGCCCTCGCCTATGGCCATACGCCCGACTACGGCCGGCGTTTTAAGTCTTTCCTCCCGCAGATCCGCTCTTGATCCTGGCGAGGAGCTCCTCGATAAACTTCGTCTGCATCTCGCCGATATATCTCACCATCTCGACCAACCTAGCCGTCATCTCGGCGTTGAGCCTCAAGGCGTCGGCCAGGACCTCGGCGGGGTCGCGGGAAGCCGCCGATTCGACGAGCCGCCTCATGTTCTCCTCGTACGTAGTCACCGAGACGCCGAAGGATTTCAACATGCCGCGCGTCCTCTCGCTCATATCTCGCCGGGGGCGAGCGGCTTAAGCCCGAAGAGCCTGGCGTGGGTCTCCATCATGCACATATCCTCGAAGAGCGCTATGCCCTCGGCCTCGAGGGCCTCCCGCACGCCCGGCGGAGCCCTTATACCCAGCTGTAGCCACACCACCTTCACGTCACCCACCTCCCTACGGCGTTTTACGACCTCCTCGGCTATCTTGGGCACCTCCTCCGGCGGCCTGAAGACCTGGACTATATCGATGCGCTCCGGCACCTCCAGTATCGAGCGGTACGCCTTCTCGCCCAGTATCTCGCCAGCCGACGGGTTGATCGGCACGATCTTGTACCCAGCTCTCTTCAGGTAGAGAGGGACGACGTGGGCCCATTTGGAGGGATCCCGCGAGGCCCCCACGACCGCGATGGTCCTCAGCTTGAATACCTCCAGTAGATCCATATATACATCGATTCGCCTATTAATATACAGACGCGGTATAATTAATGCGCGGCGTGTTCAACAAGCATCTAGGGCGGGGGACGCGCGTTGATTAACCTCTTAACGTCTTCGATATATCTCCTCACTTTTTCCACCTCCCTCCTCAACATGTCGACGTCTATTATCCCGTCGTAGAAGGTCATCTCGTGTAGATACCTCTCCCTGGCCCCGTAGCGATCCCTAAGGCCCAACTTCTCCGCCTCTTGCACCAAGTCCTCCAGCCTCTCGAGAAGCTTCCTCCTCTCCCAGTGGCTGGCCGGCACGACGCCCAGGAAGTGCAGTATTAAGGCATTCGCGGCGCTCACGACGGCGTTCCAGAGCTTCTCGGCGGCGTCCCGGATCGCGTATTGATCGCCCTGCTTTATCCCCTCCTCCAATTCCTCCCTCCCCCTCTCGAAGAAACTCTCGGCGTCGTCAAGGAAGGACTTGACCTTTTCGGCCACATCAGCCGTGTCTCCCTATTTTAAAAACGCATTGCGCCGTCCGCCGAATCCGGAGCCTGGGGGCCGTTGCTACTCACGTAGCTGATCGCTGCGCGCATCTGCTGGCGGATTTCTTGAGGCGACGGCGCGCTGATGTATATACTTTAAATACATCAAGCTTATAAGATGACGACGATGCCGCCTACATGTCCAGAAACTGGATCTACGTAGTATTAGCCGCGATCGCGGCTACGGCCCTCGTGGCGACCGCCCTCAAGGTCCAGAGCCCTCCAGCCCTCAACGCTTCGGCGCCAGGAGGCGCGTCGAGCCCCCTCGGCCTCGCATCCGGCCTAACTCTGGCGAACCTCAGCTACGTGGCGTCGATCTTCGGCGCACAAGCCTATTCCGTGCCCTA
>CAYFGI010000154.1:0-1933 GCA_964342785.1 uncultured Thermoproteaceae archaeon
TGAAGCGGGCGCACAGCTCCTGTAGGAACTTCTCTATCCTATCGCGGTCGCCCTCCACGACCACCTCGACCCTCCCGTCGGGCAGGTTGGCCGCGTAGCCCGTGAGGCCGAGGGCCCTGGCCTTGGCCCTAGCCGCGGGCCTGAAGCCGACTCCCTGCACCTCGCCCTCCACGATCGCCCTGGCCCTGACGGCCCTCCCCGCCGCGAGGCCTCCGAGGATCTGCACGGATCCGACCAGCTTCTCCCTGAGCTTCTCGCTGGATATGTACCCGAGGGCCCAGCTGGGCACGATAAGCCGCCCCTCGCCCTTGCCCAGAACCCTCCCTATGACGGAGGGCCTCAGCCCCGGCATCCTCCCGAGCTCGTCGAGGAGGACGTCGGCTAGCTTCCTGTGGGCGAATATGGCCACGGCCCCGTTGGTGCCGGCGGTGGCGTCGGGCATTATGAAGTTCTGGGCGGCGAATCTAGAAACCGCAGGCCCAAGCAGAGGCACGTCGTGGAGCTCCACGTCGACCCCCGCCCTCTCCGCCACCTCCTTGAAGACGAAGACGCCCGGCCCCGAGATGTCGATGGTGGCGGCTATGTGGGCCTCGGGGTCGAACCTCCCGCCTAGGTCGGGCAGATGCCCGTATATGACGCGGGCCACGTCGACGTTGGGGCGCGCCATGAGCTCCAACACGGCTCTCTTCTCCTTCTCGAACTGGTCGAGGGGCATGACGGATTTCTCGAAGGCCTTCAGGAGCTCCTCGTCGGTGTTCACGGCGACGTACGTGGTGAAGTAGGCGAGCTCCCCGAAGGGCCTCGTGACGATGACGACGAAGTCCTCGCCTATGTGCCTATAGAACGTCGGGGGCTCTCTGTCGAGGACGCCGTAGGCCGTGGCGCCTAGGAGCAGATAGCCCCTCCCCGGCTGAGGCGCCTCGACCAGCCTCCCCAGCGAGGAGGCGTGGGCCCTCACGGCCGCCTCGATCCTGGCCTTGTACCGCTCGGGCGCGTCGTAGACGGGCGCTATCTCCACGCCCTTGTGGACGCCCTTGACGTATAGGTCGTTCAAGGCGTTGTTTATGGCGACGGCGACCTGCAGCGGCGAGTCCAAGTCCTCCGAGGGGTCTATCACCTGTATCGTGTCGTTGTTGGCCAAGACGTACCCCTCGCCCTCCTCGGCCTTCAGGAAGTCCACCATGAAGAACTCGGCCCCCTTCTTGGTGCTGACTATGGAGTGCCCCTTGCCTAGCCACACCCTATGCCTCGAGGAGCCGAGCGCCTTGTAGAGCTTAGCCGCGTATTCCGCGAACCTGCGGGGCGTGGCGGCCTTGGCCATGTAGAGCTGGACCAAGACTATTGCCAAATCGGGGGCGTAGGACTCCAGGAAGGCCGGGTCCACCCTCGGGTCCTCTGGGTCGAGGTACACGCGCTTGAGCTCGGCCCCCACGCCTCTGACTATCGCCGCGTCCTCCCTCGGCGCTATGACGAGGTTCAGACGGGATATCTCGTCCTTCAGCAGCTCTATGGCGGGGTACAAGACGTCGTAGAGGTCGACCTTGACCGAGCAGCCCAACGACAGCGACTCCAGCGCGATCCCCGCCTCCCTATATATCCTAACCCTCTCCCTAAACCTCTCGATTGGGTTCATCTCCTCCTGATGACTATCTTCCAGAGGCCCTCGCCGATTTGGTAAACGCCGACCACCTCGTGGCCCTCCCTCCTGGCGATCGCCGGCACGTTCTGCACCGAAGGCGGGTTGTCCGTCACCACCTCCAGCTCCTCCCCGGGCTCCATGGACCTCAAGGCCTTCAACGTAGCGAGCTGCGGGTACGGGCAGACGTAGCCCCTTAGGTCCAGCACCCTCCTCTTGGCTAGCTCCATGTCCCAGATCCCGTTGCGCGGCCTTAAAGCCCTCGGGAAGTGCATAATTTTCACCTAGGCCGTCGGC
>CAYFGI010000155.1:0-1831 GCA_964342785.1 uncultured Thermoproteaceae archaeon
CGAGGATCCCGCCGAAGGGCCAGACCGAGTTGACCCAGTGGTTCTAGGCCAGATTCGGGGGATCGCGGTGGGTATTCTCTGAGTAAAACGACCCTTCAGGGCGCGGCGAGGCGCCTAGGGAATTTGTTGAATAGCAAGATAGCGGCGGCTATCCTCGTCGCAGCCGCCAGCAGAATAGCAGGCGAGGGGCCTAACGTGGCCCACAAGGCGGCGACCAGGGGGACCGCGACGCCGGGCAGGTTGGCCATTAGGACGGCGTTCAACGCCACGAGCAAACCCCTATGGGTCTTGAAGACATCGGACATGTATATGTTGAAAGCCGCTCTGTATATCGACGCCAAGGAGACGCTTCCCAACATGGCGTATGCGAATATAGGCGCGTGGGGGCTCAACAACGCAAACGCGGCGATGAAGGGAGCGTCGAGAAGCAGAAGCGCCGCCAGGAACTTGGGGATGGAGCTCCTATATACGTCTACTAGATGGCCTAGGGCCAGCGAGAAGGGTATGGGCACTAGGTTATAAAGCGTGAAGAACAGCGCAATCCCCCTCTCGTCCATGCCGACCACGTCTTTTAAAAACGGCGCTAGAAACGGCGAGATGGCAAAGGAGATGCCGAGAAGCGACATGGCCGCAATCGCCATTCTGTACTCGCCCGCCGTGAAGACGCGCCTCAGCTCCTTGAAGTAGCTCATGGAGGTAGAGGCGGAGGCCTTCCTCAGAGTCTCGACTAGGAGGAACCGCGCGGCTAACCCGGCGAGGGCCACCGCCAGAATTAGGTAGACGGCGAACGTTTGTCCGTACGAAGCCACGGCTATCCCCAAGACGAAGGAGCCGGCCGCGTACGACGCATAGGAGAGAGCGGGGCCAAGCGATATGATCTTCCCCCTCCAGTTCTCCGGCACCGACTCCATGCGCATGACGAAAGACGCCGATGTGGGCAAGCCGTCTGCGACGTAGAACAAGATCACGGCCAACGGCACAAGCCCGGGTTTCAGCAAGCAGAGTATAGACGACGCGTAGACGACGTCGGTAATAATCAACGTAGGCTTTCTGCCTATCCTGTCGGCTAGGTAGCCCCCCGCCACGTTGGCGATGGAGTCCAGCACCTGCGCGATAAGCCTCACGGCGGCGAATACCGCCAGGCCCCAGTTATACAGCAGGAGCGATAAATACCACGATAGGAATCCGTTGATGAAACCCTTGCTGTAGCCAACGCCGTAGAGTATTGCTACATTTCGCTTAATCCACGTCGCGGCCGAGGAGGCGGGGTTGCGCGACGTATAAGCCTCCATATTCTATGAGAGATTAAGAAATAAAAATTTTTCTATAAATTGGAAACTTTATATCGCAATTATTTTTATCATAATACTTTATAATATAGTTTATTAGAATTATAGTATTTTATTTTGATATTTTATATAACTTATTACGTTAACTCCTAATTTCGATGGGAGTTTGGTGCGATGTTGGTTAAATCAATCATAGACGCTTTTTAGAGTTGAATGCGCATTAACATAGCGTTATCTTCCCACGTAGAGCCCCTCGACAGCGCAGGGCTGGTATTTGCAACTGGACGGCCCAACGCCTCGCTCCGCCCATCGGCCGATTAAGGCGGGGCCAACGCCCGGCCTTGCGCATTGGGGCTCGAGGCGGCAAATTGCGTCAACAGGGCCAAGCGTCCAGCGTATTTGGGCAACGACGGCTTGCTGGCCGGCTACGTCGATAGCGTCGGGTGCTTTAGTTGCGGCACGCCTACCTCGTAAACAGCCCGGCGGTCTGGAAAAGTCGTTAACTAAAGGAGATGCCCTCGACGGTGGTGAGCGTGGCCTTG
>CAYFGI010000156.1:0-1823 GCA_964342785.1 uncultured Thermoproteaceae archaeon
CCTATCCTAGAGCAGCTTTTTTAGCTTCTCGACGAACGTCTTGACGTCGTTAATCGCGTCCTCGACGAGCTCCGGCGTAGCCCAGGCCTCGTAGAAGTTCGTGTGTAGGCTGTTAGCGACGTGCCACAACCTCCCCAGCTCGGCGTCTCCCGTCTCCTCCCTCAGCTTAGTGACAAAACGCCACAAGTCGCCGTGGCTTTTTAGATCCACCCCCCTCTTGGCGGCCACGGCCTTCACTATCTGCGCGGCGGCTCCCCACGCCTTTTCGGAAGCCTGCACGTAGTCCCCCTTTAGCGCCAGTTGTTCAGCTTCGCTGAGGTATTTTTCGCATAGTTTCAGATGTAGCTCGGCCTTGATATCGGGATCATCTTTTTCAAGATGCTGATATAATATCTCCGCTATTTTTTCCTCGATTGTGCTATCCTCTTTCCTCGAAAGCTCCTCAATTCTCTTGATGAGCTTCTCCGGTAGCTCAAGCCTTATCTCCACAGACACATCTAGGCGGACATATTTAAGCGTAAGAGCTTGACGACCGTCGATGAAGCTAATAGGGGCTCGCTCCGCGAGTTCATGACCAAAATTGAATTCACGCCGCCGAGGCGGCCGGCGCGGCGCACCGGAGAGGAGCACGAGGTCTCCTACTCCCATCGTAAGCTCCACGCTGTACGACGAGGCTACCGTAATCGGCCACGCCGCACCCAACACGAGGTAGGCGACGAACGCGGCGATCGCCACGACCGGAGCAGGTTCGGCCCAGCCCTTCATTCGTCCTAAATCGCCCTCCTTGAAAACGTCAAGAGTCCTCGTCGCCCTTTCTTACGCGCCTCAGCAACCCCCTCTGCACGAGGTACTCCACCGTTCCCGCCACTTCCTTTCAAGCAACGGCGTATAGGTGGTCCCTGCTAACGAGTTCGAGGAGCGCCTTGAGCGGCTTACGCTTAAGCCTAGTAAGCGGCGCTCTGGCCAAAACGCCGATATTTACAACGCAACTACAGACCGCATTTCTCAACTGGATTTCACCTACTCCACCGCATATTTCACCGCGTCTGGCTGGTATACACCCTCATGAGCGCCTCCTTGTGCAACGTCTTCATTAGATCGCTGTAGAGCGCGCGGAGGTTAGTACAAGCGTTGCGCCGCGTGGCGCGTTGATGACTCTACGGGGAGCCGCGACCGGCTAGCTCCTTCACGAGCTCCATCATCGGCTCAATGGCCTTGAGCTTGGCCCTCACGATGTCGATATCTATCCTGACCTCGTGGAAGCCGTTGACGTGGAGAAAGTAGGCGGCGTCCCACGCCCTATATACCACATCGCCGAGCTTGTCCGCGGCCTTATCGAGGAGGGCCACGGTCCATCTGCCCTTCGACGCGGCCTCCTCCGCCTCGGGGAGCCCCCGGGAAAGGGCCAGCGCCTTCACCCCCTCCTCGACGGCTTTGTACAACTTCTCGCTGGCTTGCACCACGTCCCCCCTCTCCACGTAGGCCAGGCCCTCCTTGTACATGCCCAAGGCGAGCTCCGCGTGCGCCCTTGCTGCGTCTCTCGGGTCGAGCCCCAGCGCGGCTATCAGCACATCGGCCACGAACTCGGGCCCCAAGCCCCTCCTCGCGAGCTCCCTCGCCAGCACTTCCGGGACGAGCACGATCATACCCCCCACTGAGGCTTATATGCGTTAGCCCCCGGGACATTCCCCTAGCTCTACTCTCCCGGCGCCCCGATGATGTAGGCCACCACCTCAGCCACCTCGCGGCGGAAGTCGGGGCTCGGGGCGTACTTCAGCAACCTCCTCATCTTCTCACAACTGAACCGCCGGTCGAGGAAGGGG
>CAYFGI010000157.1:0-1811 GCA_964342785.1 uncultured Thermoproteaceae archaeon
CACGATCGAGACCGTGCCTCTTCTGCCCATGGAGGCCAGCTTCTCCAACACGGCCAGCCTCGCCGCCTCGTAGCCTCCGTCCATGGTGCTCCTCCTGCCCCTGGGATCCTCCACAACCTCTATCTCGGCCGCGCTCCCGCCGTAGATCCACCTCTCTAGGTAGAAGAAGCGCAGAGGGCCCGGCGCCACGACCACGAGGTAGCGGTTGTCGAGATACTCCGCGTAGCCGTAGAGGGTCTCGGAGACCTCCGGCATGTACCTCACCTTGTCCGCGATGGAGTCGCCTATGGCAACGTCGACGGCCGTGATGCTCCAACGCGTGGGGACCAGCCTCCTCCTGTGCCGAGCGCCCAACAAGCCGAGGGCGAAGGCCCTCTGTATGGTATATAGGTCGACGCCTTTTCTGTAGAGCTCCACGGCGGCCTCCCCAGCGTTCACGTCGTCCGACATCATCTCGTCGAGCGCCCTCGGCACCGCCGGATTGCCGTCTACCCTCAAGGCCTCGAGGGGCGCCCTAGGGCCCATGGGCTTCTCCCTCAAGTCGAACTTGAGGGTCTCGACGGGCTTCTTGGCGAGACGCATCTCGACGTCTACGGGCCTCTCGGAGACGGCCAGCAGAGGCAACTCGCCCAGCTCCCAAGGCCTCGACGACTGCTTGAAGCCGAAAGCCATGTAGCTCCTAAGCCTCAATATCTCCTCGAGGTCTTTGCCCCAAAGTAGCTTGGGGTCGTCGTAGGCCCTCGCCTCATCCCCCGTAACTTCGGGCGGCTCCCCTATGTATACCCTCACCCGCGGCCACCCGGCTTCGCCGACCACGGCGCTGGGAGGCGTTGCGCCGAAAACATCCCGCCCCTTGATTCTGAACAAGGACGACTTTATCGCGTTTATCCGCTCCAAGATGGGGCATCTGGGCAGGCCGCATAACATCTTCCTGCCCTGGCATTTGGCGCAGATCGAATACATCTCGTCTCCGCCGCGGCTCTAGAATAAAAACCTCTCGTTTTAACTCACCACAGGTGAGTTCAGTATTTTTAGCAAGTGCCCGGCCCTCCTATGTTCGAAGAGCTCCTCTTGGCTTGGAGAGCTTTATGGGAGAGGAAGGGGAGGACTATAGGCACCATCGTCGGCGTGACGATAGCCTTCGTGGCGTTGTCGTTGGCGGTATCCGTCGGGAACTCCTTCAAGACGTCGACGCAGTCCTTCTTCGCCAGTAGCTTCGGCGTGAACAACATCTACATCGTCGGGCAGAGCTTCACAGACGCCGACGTGGCCGCCATAGCGTCTTACATAGCTCCTTACGCCACGGCCGTAGTCCCCGTGGCCTCGGCGCCAGCAACGGCGCAGATACCCGGCGGCGACAACATGGCCGTCACCCTATACGGGGTCCCCGCCCAGAACATATCGGCGTTGGTGCCGAGCACCGCTCTCTACGCGGGCACGAACGCAATAGCTGGCTCCATAGCGCTTATGGGCTACTACGTAGCCTTCGATCAAACCACCGGCGCACAGAGGCTGTACGTAGGCACTCCCATCGTCTTAAGCTATCGCGGCAAGACGTATACATTGGTGACGGGCGGCATAATAGCGGCCGGCACGCCGAACCCCGCTCTCAACACAATGACGGCCGTGGTGGTAGATATAAACGAGTTCAGATCCATCACTGGGATAAATACATACCGTACGATTGTCGTCACGCTTAAAGATCAGAACTACGCAACGCAGGTACAGAACATCCTCAAGTCCATATATCCAAGCGCCGAAGTTTTCTCGCCGCAATCGATATCGCAGACCATAACTGCCTTCTTCACGGG
>CAYFGI010000158.1:0-1783 GCA_964342785.1 uncultured Thermoproteaceae archaeon
ACGGAGTTCCTATGGCCCGTGAAGCCGTAGAACAGAGCGCCGTCATAGGCGACCAAGTACGCAAACACGGCCTACACTAACTCGGTAATTAAATCCCTCCGCCGAGGGCCTGGCGGAGGCCGACACGACGGCGAGATGCCGAGATCGTTAGTCCCCTCGCCGATAGCTAGGGCGATCGAGCTGGGCGCCTAGTATTTTTCGAGGTCTTCGAGTATATCGCGTGCAGATTCCAACACCCTCTCTAGGACCATCTCGTCGATTTCAACTTCCTTCTCCTCTCCCCTCCACGGCCTGCTGGTCAACTTCACCTTGGTCGGGTTCAGCGTGTAGTGATCCGCCGCGACTCGGTACAGATATACTGTATAGACGGCGTAGTCCAAGCCGCGTCTCAGCAGATGTTCGTGGAATACCGATAGCTGGAAGCTGTCTTTGAGGGGCCCGCCGCCGCGTAGGCCCTTTATATAGCTCTTAAGGGACCAGTAGTTAAATAGGGCGAAGTAGACTGCGCTTATAATCCGCCGAATCGCCACCTCGTCCAACGCATGTCTGTTCCTCAGATCCGCTAGGTAGTCTATAAGCTTGCGCGGATTCAACCTCTCCGGAGCGCCTTCCTGCATACCAGCGCCACACGCCCTGCGATGTCGTCAAAGCCCTCGCCGACGAGATGCTCCTTGACGGTTCTTGAGAGGATCTTCCACTCATCCCAGCCGCAGTCCTCTACGTAAACTTCGATGAACTGGGGCTCCCCGGTTTCCGGATCCTCCACGATGCCGGCGCCGGAGATCTTGAGCCTCAACGTGTCCATAAGCCATAACATTAGGGATGCCAATTTCCTAGGGTCTACGTCGAGCCTCTTAACGGCGTCCGCGGCCCCGCCGAAATATAGCCCAAGCAACGCCGAGATCTCTTCCTCCTTAAGCGCCTTCATTACATAGTACAGATAGCTGATCGGAAGCACTTTCTGCGCTTCGGCGCCCTCCAGCCAAGCGTCCCTGTATATGCCCCTCACGAGTTTCGCTTGAGGCGAAGCCGATGATACATCCCACGAGGCCTCCTGGATCGCGATCGACACGGTATTCATAGTCTCCTTCACCTTTTATTTTATTTCAACGTGTTGCCTCCAGCTTACCTTAGGCACCCATCTTACGACATATAGCGGCAGCCCCTGGACGGTCTTGAACGAGACGTTCTTGGAGACCATTATGGGCTCGAGCTCCACCCTAATCAAGTAGCTCCCCACCTTCTCGTCGCTGTAGACAACCTCCTCGTAGGCCGACCTCCCCTCGACTATGTCCACCATCGTCCAGCCCTCGCCGGCGGCTTTACCCGGCTCCAGCATAGGCTTGTCCTTGACCTCGTTCAACGCGCTCTCGGAAGGATACACCGAGATGCCGCCGGTGGCGATGACGTCGAACTCGGGCCCGAAGGGAGTTCTCTCCTCCCGGACTCTCACGTCTATAACAGCAACCCGCAGAATTATCACGCTGCCATCGCTCACTTTTACGTAGCCCAGCTCGCCGTTCTTGAATCTCAGCCTAGTGAGAACTCCTTGCCAGCTCATTAGTAACCGAGGAGCCGAAGTTCGATGCGCTCAGCGCACATATTCGCGACGCCGGCCTCCAAGCTCGCAGAGATCTCATTAGCTGAAATACCGTGGTAGATATAAAAGCGTTGCCCGACGCCTCGGCCGTATCCGCCGCGCCGGCTCGGCGACCGCCGGCATCACACCTCCCAGCTGAAGACGATCTCGCTCCCCTCTATGAAGGCGCTCACGTCCTGCCCG
>CAYFGI010000159.1:0-1780 GCA_964342785.1 uncultured Thermoproteaceae archaeon
GAGACGTCGCCAGGGCTAAGCTGAAGGCGATGGTCGAGGCGGCGAGGAGGCTCAGAGAAAAATATTGGTGGGCTTAATTTTTATAGATACTCCCAGATGCCTTTCCCCTTGTAGTTATACACGATCGTCTTGTAGGCGGTGACGTACTCTATGGTGTACCCGATCCCCTCCCTGCCGATACCGGAGTCCTTCCTTCCGCCGAAGGGGTAATACCCGATGCCGTGTCTGGGGTAATCGTTTACATATATAGCGCCTACCTCCAGAAGCCTCGCGGCCTTCCTGATCTTGTTTATATCGTTGCCGAATATGGCCGCGTCCAACCCGTACCTCCTCCCGTTGGCTATCTCCACGGCTTCCTCCAAGCTCTCGACCTTCACCAGAAGGGCGAGCGAGGCGAAGACCTCCTTCCCGTAGGCGTATAGATCGCGCACCCGCTCCTTATCTATTTCGATTAACGTGGGCTCCACGTAGTTGGGGCCGAGCCTCCTGCCGCCATAGAGCACCTTCCCTCCTTTGGCTACCGCGTCTTGAACGGCCTTCATCACCTCGTCGGCCGTCTCGACGTCTATCAGAGGCCCCATGGTGGTCGAGGGGTCCCGGGGATCCCCCACCTTGACCTTGGACAGCTCCTTGATCAGCTCCTCTTTTAGCCTATCGTAGACCCGGGGCTCGGCCAATATCAACTTTATTGAGTCGCACCTCTGGCCTGAGTAGCTGGTGATGCCGATGGATATCCTCTGCGCGGCCCACACGGGATCCGCGTCGTCGAGCACTATGGCCGCGTCCCCGCCTCCTAGCTCCATCACGAATTGTTTTATCCCGGCGGCTTTGATCACGGCGAGGCCCGTCTCGGTGCTCCCCGTCAGCGATATAGCGCCTATCATTGGGTTGGCCACCACCTTGTCCATATCCCTACCCGATATGGGCAGAACAGCTAAAGCCCTCTTGGGGAAGCCAGCCAGCTCTAAGACTCTGGCCAAAGCCAATGCCGGCAACGGATCGGCCGACGCCGGCTTCACGATAACGGCGTTTCCTGCGGCGGCCGAATACACGATCTTGTTGACTGTGTCGAACAAAGGATAGTTGAACGGAACTATGGCGAGGACAACGCCGACGGGCTCTCTCTTGACGACGGCCTCGGTCTCCAAGGTCTCGTGGCTCCAATCCCCCGGCACGTAATCGCCGTATATCTTCCTAATCTCCAGATCGGCCGCCTCAAGCCTCGCTATGGCCGCCTTGACCTCGCCCTCGGCGGATGGTCTGGTCTTGCCGGCGTTTATCATCAAAATATTGACGAAATCCTCCCTGAGCTTATCGAGAAGCTCGGCGGCCTTATGGAAGACCTCGAGCCTCTTGACGCCCGGCGTATCCCTTATGTCCCAACGACCATATCGATACACCACGTCGATAGCCTTGTCGACCTCGCCTGGACTAAGCTTAGTCACCCTCGCCACCACGGATAGATCTATGGGCGTCCTCACGTCGGCTAAGACGCCTCCCCTCACCCAATCCCCAGCGACGTAGGCGGGGAAGATCGGAATGCCGTCGCGCCCTACCTCGATCACCTCAGACAGCTCCCTCGATTTTATCTCGAGCTTTACCGGCTCTTGCATGACTATAACGCGAGTATACAATAAAAGTTATTCGGTGATACTTGCTATACTTTATATACCGAGTAAACCTCTACGTCTCCTCAAGACCACGGCCTCGAGGAAATCGTCTCTAACGGGCTCGTAGACCCTTTTGTAGAAGCGCGATTGGCTCTCCAGCACCTCCCTGG
>CAYFGI010000160.1:0-1768 GCA_964342785.1 uncultured Thermoproteaceae archaeon
AAGGGCGTAGGAGGGTACCACATATTCGCCAAGGCGACGGACGACTCGGTCGTGGCGGAGCTGAGGCGCAGGAAGAGGAGGCCGAGCCAGCCCTTCGCGGTGATGGCCTTGGACTTAAGGGTCGCGGAGCGCCTAGTCCATATCGACGAGAAGGCGGCCGGCTTGTTGACGTCTCCCCAAAGGCCCATAGTCCTCCTGCCCAAAAGGGAGGACAGCCCCGCCTCGCCGCTGGTGTCGCCCGGCTTGGACAAGGAGGGCGTGTTCCTGCCCTACACGGCTCTGCAGTATCTGCTGTTGGCCCACACAGACGACAAATTCGCCATAGCCACCAGCGGCAACATACACGGAGAGCCCATGTGTAGGGACCTCAAATGCGCTTTGGAGAAGCTGGGGCGGGTCGTGGACTTCGTGCTGGACCACGATCTGGAGATAGTCCACAGAGTCGACGACAGCGTCTTGAGGTTCACAAACGGCGTGCCTACGTTCCTCAGGAGGTCCAGGGGGTACGCCCCGGCGTGGATCCGCGTGCCCAGAAGGCTCAAGAGGCCGGTCGTGGCCTTCGGGGCGGATCTCCAGACGGCAGGCGCCGTGGCCTTCGAGGACAAGGTCGTCTTGACTCAATACATAGGCGATCTAGACGACTTCGACGCCCTTAGGGATCTAGACCAGGAGCTGAGGTGGTTCTTCAAGGCATATAGGCTTAAAGATCCCGCGCTGGTCTGCGACAAGAACCCGGCGTATAACAGCACGAGGCTCTGCAGGGAGTGGGCGGAGGAGCTGGGCGCGGAGACGCTCGTAGCGCAGCACCACCACGCCCACGCGCTCGCCGCGGCGGCAGACGCCGGGCTCGACGAGCCCTTCGCGGCCGTAGCCATAGACGGAGTGGGGTATGGAGACGACGGAATGGCTTGGGGCGGCGAGATCCTCCTCGTGGAGGGGGCCAGATACGCGAGGGAGCGCCACCTGCGCTACGTCCCCATGCCGGGAGGCGATTTGGCCGCGTTGAGGCCCGCCAGAATGGCCGCGGCGTATTTCCACGAGGCCTTCGGCGAGGTCCCGGGGTGGCTGGCGGAGCGCCTTCCGGGGGGCCTCCCGGAGCTGGAGGTCGTCGAGAGGGAGCTCAAGGCGCCTAAGCTGTTCACGTCGAGCGCGGGGAGGTTCCTAGACGCCGTGGCGGTGGCGCTAGGCGTGGCCTGGGAGCGCACCTACGAGGGCGAGCCGGCCATAAGGCTGGAGGCGGCGGCCGCCGGCGGAAGGCCTCTGCCGCTCGAGGCCGAGGACCAGGTGGAGCTCTTCGCGCAAGCCGTCGAGGCGTATAGATCCGGCCGGCCCGTCAGAGACGTGGCGTACTCGGTCCAGCTGAAGCTGGGCTCCATCTTGGGGGCGTGGGCTTGCGAAAGCGCCCAGCGGAGAGGCGTCGGCGCGGTGGCCGTGTCGGGAGGAGCCGCGGTGAACGACATCATAATGGCCGGCATAGCCCGGGAGGTCAAGGGGTGCGGGCTGAAGCTCGTGCAACACTCGAGGGCGCCGCCGGGAGATGGCGGCATCGCCCTCGGGCAGGCGTATCTGGCGTCGTTCGAGTGAGGACAGACGGCGCCGGCCCCATCCCGATGTTGCCCGCGTCTCCGACATCCGCGGGGAATACGCGATACTCGTAGGCCACAAGACGACTGCTGACAGAGCGGCATAGTCAGCCGACCTAGGGACAACCGCTCCACCTTGCGAAGCCTGCGACCACGTCGGCTAGCTGGAGGCCGGGCACCCGTCG
>CAYFGI010000161.1:0-1694 GCA_964342785.1 uncultured Thermoproteaceae archaeon
CCGGGCTCATCCGCTACATGGTGTGATTTTATAAGGTTTTTCGCCTACCTCACGGTGTCCACTTCAGCTAACTAAATCCATGGCAAGAAGAGCTTGTTGACGATCGCCGGATTACGTAGATGGTAGAAGATTACGGTGGCTAAGAAGTCGGCATAAAGCTTAAAAATAGTGGCGTATTGTTGGCTCGGCCCTCTGAGCCGGCCATAGGCGCCGGTGATACGCCCGGACTCGCCAGATCCCGGAAGCTAAGGCCGGCGCCGCGCTCGGGAGTACTGGGCTCCGCGAGGGCCCGGGAAACCGGCGTGCTGGCAGGAGGGCCTTCTCTTAATCCCGCTCGGCTAGGTTTTGCCGCTTCTCGCAACCGTTTTCACCAAGCGAGATAGTTCGAGGAGCCGTCCGAGGGTGGCGTCTTTAGGCTCCTTGATTTCCTTCGTCACAAAGTGGCTATGAGCTTGCGGAGCGTCTCGTCCAGCTTCCTCACGGCGTCTACGACCTCGCCTATCTTTGCGCTTAACATCTCGGCGGACGAATCTTGCTTCTTCCCCAAAGTCTCGACTATCTGGATCAATGCGCCTATGGTTTCGATCTGTTTTTCGGCTAACATCTTTAGGGCAGCTATGTCCGAGGAGCTCCTCGCGCAGGACTCCGCGAGCGTCCTAACGGCTGAGTTCTGTTCTCTTATCTCCGCGGCTAGGCCTTCGAGCGTCTGGGCCAGCCTTTGGAGGGTCTGCGTGAGCTCGGCTATCCCGAGCTTGGCTCTAGCGATGTCTCTAAACTCGGCGTCTTCCTCTAGAAGCCTTATTAGCTCCCTTTTGAGCATGAAGATATACTCCCCCTTTCTTTTTTATTTCTATGATCACGCTCAGAGCGGGGAGTGCCGAGGCTGTGTTGCACACGAGAGGCGCCTATCTCTCGGCGCTTAGACGCGGCGGCAGAGATATAATCCTACCTGGATCCGTCGAGAGGCAGACGAGGGGAGGCATGGCTTTGCTCATCCCCTTCGCCAATAGGGTGAGGGGAGGGGTCTATGAGCTGGACGGCGTCGTCTACGAATTGCCTAAAAACGCCGAGGGCCACGCCATACATGGACTAGCTATGTCCATGGAGTGGTCCCTCGTGGAGCGTGGAGATAGCTACGCTGTGTTCGAGCTGGAGCTCTCGCACTCCGGCTATCCGTCGACGCTTCTATGCTCCGTCCGCTACGAGCTCTCCGAGGCTTCTCTTTCCGTCTCCCTTAAGGCGATCAACCGAGGACCTAGGAGGGCGCCTCTAGTGGTCGGAGCCCATCCTTATTTCGTTGTGTCCCGCCCCTGGCGTCTAGACGCCAAGAACCCGCTGAGGTGCGTAGCCGTGGGGAAGATACCCACAGGCGAGCTGGTGCCGCATTCCTTCGGGATAGACGGGGAGTATGACGATTGTTTCCTCGTCGAGGAGGACCCCGTCGTGTTGAAGTCGCCGTACTCCACAGTGGAGCTATGGAGGAGGGGGATGCCGTATATACAAGTATACACCGGCGTTGAGGGGGCCGTGGCCGTCGAACCAATGTCAGGAGCTCCCGACGCCTATCATAACGGCATGGGGTTGAGGATCTTGGACCCCGGCGAGTCCGCTGTCTTCTCCTTCGAGATAAAGTTCGGATGATCAGCTGGGTAGGGGTCCGCTCAGAGGTCGCCTTAGGACCACCTCATCATATT
>CAYFGI010000162.1:0-1682 GCA_964342785.1 uncultured Thermoproteaceae archaeon
TCCTTCTTCCGCCTATCGCCCCAAGTCGCGGCGTAGAAGCCGTTGAAGCTGTGCAGCGAGTCGTCGGGCCCCCGGTCGTTGCCCTCCAGCCACGGCGATTCGTAGCCCACCGTCTGCACCGGCCGGACCCGCACCGAGTCGAAATAAACCATGAGGTCCGGGTAGTCGCCCCCCGTCTCTCTGTACAGCTCAGCCGGCTCGTACACGGCGTTTTGGATATATCCCCAAGGCGCCTTCAGGGACTTGAGGCGTCTCTTCATCTCGCGCTTGAGATCCTCCGCCTCCTCCTCCGTCACAATCCCCTGGGGCCTATCGGTCGTGTTTATGAAGATACGGGCGTAGTAACCCCCCCAAGCCACCGCCTTGCTCCTACGCCAATCCACCACGGCCTCGACGTCCTCGCCCCTCTTGGGCTCCCTGGAGTACACGAGGAGGCCCCACTCGGCGAGGAGCTGGTTCAACGCCAACACGCCCCTCTGGGCTTGGTTCCCGTGGTCAGATATCGCCAGGACCTCAGCGTCGCGGGGAAGCCTCTTGAGCAACCTTCCTACAAGCTCGTCTACGAGCTTGTAGTACCGCGGTATCTTGTCCTCATGGGGGTTCTCCGGCTGGTACATGGGGTGCTCTGGGTCCCAGTACTTCTGGAATAGGTGATGCGCCCGGTCCGTGCCGATCTCATGCAACACGAAGACATCCCAATCGACCCGCTCCATGAGCTTCTCCGCCACGGCGAACCTCACCTGGGTCATCTCGACCAGCGCCTTAAAGGCCTCCTCCTTGCGGTCCGTGCGGTACTCCACGTCGAAGATATAGCCGGGGAACATCTCCATGATCTCGGGGGGATACGCCCAAGGCCTCCCCCTCGGCGTCATGAAGTCGGAGATCCAGACGCCGTAGCGGCGAGGCGGGTAGCCCGGCGGTAGCCCAATCACCACTGAGCGTAGCCCCCGCCTCTCCCAGACGTAGGGCTCCTTCAGCTCCCGCGACGTCACCACGTACCCCTCGTACGCCCTCCTCCTCATATGGCGGAACCCGTATATCCCCAGTTCGCCGGGGTCCTTGCCTGTGAACATACAGGCCCACGCCGGCACTGTAATGGGCGGGTCGACCGCCCGCATCACTCCGCGCGACCCCCGATCGGCTATCTCGGCTAGGTTTGGCAGATCATCCTTTAGCCTCTCGAAGAGCTCGTAGGGCATGCCGTCGAGACCCACGACTAGGATACGCGCCACCTAGAGATATAACCACAGACTATTAAGCTGTTGTTTCATCGCAATAAATAGAGCTATATATAATATATTTTATAATTATAATATTAACTATACATAAATTAACTAATTTTTCTTTATATTTAATTTAATTGATACAAATTACAAAATGAATATTATATACATACCGCTAAAATAAAAATATTTTTAATGAAAAGCATGTATTCAAATTTTTGAAACTTAGGCAAGAAGCTATACCAACACATAATAACAAATTCTAGTTTTTAAACATGTCCCTCGGGTCGGAACTAGAGGTAAAACTCCCGTTCGATACCTACGTCACCAACGAGCGATATAAGGCCAGCCCCGACGCGATAAAGACGTACTGGGAAATACATAGGCGCACAATCGACAACCTGGAGGAGTTTTGGGCTTCTGTTGCTAGGGAGTTGGAGTGGTTTAAGCCTTGGGATA
>CAYFGI010000163.1:0-1664 GCA_964342785.1 uncultured Thermoproteaceae archaeon
TGCGGCTTAGCTATCTGCGGCGGCGTCGCCATGTGCCATATGAGGTAGGAGGCCAACGTAGTTATCAAAGTCGCCAGCAACACAGCCGCCAGGGCTCTTAACATGCCCACGCCTGTCAAGGCCGAAACCACGCCTAACGCCAGCAATACGCCTAGAAGGAAGGCGAGAGGCAAGGCCAGGAGCACGAGGGGCGGGAAGACCACGGCCAAAACAGCCGATGCCGCGACGCCTATCAAGAAGCCCACGACGAAGAGGATGGGGGCTAGGATCGACGCGAGGAGCACGAGCAACGGGTTGACGGGACGCCCTTTGAGCAAAGTCAAGGATCCCCAGAGGGATAACAGCCAGAGGACGATCCAGAGGAGCACGCCTAAGCCCATATCCCCCGACGGCCGTCAGCCGTTGCCTTCTGCGGCCACCGATTCCCAGCGGAAGGAATCATCACGGCACCACCTTAGCCCCCATGTGCGTTAAATATTCTCTCGCCTCGTCGTATACGTCGTCGAGGACGAAGGCCAGATGGTTGCCCAGCCCCGCCTCGAGAACGTCCTTGGCGGATCCGACGAGGAGCTTCAGCCCTATCTGGCTATTGCAAGCCTCCACCCTCTCCGCCTCCACGGTGACGCCTTTCAGGAGGAGCGCCCTCTTGAGGTCGGCGGATACTCTGAGGAGCGTCGCCGTGAGGCCCGAGGCGAAGACAGCCCTTATGGCGGCCGGCGCGCCTGTGCCCATGCGCTTCACTATGTAGTACTTATCGGCGATCATGGGCGGCGCCCCGTCGTGGGTGAGCACCAGGAGGTCGCCCTCGGCTAAGTTCACGTTGCCCATCCACGCCGGCCCGCCGGATAGCTTCGAGAGGACGTACATGGAGTATAGAGCCCTCATATCGCCCTCGCAGGCGGCCGGTATGCCCATTTGGTTCAACAAGGCGAGCGAGATGCAGGGGGTCCAGCCGAGCCTCCTTATCGCCTCCCTGTCGAAACACCAGCAGCCCAAGGTGAGGCCGTCCCAGCCCCTCTTCCCGGCTATCTCGGCAAGCCTTTTGGCGTACGCCGCCATAGGCGCTATCTGCGCCTCCGGGAACTCGCTGGAGGCCGCGCCCGATACCAGCCTCCTGGCGTCCTCGAGCCCCGCCCTCGGGTCCAAGCCCGCGAGGCTCTCCTCGAGCCCTATCTGATCCACGGTCACCAAAGTCATGTTGCTGGAGACGAGCCAAGAATTCGGCGCTCCCACGAGCCCGAAACGCGGCGCGCCGCGCTTGATCAGCTCAATGAGCCTCAAGGTCCTCACAGTCCTCTCGTCGAGCGGCTGGCCGGGCCTCTCCAGGGTTATCAGCCTTGCGTACCTACCCGAGTCCCTCAATGCGGCGAGCGCCTCCAGCGCGGAGGGCAGGGAGTTGTAGTGGGGCCAAGCCAGGAGCACGTTGTATTGCCTAGACGCCGCCAGGATCTCGTTCTCGGCCCCGCCGGTAAGCACGACTACAAACGCCGTATCGGAATCGGGGGCCGTCGAGATGCCCAGCCCGGCCAGCTGTCTGCGGTACTCCTCGTAGTACCCCCTCCTGACGTCCTCAAGCGTATCCGCCGAGGACGCCACGGCCAAATAGACCTCCACGTAGGCCCGCTCCGCGTTTAATATAAAGGTTAGCTCTATATTATCGATAA
>CAYFGI010000164.1:0-1640 GCA_964342785.1 uncultured Thermoproteaceae archaeon
TGCCCTACGTCGTGGAGCGGCCGATGGGTGCCGGGGTCCGCGCGAAAGGCTGTGTTTGTTTGGTTACTGTTTCAATATGATTATGCCGCTGGGGTCTTTGATCCTCACTGCTAGGGTTTCCCATAGGGTGAAGCTGTGGGCGCCGTCTTCGGGGCCTAGGTATACCAACGCCGTGTCTACGCCGATGGCCACGTCGATGACCGATTGGTGGGTCGACAGCAGCAGCGCCGTGTCGTCTCTCAGCTGGGGTATTATGGCGACGTCTTTGACTAGGGATTTGACTCTCGTAAGCTCCATGACGCCTGTCTTCTCGACGACTGTCAGGAGCTTCGTGTATCTGCCGGGGCTTATAAACAACACGTAGGGCTCGGGTACGTAGTTGCTGTATAGCGTGTTGACGGCGTTTGAGATCTCTGCGACGGCCGATCCTGGCGCGTCCCACGAGGTGATGCCCATGGTCTTGACCTTCGGGTTCCCCAGTATATCGCCGAGTATCGCGGCGTCTTCCTCGTAGGCTAGCCTAACCGCCGCCCGATCCGCCGCGGTCGAGTAGACCGCCTCGCCTCTAGCTCTTGCGTATTCGATCTGCCTCTGCGATATGGAGAACTTGACGCTCAGCTCTTTGAGCGGTATCGCCGACCTGCTGGAGGCTATCGTGGGGCCGGGGGCCGCCTCCTCTAGCGGCACGGCGTCGAGCCCGGGGCCCGCCTCGTATGTGGCTAGATACCTCCTGAACCTCCTCGCGTTGTTGGAGACCTCCCTGACTCTATTCTGTAGTTGTCTGAGCTCTTCGGGGCTTAGGCTCGATGAGGAGACCACGTCGGGCGGCGGGTCTCCGCGTGCGTTGGACGCGCCTATTTCCTCCCTATCGGGGTCGCCCGTCGGCGTCTTGATGCCCGTCAGCTCGCCTACCTCCGTGGAGCCCGCCGTTAGTTGCTCCGCCTGCTCGGGGTCGTAGTGTTTAAGCAACGTGAGGAATTCGCCGAAGTGCGTCTTCTCCTCCTTGGCTATGTCCTCGAGGACCTTCTTGACTCTCTCGTCGTCGATTAACCTAGCTAGTTGTAGATATAGGTTTATGGCGTCCAGCTCGGCCATTATGGCGAGTCTGAGCGAATCGGCGACTTCCCCGGCGGAGAACTTCCTATCCCTCGTGATGTCCACTGGGTTCTTCGAGAATACCATATTCACACAGTGGCTTGATTATTTAAGATTTTCGCATCACCAATTATATCAACTAAATAAAACTATATGATCTTTACCAATGTTAAATGTGCATATAGCTCAACCCGCATCTCTATTATTAAGATGCGTCCTCAACGTGACGCGCTAAGCTTTCAACCTCAAGTCAAGGCCCCCGGCCAGGTGGATCTGCGTCCGCCGAGGCGAGCCGCCTCAGCGGCTCTCCACATTACAGCCCCCGCCTCCGGCGGCCTCCCGGCGGGCCACCGACGCGGCCGTGCCAGCCCCGCCGGCGCTTGTCAAACTTCTTTTATCTTTAGGAGTATGGGCTTCCTGAGGGGGTTCATGAGGCCTGCCATGAAGAATTCTCTGGGCTGTAGCTGGGTCAACACGCCTTCGCTTACGTCGGCTAGGTCTAGGTAGGCGGTTATCTCCCTTAGGTCTGTGGGGGCTGTCAGCCT
>CAYFGI010000165.1:0-1627 GCA_964342785.1 uncultured Thermoproteaceae archaeon
CCGCCTCCACGTCCCATCCGGCCTTGTAGAGCTCCTCCAGCAACCGAGGGTTGCCACCCGTCGCCTTCCACACCTCCTCGAAGGGAGGCTTCTCTCCCGGTATCTGATCGTAGAGCTGGCGGAAGCCGTCGCGAGGTAGATTCCACATGGGTAGTAGATCCGCCCAGTCGTGCCTCCCTATCTCTCTCCTCGTAACGCCCTCGCTGGTGGCCACCACCGCTATTACCCTCTCGTAACTGGCGGGAGGATGCTCTATGAGGCCGAGGAGACCTTTGACATATATCGCGGCTTTGTTTAGGCCTATTGCTTGAAACACGTCGTCAGCCAAGACGGCTACCTTGCGCCTCCCGGCTCGGATAAGCTCCTTTGCCAAATCCACGGCGGCCCATACTGCCCTTGCCCAAGCCTCGTCGGTCATATCGCGTAGAATCTCGGCGATACGCCTCCTTACGTCTTCTACGCCTAGCTCGGCGTATACCTCCTTCTCTATCGGGTTGAGGTAGAGGACGTCGAAGCCCAGCTCCCTTAGGAGGACCGCCGACTGCCTAAGCCAAGCCGTCTTCCCACAGCCCTCAGGCCCGAAGACCACTTGGACCGGGAACGTGCCGCTTGCCGCCCACTCCTCGGTCTTCTTAAGGGCGAGCTCCCTATCGACGAAATCAACCTCAAGCCCAGGCGCCAGCCGCAACTTGATCCTCTCCACGATGCGCTCATGCTCGCCACTTAAAAGTTTCAACGCTCGCGCTATAGGCTTGGCAAGCGCCGCCGATGATGACGCCAAGCCGATAGCCGAGAGGGATAATAGTTTTATGCAAGCCTCCGTAGCTCTTCGTGCGCCTGAGGGAACAGCTGGCCCTTATTCGCAGATACTTGGATCTGCTGACGAGGAGGCTCGAGTCAGGGACAGATATCTTCGCCCTGGAGAGGCTCGCCGAGCTCGTCGCCCAGTCCACGCTGGATCTCGCCGCCATGTGGATCGCGGCGGAGAGGGGCGAGAAGCCCTCTACGTATAGGGAGCCGGCCGTAGGTTTGGCCGAGAAAATCGGCGGATACGAGGACTTCTTGAAAGGCCTTGCTGCTTTCCGCAACATCATAATCCATAGGTATTACCACCTAGACGAAGCTAAGGAGCTCGAGGCCTTCAAGTCTATCGTCGCGACGATGCCCCGCGTCCTCGACGCTATAGAGTCCAAACTGCCGGGCGACCCGTGCATAGACGAGCTGAGGGGCTTGGAGCACGTGTTGGAAAAACACGGAGTGGAGTACGCGGTGGTGTTCGGCTCCTTGGCTAAAAAGGGCTGCGGCCGCGACGTGGATCTAGCGGTTAAGTTCAGGGAGAGGAAGAGCTTGTGGGATCTGGCCATGCTGGCGGCCGACGTGGCCGATGCGCTGGGCCTAGACTACGACCAAGTGGACGTCGTTGACGTAGACGATGCGCCGCCTGCGTTGCTCCTATCGATACTGGAGGGGGTGCCCATCTACAACGCCGAGCGGGCAAAGGCCGATCTAGCGCGTAGATACGTCGAGCTCCTCGACGTGGAGGAGACGTGGGAGGCGGCCCTAAAGCGGATAAGGAAGTGAAGTCCCTTAGTCCCCTACGGTCTTCCGATGACCGCAATTCGCTGGT
>CAYFGI010000166.1:0-1535 GCA_964342785.1 uncultured Thermoproteaceae archaeon
GTATAAAAAGGCCGTGAGGGACCCCGTCCACGGCTTCATCAAATTGACCGAGGAGGAGGTCAAGCTTATCGACGGCGAGCCCCTCATACAAAGGCTTAGATACGTCAAACAGCTTGGCTTCGTCTACCTGGTATACCCAGCGGCTACCCACACGCGCTTCGATCATAGCCTCGGCGTTATGCACGTAGCTACCCTCATAGGCGAGCGCGTCATGCAACAGATGGGCGAGATCGACGAGCGGCTCTTGAAGCACCTAAGAGTCGCCGCCTTGCTCCACGACCTGGGGCATTTGCCCTTCTCGCATTCCTTCGAGGCGCTCTCGAGGGAGCTGATCCACATGGCCTTGAGGAGGAGGTGCCTAGACATCGACTTATCCTTGTTCGATAGAGGGAAGCCCCACGAGACGACGACTAGGCTGTTGGTCGAAAGGCTCTCGCCGAGGCTCTCCGAGCTGGGCTACGACCCGGACATCGTCAAATCGCTACTCTTCGAGAGGAGTGGAAAGCTTAAGTTGTTCAGCAACATCCTCTCCGGCTCCTTCGACGCGGATAGATTGGACTACATTATGCGCGATATGTTCTTCACGGGGGCAGCCGTCGGCACCAGCCTCACTCACATAGACCTCGAGCGCATAGTGGAGAACTTGGAGGTGGCTGAGGGGAGGTTCCAGTTCAACGAGAAGGCTAGGGTGAACTTGGAGGGCTACCTCATCACGCGCTATAACCTATACAGGCATGTGTATCTGCACCACAAGACGGTGCTGTTCACCGAGATAGCGCGGGGGATACTCGCCGACAACATCTCTAAATGCGCCAACGGCTCGGGCGACGCGATTATATGCGAGTATCTATGCGACTTGGCTAGATTCGCGGCGGGGCAGATAGACGAGGAGAACGTGTGGAAGGCCACCGACGACTACTTCGTCTCCGTGATGGTCAGAGATAGGAGGTTTCGGGATCTGCTGTCCCGGAGGCCGCCCGACTACATAACCCTATGGAAGAGGGAGAAGGACTTCCTCGAGGTTTTCAAGGACCCCGTCCGCGTCAACGAGATGGTGGACAAGCTCGGGCCTCTGCACTGGGCCGTCATGGACGAGTTGAAGAAGAGGTTGGTCGAGCGGCTAAACGTCGAGCTCGCCGAGATCGCCGAGTGCAAGCTGTCGCCCGACGACTTGATACTATCCTACGTCAGCTTCGATCCATATGCGGAGGACTTGTACATATCTACGTCCATGGGCCCCCTCCCCCTCTCCAAGATCTCGCCGCTGGCTGAGGCCGTCAACGAGGCTTGGAGGAGGGCGCCGCATATATTCATATACATAAGAAAAAGCGCGGTGGAGAAATGCGGCGAGCGCGCCGTGACGAGCCTCAAGTCTGTGCTTGAGCCGCTGATGGATCTGGCCGTCAGGAGGGTATCAGCCTAGGGGCACGCCCAACGTCCTCCTCACGTATTCGGCGACGACGTCCTTGGTCTTCTCGAGGAGCCATCTGCCCTCGGCGGTCAGCTCGACCACGCCGTCTTTCACCACCACCTCG